>NZ_JAQLXG010000001.1:0-251663 GCF_028321995.1 Faecalitalea cylindroides
ATTTAGGGGTTCATACACATATAAAAAGGGACTAATAGTCCAAAGTAGTTCAAAAACTACTCAACTGTTAGACCCTCTTTTTTTGTCATTTCATCAAAATCGAGTGTAATAGAAAATATGAAATGTTATCAATGTGGAAATGAAGACAAACGATATTTTGCCTATGATAAAGGTGTGTACTATTGTCGTAAATGTGTTGCCTTTGGAAGAATGGATGCATATGTAAGAAAGGAGAGCTGTCATTTATCTACACGAGTTATTGAAGTAAGCCCGCAGTTAAAATATGAACTGACGGATAAACAAAAGGCAATCTCACGCAAGATCGTAGGATATCTGAAACAAAAGAAAGATGTATTTGTATATGCGGCAACTGGAGCCGGTAAGACCGAATCAGTTTTTGAATGTATTTGTTTTTACTTATCGCAAGGAAAGAAAGTGGGATTTGCGATTAGTCGAAGACAGGTAGTTCTAGAAATTGCCCAAAGATTACGTCAGGCATTTCCAACGTTACATGTTGTAGAGGTAACACAAGGATATACAACGATTACAGACGGGGATATTATTGTTTGTACCATGCATCAACTATATCGCTATCCAGATGGCTTTGATCTTTTGATCATGGATGAAGTTGATGCGTTTCCTTATGTTGGAAATGATGTGCTGCAGACAATTACTAGAAGAGCCTGTAAGGGTCAAAGAGTTTTGTTGAGCGCTACGCCAGATGAAGAAAGTCTACAAAAGATCAAACAAAAAGAAATGGAGATGGTCACGTTATTTGAAAGGCCTCATAAACATCCTCTGGTGGTACCAAAAGTGTATGAGTGTAATTTATTTTTTCAGGTGCTCATGATCATAGGTTGTTGTTACAGTTGGATAAGGCAGTCAAAACAAGTGTTGGTCTTTGTGCCTAGAAGACAAGATTGCATATGGTTAAATACGATCTTAAAGCTCTTTTTTCGATCTTCTATGATACATTCGCAAACGAAAGAAAAAGATGAGATCTTAGATCAATTTCGACAAAAAGGATTAGATGTACTGGTTTGTACGACGCTTTTAGAAAGAGGTATCACAGTACCAAGCGTGCAGGTAATTGTATGCCAGGCAGATCATGCGGTATTTACCAGTGCAAGCTTGATTCAAATATTTGGTAGAGTAGGAAGAAGTTTTGATGATCCGACAGGAAAGGGAGTGTGCTTATGTTTTCAAAAAAATCAGGCAATCAAAGAATGTGTCGATCAGCTTTGCCAGATGAATGCTTCTGCCTCGACTGTTTAAGACCCCTTGATGAAGAAACCACATTTACTCGTATGTTTTTAAATGATGATGTGTTGTGCAGCAGTTGTCGATCTAAGTGGTTAGAACATAAGAAAATATATAATATTAATGGTATAAACTATCATGTTTTATATGAATATGATGAAAATTTAGAAAGTTTCTTTTTTCGCTATAAGGAACAAAGAGATATTGTCTTAGCTCCATCCTTTTTACATCTTTATAAAGATCAATTTCAAAAAACAATGAAGAAATATATGGTGTGCGGAGTCTGCAGCTCGGATGAAAAATACTTCCAGAGAGGCTTTTTACCTTTGGAAGAAATCTTCAACAGCATAAATATAAAGATATATTTTCCTTTATATAAAGCACTTGACTTTAAACAAAGCAAGCATTCAAAAAAGGAAAGGGCACAGATAGAAAAAATCATTCAAAGAAAAAATATATATCCCATAGCCTTAAAAAATATTCTTTTGGTCGATGATGTTCTTACCACGGGAGCAACATTACATAGGTCTTGTGAATTGTTAAAACCATCTGCAGTTTTTGTGATTGCGGCACATTCTTTATGGATCAAAGAAAATAAGCCCTATGAACAGGTAGAAAAAAAGCATACATTTTGGTAAAATTAGGCCAAAGGGGGATTCTTATGAGTCAAAAGCATTCAAAGAGTCAAGATGAAATATCTCAATTATTAGATTCTTTTGAAGTAGAAGATACTTTGGAAGAAAAGATGGAGAATTTCACACAGGAGAAAGAAAGACAGTCACGTATCGAAAGAGCTAGAAAGAACTCTCAAGATTTTAATAGAAGAAATACCGAAGAAATGGATCTTACACAGATCATTGATCCAATCGATGATTCTGAATTTGAAGATGAAGAATATGAGGAAGATGGTTCACAAACAAAGACCATGATGTGGGATAAAGATCAAATTGATCCGGAAACCACAGATACCAATAAGACCGTTGTCATCAATGATGATGAGATCCAGTCTTTGTTGGAGGAAGATAAAGGTCCTAGATTAAAACGTGAAGTTCATCGAGGGAGTGCCAGAAAATCAAATCAGGATACAAAGAAAATTGCAATTATCGTTGCAGGAGTCATTGCGGTCATTTTAGCGGGAGTAGCTATTTTTGGCGTTATTAATTTGATTGGTGGTTTAGGAAGCGATGACCAGATTTCAGAAGAAGAACAAAAACAAAACTATGAAGAAATTCTGGCGTGGGCTAACGATTATGATTTCTTAACGGATGATGAAAAAGCCGATATCATTGATTTTGAAACAATGTTTAATCGATTGAGCGATGAACAACAAAGTGAAATCAATAAAGTGTTGAAATCAAAAACAAGAAAAACATTTGATGAGCTGTTGGCACAGGCCAAATCAGACGCTAAGGATAAAGCGGACGCTTCTAATAACAATACTGAAGTAGCTCAACAAAAAGCAAAGTTAAAAGAGCAAATCAGTAATTTAAAAGATGATCTGGCTGATGCGAAACAAGCTTTAGATGATGCCAATTCGAAGCTAAATACAGCTAAGAGTAATTTAAGTTCGATTCAATCTAAAGCTTCTTCGGCTAATTCAACTTTACAGACTGCACAATCTCGAAAAGCATCAGCAGATCAGGCTTTGGCAGATTTAGAGGCTGAAAGAGAAGCAATAGAAAGCAAAGATAATTCTGAATTAACAAATGAAGATTATCAAAAACTTCAAGAACTTTATAACAAACGCCCAGGTTTATTAGAAGAACAAAGCGCAGCACAGTCTGCAGTAGAAAGCGCACAGGCAACATATGATGATCTAGTTTCTCAGCAAACGCAGGCAAGTAGTGAAGTAGACAGTGCACAAAGTGCGGTGAATGATGCACAAAGTAAATATGATTCTATTAATTCACAGTTGCAGCAGCTTCAAAAACAATTAGATAATTTAGATGATTAATAAAATCTTTCTGGATAACCGGAAAGATTTTTTCTTATTTGGACGACTCTATGTTATTATCTAAAGACAGATATAAGAGAGGGAAGAACATGGATAGAAAGAAAATTAAAAAACAAGCTAAAATGCTGATGAAAAAGCATTTTGGATTTTTGGTAGCTATATGTCTCGTTTCAGCAATGATAACTTCAGAATTTGGTGGCACGCTTAGCTGGATCTTTTCGCAAAATAATGAAGCAATTAATGAAGAAATGACAGCTTTACCATCAGATTTGAGTACTTCAAAAGTATTACAAGACATTTTCGATGACAATTTAGATGCGGGTGAAAAAATGGCAGATGAAATAAAACAAAAAGAAATATCATCTGTTAAAAATCCTGCATTTGGAAGATCAAGAGGCGTGTTTGCAGCTTTGATAAACTCTATAACGTCAGGGTCTATTTTTTTGTCTATGGTGGCTGCAGTCAATTCAATGGTCGGTTCAGAAAGTTTGGCTGTTTTACTATTGATTCTATTAGGCTTGTTTGTTTTTTTAATGTTTTGGTTTTATGTTCAAAATACATATGCTGTCGTGTTAAGAAGAATGTTTTTGGAATCTAGAACATATCAAAAAATACCATTTGAACGTTTTATGTTTTTAAGCAGGGTAAAACGGTGGACAAGAGCAAGTTTTATTATGTTTGTTCGATATGCATTATATACCTTATGGTCGCTGACAATCGTAGGTGCTTTTGTCAAACATTATTCCTACTTGATGGTACCGTTTATTGTGGCTGAGAATCCAAATATAAAAGCTTTAGAGGCAATCACGCTATCAAGAAAAATGATGAATGGCCATAAATGGGAGTGCTTTAAAATAGATGTTTCAATGTTGGGTTGGACCATTCTTTCTTCTTGTACGCTTGGATTGTCGGCAGCATTCTTTAGCAATCCGTATAAAATGATGATATTTTGTGAAGTATATGTTCATTTAAGAGAAAAAGCTAAAGCAGAAAATCTAGTTTATTCTGAATGTTTAAACGATATGTATTTATATGCTAAAGCTAGTGAAAAAACTTTAAAAGAAGCATATCCAGAAATTAAAAATAAGGATCTGAATGTTAAACCGCTACCGGGAATCAGAGGATTTTTCGCAAATTATTTTGGAATTCTTTTTAAAGAAGGAAAAGCAGAACGAGAATATCAAAAAGAAAGTCACAAAGCTTTGGAATATGCATCAATCAAGGAAGAGGCAGAAGGGAATCAATATCCTACACGCTTATTTACTATTCCTGAAGAAAATAAACGAGTTATTCTTTCTCGACTGGATCCAGCTAGAGATTATACAATTTGGTCGTTGATTTTGATGTTTTTTATTTTTTCCTGCATCGGATGGTTATGGGAAGTTAGTTTACATTTGATAACAGATGGAGTGTTTGTTAATCGTGGAGCTATGCATGGCCCTTGGCTTCCAATATATGGTTCTGGAGGAATTCTTATTTTAACTTTATTGAAGAAGTTTCGAGATAAACCATACCTTTGTTTTATTTTGATTTTTGTGTTATGTGGTTTTTTGGAATACACTACTTCTTATGTCATGGAAATGAATACCGGGTTGAAATGGTGGGATTATAGTGGATATTTCTTGAATCTAGATGGAAGAATATGTGCTGAGGGGCTTTGTGTATTTGGTATAGGCGGTATGGCTTTTATTTATGTTTTGGCTCCAGTATTTGATAATATGATTGCCAAGATAAAACCAATGATGTTACGCGTCATGTGTGTCTTCTTGCTTATGTTGTTTGGTATAGATATGGTGTACTCACATTATGTACCAAATGTAGGAGAAGGAATAACTGATTATGGAGAGGACTAGGTTTAAGATTTTCTTTGGATTGTTATTTTAATGACTGCTATTTTTTGTTAGAATAGTATAGGGTATAAGAAAGCCAGGTGAAAAAATGCGTAACGCTATCATACTAGCGGCGGGCAAAGGAACTCGTATGAAATCAGATGCCAGTAAGGTGATGCATACGATCATTGACCGTCCGATGTTAGGGTATATTATCGATGCATTGAAAGCAGTGCATGTTGACCGTATCGTTGTTGTGGTTGGATATCAGGCACAGACGATCAAGGATGCATATCCAGATGTAGAATTTGCAATGCAGGAAACTCAATTAGGAACAGGACATGCAGTCATGCAATGCCAATGTTTGAAAGATGCTAAAGGAGATACATTGATCATTAATGGAGATGGTCCATGTATCCAACCGGAAACTTTAGAAAGGCTGTTTAAAGAAAATGAAGATGCAGCTGGAACATTATTAACAGCTGTACTTGAAGACGGAGCTCATTATGGACGTATCGTTCGTAATGAAAATAATGATGTTATCTCTATTGTAGAGGCAAAAGATTGTACAGAAGAACAAAAGAATATTCGTGAAATCAATGCAGGTATGTATTGCTTCAAGAATGATGTATTGTTTGAAAACATCAATGAATTAAAAACAAATAATGCTCAGCACGAGTATTATTTGACAGATATAGTCTCCATTCTTTCCTCAAAAGGAATGAAGATCAAAGGACTTCCAATTGAAGATCGAGATGAAGTAATGGGAATCAATGACTGTCTGGAATTAAATAAAGCATATATATGGATGAGAAATAAGATCAACCGTTGCTGGATGGCCAATGGTGTTCAGATTGTTGATCCAGAGCGCACAGTGATTGGTAAAGATGTAAAGATTGGACATGATGTAATCATTCATCCAAATGTAGAAATTTTAGGTAAAACGGTAATTGGAGATCATGTTGAAATTTTAGGTGGTTCTTATTTAAATAATTCTGTTATCAAAGATCATGTAACGATTGATTCCAGCAAGATTCAAGATTCAAGCGTGGATGAATATACCACAATTGGACCAATGTCTCATTTAAGAAATAATACTCATGTAGGGAAACACTGTCGTATAGGTAACTTTGTTGAATTCAAGAACACAAATTTTGGTGATGGCTCAAAATGTGCTCATTTAACATATGTTGGAGATAGTGATGTTGGTAAAAATGTTAATTTTGGTTGTGGCGTTGTCACAGTAAATTATGATGGCAAGAACAAGTTTAGAACAACGATCAAAGATGGGGCTTTCATCGGATCTAATGTAAACTTGATTGCACCGGTTACGATCGGAGAAAATGCTCTGTTAGCAGCCGGCAGTACGATAACGGATGATGTTGAAGATGGCGATATGGGAATCGCAAGAAATCGTCAATCCAACAAAGAAGGTTATGGTACACAATATAAAAACAAGTAGAGGGAAGGACAAAACATGAACAACACAATTGTATTCGCATTATCATCAAGCGTAGGACTCGCAAAAGAAATTTGTAAGGAATTGAATTTACCATTGGGAAAGTGTGAAGTAAAACATTTTGCCGATGGTGAAATCTTAGTTGAATTAGGAGAATCTGTACGAGGAAAGCATGTATATTTTGTGCAGAGTACAAACAAACCAGTAAATGAAAACTTAATGGAATTGTTAATTGGTATCGATGCATGTAAACGTGCCAGTGCTGCAACCGTTAACTGTATTATTCCTTATTATGGATATGCTCGCCAGGACCGTAAGGCAAAACCTCGTCAGCCTATTACGTCTAAATTGGTCGCAAATTTATTGGAAAGCGCAGGAGCAAATCGCGTTGTAACAATGGATCTTCACGCAACACAGATTCAGGGATATTTTGATATTCCTACCGATGATATTACTTCTTTAGGATTGATTGCAGATTACTTTAAACATAAAGAAGGCCTAGATGTAAAAGATATCGTTGTTGTATCTCCAGATCATGGAGGAACAGTACGTGCTCGTAACTTGGCAGAAAGCTTAAATGTACCAGTTGCGATCATTGATAAGCGTCGTCCTAAACCAAATGTAGCGGTTGCGATGAATTTGCTTGGAGATGTAAATGGGAAAGTAGCAGTTATTATTGATGATATGGTTGATACAGCAGGTACTTTGGTATCTGGTATTGATATGTTAAAGGCTAAAGGAGCTACAGCAGTATACGCTTGTTGTACTCATGGTATTCTTTCAGGTCCTGCAATTGAACGTTTGAAAAATGCCGGACTTGCTGGATTTATTTGTACGAATACGATTGATCAGACAGAAAAACAAAAGGAATACCCAGAAATGGTTGTTCTTTCAGTAGCACCATTGATTGCAGCTGTAATTAGTGCGGTAGAACATAATTCCTCTATGTCTGATGCGTTATCACATGCTTTTGAATAAGATCATATGAAAACACTATTTATTGGATATCCAAAATGCACGACGTGCAAGAAAGCATATGCCGCGCTTTGTGATCTAGGAATCGAAGCAGAATATAGAAATATCAAAGAAGAAAATCCAACAAAAGAAGAAATTCAAGGCTGGATCGATAAAGGTATTTCTATCGATAAGTTATTCAATACCAGCGGTATGCTTTATCGTGAATTAAATGTAAAAGAAAAACGCAAGACTTACACCCAGGAGCAGTTAATTGATTTGCTGGCTTCAGATGGGATGTTAGTCAAGCGTCCGATCGTCATTCAAGAGGATAAGATCATCATTGGTAATAAGCCAAATGATTATGCTTCTTTGAATAAAGATTGAAAATTATTAGAAATCTGTGCGCAGAGAGTTTCGACATCGATCTCTTTTAGCTCGCAGATTTTTTTTGTCGTGAACTCAACATACTTTGGTTCATTTGTTTTACCACGATAAGGAACCGGTGTTAAATAAGGGGAGTCGGTTTCAGTTAAGATTCTGTCTAGAGGACAAAGCGTTGCGCATTCGACACCTTGACGATTGTTTTTAAAAGTGATTGGGCCTGCAAAAGATATATAAGCGCCCATTTTTAAACATTCATTCATAGTTTCCTTGCTTCCGGAAAAACAATGGAAGATGACCTTGGTCTTTGCGTGTTCTCTTAAGATATCCAGGCAGTCTTTAGTTGCTTCTCGCATATGGATGGATATAGGAAGATTGGCGTGATTGGCCATTTGAATTTGTTTGATAAAAAGCTCTTTTTGTTCATTGATAAATGATTTATCCCAATAATAATCCAAACCTATTTCACCTAGACAATCTATCTGATTTGAATCAATTGCCTTTTGTAAGATCTGTATATGTTTTTCAGTAATGTCTTTGGCATCTTGAGGGAACCATCCAAAGGCGATTTTAAAATGAGAGTGTGTTTCTTTAAGTGCTAATGCTCTTTTGAATTCTGTTTCGTTTGTACACATGATCATGCAGTTGGAAACTTCGTGCATGTTTTTTAAAACTTCATCGATTCTTTCATATAATCGATCTTCTGTGATATGACAATGACTATCTGTATACATATAAAACCTCCTAGTCTAAAAAATATATAAACATAATTTTTTTATCTTTTCAATCTATGATAAAATATCGAAGACAAAGAAAGGAAATTAAAATGAAATTATATACAAAAATCGCCAGTGCTCTAGTATTGAGCTTAGCTTTAGTGGGCTGCTCAAGTACACAGAGCGAACCACAAACAGAAGATACAACCGATGAAACAACACAAATTCCTGAACTAGATTCTTTGATACAGTTCCAAGATTCATATCCAGATGATATGCAGGTCGCAATCATGAATACAGATCAGGGAGAAATTGATTTTGTATTATTCGCAGATCAGGCTCCAAAGGCTGTTGAAAATTTTGTGACACATGCCAAAGAGGGATATTATAATGGTGTGACATTTCATCGCGTGATTGATGATTTTATGATCCAGACTGGTGATCCAACAGGGACTGGTTCCGGTGGTGAAAGTATTTGGGGAGAACCTTTTGAAGATGAATTCAGTTATGAATTATATAATTTTAGAGGAGCTGTCTCAATGGCAAATTCCGGTGAAGATACCAATGGCAGTCAGTTCTTTATCGTTCAAGCCAGTACAATGGATCAGGAATTGAATGGATGGCCAACTTTGGCAGAAGAAAAATATCATGAAGTAGGCGGAACACCATGGCTGGATCAAGTTCATACAGTGTTTGGTCAAGTGATTTCCGGTATGGATGTTGTAGATGCAATTGCTGATTTAGAAGATACAGATATCACCGCTGTGATCAATACAATTGAAATCACAACTTATAAAGAGTATAAAGAAACACATTAAAAAGGCATGTCTCAATTAAAAGACATGCTTTTTGTCTATGAACCTTTCTTTAAAGATCGTAGGATAATCTTTGGACCAAAGATATACATGATTGCGATCAAGATCACAAAGACGATGGAAACAAAAATTGTATAATAAATTAAACAACTAAATATATCAAATAAGAAGAATGGAACACAAAGGATGACCACGATGGCCCAGCTTGCTAGAAACTCGAATACAACATTTAAGTTGTTCTTGATAGCACTTGTTTCATCTTCCCAGTTGATTTTTGGATGAATTCCATCAATCAAAAGTGCTAAAAAATTAACGACTAAACTTGCCAATAAAGCTCCAATCACAAAGGCAGCATCATAATAGATTGGATAAGGTAACAACATGTGCACTGGTATCAATAATAAGATACATGATAAGAGTGAAAAGAAGATGCCTAAGGATACTTTAGCAGCCAGTTGTTTAGAAAAATCTAAAGGTATGTACAACATAAATGGAATGTTTTTTCCTTCATGTGAAAATGATGTAGCACTTATTCCATTTAAAGAGCCGAAAAAGAATCCAACGATCATACCGCCTAAATATAAATATAGAGGTAGGTTAATCAGCTTTGCGATATCTATTTGGGCTAAGGCGGCTTTGGCCTCTTCTATATCAGGTAATGCCATAAATACAACAACCATGATAATCGGAGCTACTAAGCCGGATAATACGCAGTTTGAAAAGTAGGCAGGCGTACGAACTAGTTTATAGAAGTCGGTTTTAAAATAACTGAAAAAAGGATTCGCTTGATGATTGACTTTTAATTTAGCTTTTTTCTTGGAAGGAGATCCTTTTACACTGGTTGCAGAAATCAGATATAAGTATTTTGAGCATAGGTAGAACAATCCGCCTGTAATGATAACTATAATGATATGAATAAACAAATCTATAATAGATAAGTTAACAATTGCTTTTGAGGCAAAAGGAACATTAAAGAAAATCTGGGTCAATAAAGATAAAGTTTCTGGATTGTTTTGAAGCATTGAGATCAAGGCGGCAGGATCTTCGACAGATGTTCCACTGATAAGTCCTGAAGCAGCACCAATCCCAACGGCAATAACGATAGATATTACACCTGTGATTAGATTAAAACGATCTTTGTTCTGGAAAAAAGGTATAAAACGAAGCACAATGATCCAGAATATTCCAACCATAAATGCAGGAGCTAAAGAAATTAAAGGTAATTGTAATATAAACATAAATATCTGTGAAATCTTTGCTCCGGCCATGATGTATGCTGCTAACATAGGAGCAGTAACTAATAAGCTGGTTAAAAATAATGAGATATAAACGATGATAAATTTGGAAAATATGATCATCGTTGGAGAAACAGGTAGTACTAAAAGATGAGTAAGGTCATTGGAAAAATAAAATACAGATGGAAACATGAACAATGCAATCCACAAAACTAAAAATCCAATAACACTAAAACCAAGTTGTAATATCAAAAGATCTAAATTTAAAGTGGAAAATGCAGAATGAAACAGCATGTAAAACATTCCTAGAGAAGGAAGAAGGCATAGAAAAACCACAAAACCTACGATTAATGATTGCTTTCCTTTTTTAGAATGTAGATCAAGCTTATAATTTGATTTGAATAATAGCTTGCTTAAAGTAATAAAATCATGCATGTCTTGTAACCTCTAAGAAAACATCTTCCAAACTTTCTTTTTCAGGATACTGAGCCTTTAAAGCTTCCAATGTACCATCATAGCGAATCTTTCCGTGATCAATAATGATGATTTTGTCGCATAATTTTTCTGCAACTTCTAAGACATGTGTTGAAAAAATAACAGTATTTCCCTGGCGGGCGTGTTCTTTCATTTTTTCTTTTAACAAGTATGAACTGGCAGGATCTAGACCAGTCATTGGTTCATCTAGGATCCAAATATTAGGATCTGTGACCAAAGTTGCGATCAAGATAGCTTTTTGTCGCATACCATGTGAATAACTTGACATACGATCATTTAAAGCATCTTGAATTTCAAATTGTTCGGCTAAAGCTTTTATGCGAGCATTTCTTGTTGCTGTATCGATATGGTAAAGATCGGCCATAAAGTTAATATATTCAAGGCCGGATAAACGCAAAAATAAATCTGGACTGTCAGGAACCAAACCGAATTCCCTTTTAGCTTCAATTGGATCCTTAGTTATATCTTTTCCATTTAGTTTTATTGATCCTGTATCAGGTTGTAAAACTCCTGTCATCATGTGGATAGAAGTCGTTTTGCCAGCCCCATTTGGACCTATGAAGCCGGTTATACATCCAGTAGGAATTGTGACAGTGATGTCATCAACTGCTTTTTTAGTTCCAAATGTTTTTGATACGTGATTGATTTCAATCATAAAAAAAACCTCCCTGTCTGTAAAACAACAGACACTTTTGAAGAAATCATATCATATTTATATGAAAATAAATATGATATGATTTCATTTTAGCTCGGGGGGGGGGTATAGTAGTCAAGACTATTCGATAAAATGATTCCACATAGGTTCTTGAATAAGTTCAAAGGCCTGGTTTGCGTTACGAACATCTTCTTTGGTCCACTTGGAAAATAGTTTGTAGTTGTTCAATCGGGCTAAGATTGTTCCTTGATTACGAGGAATATCAAATGGGAATAATTTTTCGATTCTTTCATCCATTGAAACAACAAAGGAAATGGCATCGTTTCGAATTGCCAAATATCGTAATAAATCTAAGATTGCGTTGGAATCTAGATAAACCAGGACATCAATTTTAACATGATTGTTTAAAACTTTATAGATCGCAAAACCATGGGGCTTTTCACCATGCATCATGAGGGCTACTTTTTTCTTGCAGTCAATTGCATAGTGTATTTGGTCTTCAAAGTCTTTTTTTGAAAGAATGATGCTTCCATCAAAGTGGGACATGAATTCAAGATACAATGGATAGAGATCGATATTAGGATGGTAAAAACGAATGTTTTTATCATTTCCCTGATTGCATTTATCGGCAGGGATCCAATAGTATTTTGTTTTTGATATACAAGAAAAACTTCGGTTTTCAAAAAGTTTAGGAAAATTTGTATATACCATTGTTAAGAGTTCATTATGACTGGATTGTTCCAAAAAAGCCTCTAACAACTGTCCAAACTGATCGCGTTGACGATAATCGGGAAGTGTAGCTGCAAGGGATATGGTTGCAACGGCAATCTTCTGGTGTTTGAAAGATAGGATTCTTCGTTTGGTCTGAAGACAAGAAGTCAAACGACCATCCTGCCAATAACAGAACATAGTTTCGGGTTTGAATTCATGTTCCATCCATGCCCGAATCTGCGCATCATTCATATTTAACATTGATTTTTTTAACAGCTCTTGAATTTCATTATGGTAGCCGATTGCGTTTTGACAAATCATTGCGCATCTCCATTATCTTCATGTTCAGTGTATTCGACATCAATTGCATCGTGTTTTGGTGGATTTGTATAGGTGTAGTCCGATTGATTGTGAATGTCTTCATAATATGTATTATCTTCATAATCATCATAATGTTTGCGTCCTTGAAAAAAACTTCTTAATACACCTAAAACCAAGAAGAAAAGTAAGATTGGTGCCAAAAAAGGCAGAATATATCCAATCAAGATAAAAATTATCAATATGACAATAAAATAAAAGAATAGATTCATGTTGATCACCTCTTAAAGTATAACATAGGAATATCTTGGCTAAATGACTTTTTCCATAGATTGTTTGTTGATCCATTTAGGTTCAATCACTCCACCCGAGATTTCTTTTAAATCTTTGGAAATATCTTCTGTACTTAAATAATGATAAATCACATTTTCGGCATAATCTTTTAAACTAATGTGGATACCATGTGTGGCAAAATAGTGATCTAATTTACCTATAAGTGAATAATTGAATTCAATTTCGTATTCATCAAACATTGTTTCTTCAACTAGTACGCTTTTATCCAATGCTTCGCTGACACTGGAAGAGTAGGCTCTAACTAATCCGCCAGTACCTAATTTGATGCCACCAAAATAGCGAACTACTACAACAAGGATATCTTGCATCTCTTTTTGCATCAAAACATTTAACATAGGATGACCAGCAGTTTGACTTGGTTCACCATCATCGTTAGAGCGCATGATAGAACCGATGATCATTGCGGTACAGTGGTGTGTGGCATTAGGATGCATTTTTTTGATTTGACGAATATATTCTTTTGCCTCTTCTTCATCGCTTGTACGATGAAGATAGGTTATGAATTTGCTTTTTTTAATTTCTATAGTGTTTTCAATATCAAATTGTATCTTTGGCATAGCTAAATCCTAGCTAATTTTTTTGGTTTCGTCAATCAATGTAATATTTCTTTGCCTTTTTAATTAATCTTTCGTATAGTTGAGATATGAATATATTAAATTGGATAACAAATCTTGATCTAGCGATCAACCATTGGATCCAGGAAAACTTAAGAAATGATTTTCTGACAAGATTTTTTACATTTATTACTTCTTTATCAAATTATGGATGGTTTTGGATATTGCTTATCATCGTTTTATTGATCAATAAGAAAACAAGAAAGGTCGGTATCATAGCGTTCGTATCATTTTGCGCATGTGCGTTAGTTGTTAATGTGTTTATGAAACCTCTTTTTATGCGAACCAGACCCTATGATTTAGTGGATTTTTTGATTTATATAGGACATAAACCTTGGGATTATTCTTTTCCATCGGGTCATACGTCAGCTGCATTTTCGGTTGCTTTGATCTGTTTTTGGCAGTTGGATAAAAAATACAGCTGGATCTTTGTGTTGATTGCGGCTTTGATTGGGTTTTCAAGACTATATTTAGGCGTTCATTATCCAAGTGATGTTTTAGGCGGCTTTTTAATTGCCTTGATCATAAGTTATATCGTAAACAAGAAGGGAAGTGAATATTATGGCCGTAATAGGAATTGATTTAGGAACAACGAACAGTCTTTGTGTAACGTATAGAAATAATAAAGTGGAACTAATTCCTAATGCCTTTAATGAATATTTGACACCAAGTGCTGTATGGATCAAAGATGATGAAGTAATCGTAGGGAAAATTGCTAGACAGAGACTTGTCAGTGATCCTGCACATACAGCCAGTCTTTTTAAACGTGCGATGGGTACTAATAAGCTTTATGAATTAGATAATAAAAAATTTACTCCATCACAACTTTCAAGCTTTGTGGTAAAACAATTGATATATGATGCTGAAGTATATTTAAATGAGAAAGTGGAAGAAGTTATAGTCAGTGTTCCAGCGTATTTCAATGCGCGCCAAAGAAAGGCGACAAAAGAAATTGGAAGTATTTTAGGAATCAAATTGGATCGTTTGATCAATGAACCAAGTGCTGCCGCTATAGCCTGTCATGATATGCCGGACTATGAAACCTTTGTTGTATATGATTTTGGTGGTGGAACTTTGGATGTATCGGTTGTTGATTGTTTTGAAAATGTCGTCAGCATCACTTCAATTTGTGGCAATAATCATCTAGGGGGCAGTGATTTTGATCGTGCAATCGCATATTATTTCTGTGCCAAAAATAATCTTGTTTTTGAAAAATTGAATGATTCTATCAAGGCAAGCTTGATGATGGCAGCTGAGCGTTGCAAGATTTATTTATCAGATCATGATCAAGCCATAATGAAATTATCAATAAAAGATAAAATGTATGAATATACTTTTACTAAGGAAAAACTAAAAGAAATATGTTTGCCGATTCTAGAAAATGCCAAGATCGTGATCGCAAAAGCAGTAAAGGACAGTGGCTTTACAGCGGATGAACTAGATAGCTTGATCTTGGTTGGCGGTTCTTCTAAAATGCCACTGGTGCAGGAGTATTTATCTGATTTGTTGAGCATTCCTATTGAACAGACACGTGACTTTGATCAGCTTGTCGCAATGGGGTTAGGCAAATATATAGGAATCAAACAACGCAGCGAGAGCATCAAAGATATGGTCGTGACCGATATTTGTCCATTCTCGTTATCTACGGCAGTGATCAATGATGTTGAGCCTGACAAACTGTTATCGAAAGTAATCATTGAAAGAAACAGTGTGCTTCCTTGTAGTAAAACGGTCATGCTGCAGACAGCTAGGCTTGGTCAAAAGAAGCTGGACGTTGAAGTGTTTCAGGGAGAATCCATGTATGCCAAGGATAATTTGCAGTTAGGAAAAACAAGCATTGATATTCCAATAAATCATCAGGTACATGAACAGTTTGCTCTAACGTATACTTATGATATCAATTCGATGTTGTATGTGGAGATCCATATCTTGTCCACAAATGAAATATATATTTTTCAAGTTGGGCAGAGCAGTGATTTTGAGAAGGTAACTTCAACCAAACAGTTAGATTCAATCAAGAATGTATCTTTACAGCTGAATAAAAATTCAGAATACGAAATGGTCTTAGAAAAAGCTAAACGTATATATATGGAAATGGATGCCCAAGGTCAGGACTGGCTTCGTGATATGGTTTTGCGCTTTATCAAATTGTATGAAAGAAATACGAATAATATCAAAAAGAAGGCTTTATTGATAGAAGAAATGGATCATTTGCTGGATCGTTATGATCTAAATCGTATTTATGAAAACATGGACATTTTTAAGAATGAAGAAGATGAAAATGAAGGTATGTTATCATGACGATTTGGACAATTTTAGGAATTGAACCAACACAAAACAAGAAAGAAATCAAAAAAGCCTATGCGAAAATGGCAAAAGTATATCATCCAGAAACCCACCCAGAACAGTTCGAACAATTACAGGAAGCGTATCAAAAAGCTTTGGAATACGCTAAAGGCAATCCGGTTCATCAAGAAGAACCCGTAAAGGTTGAACCTGAAACCAAGCCGGAAACACATTTAGAGTTTGATGTAGATCCAATTGAATCAAATGTTCCTCCAATTCCAAGAAGCAAGGAATTATTTCAGGAAACCAAAGAAACAAACAAGACTGATAATAATCAATATGTCGTGGAAAACATCGTTTCAAGCCTGCCAAAAAAGATCGATGCAACAACGTTGAAAGATTTATTTGAAAATTCACTGGTACAAACATATAAAAGCGATCCGATATTTTGTGGAAAATTAGAGAAGGCCTTGATCAAAAAAACATTCATTGGAACTTATGAAGAGTTTCAAGTTATGTTGAAACTGCTGGATGAGCATGGATTTATTCAGGCTAAAAAGAAAGTGCAGAAGTTTCAAAATGCATATCTTGTATCTTCAAAACAATCAAAAGTTTATCGAGCAATCTTTATTATTGTAGTTATTGCGGTATCTGGTGCTTTAACACTTTTTATGCAAAATATTGAAGGGGATAGTGAGCCAGATGATACAAAACAAGTAGAGCCATTGGATATCGACACAGATAAAACCATGAATCAGTTGAATGAACCATTCTTAAATGGATTTACGATCAAAGATGGATCACTGATTGATGAAAATGATAATGTGGTTATTGAGAATATTGATGATGTGATCTATACAATGTCTAATTATATAATTATTCATAATGATCAAGGATATCTATCTTATGATACTAAAACAAAGACCAGTGTAAATCTAGAATACAATGATGTTGTATTGGTTCAAAGAAAAGAAGAGACAACAACGTATTATTTAGGGCTGAATCAAGATGGAACATGGTATTTAAGTGATCTGCAGGGTAATGTTCTTGAACAACTTGCAGAAGATCCTTCTTTGTCAAATGACCTTGAAGTGATAGAATACTAGAAAACAGGAGGAAAAAGCATGAGAGATACAGCAATGTTTTCTATTATAGATAAGGAAGCAAAAAGACAAAAACAAAATGTAGAGCTGATTGCCAGTGAAAATTTTGTTTCAAAAGAAGTAAGAGAAGCACAGGGAAGTGTTTTGACCAACAAATACGCAGAAGGGTATCCAGGCAAAAGATATTATGGTGGATGTGTTTATGTGGATCAGGCTGAAGATTTGACACGCCAGCGTGCTAAAGAACTATTTAAGGCAGAGCATGCCAATGTACAGCCTCATTCAGGTTCACAGGCTAATATGGCTGTTTATAATACCTTGTTGCAACCAGGGGATGTTGTGCTGGGGATGGATCTGGCTGCCGGTGGGCATTTAACACATGGACATCCTTTGAACTTTTCAGGAACGCTTTATAAGTTTGTCGCATATAATGTAGATCCTGAAACAGAATTGATCGATTATGACGCGCTTGAAGAATTGGCAATTAAAACACAACCTAAGTTAATCGTGGCTGGGGCAAGTGCTTATCCTAGAATCATCGATTTTAAAAGGTTTAGTGAGATTGCCAAGAAAGTGAATGCTTATTTAATGGTGGATATGGCGCATATTGCAGGTTTGGTGGCAACAGGTCTTCATCCAAGCCCAATTCCATATGCTGATTTTGTGACAACAACGACCCATAAGACTCTTCGAGGTCCGCGTGGAGGTATGGTCTTCTGCAAAGAAGAGTTTGCCAAAAAATTGGATTCAAAAGTATTTCCGGGAATGCAGGGAGGTCCTTTAGAACATGTGATCGCAGCTAAAGGTGTCTGTTTATATGAGGCAAGCCAACCTGAATTCAAATCATATATGGAACAGACTCTAAAAAATGTGCAGGTGATGTGCAAAGGATTTAAAGAAGCTGGTTTCCGTCTAGTTTCAGGTGGCAGTGATAATCACTTGTTACTGGTGGATGTATTAGGCAGTATTGGCATGACAGGAAAAGAAGCGGAAAGATTGTTAGATCTTGCTGGAATCACCTGCAACAAAAACACGATTCCATATGATACACAAAAACCATTTGTCACATCTGGAATTCGTTTAGGTGCGGCGGCTATGACTACAAGAGGATTTAAAGAAAAAGAATTTGAAAAAGTGACAGATCTTATGATACAAGTCTTAAAATCAAAAGATGAAGAGTTTGCTAAAAAGATAAGAGAAGAAGTATTAAAACTTACTCAGGATCATCCAGCGGAGGCAACATTTTGATCAAGATCATTGCCATTGGCAAGAACAAGGATAAAGCCCTGAAATTACAGGAAGCTGAATATTTAAAAAGATTGTCAGCTTTTTGTAAATGTGAAGTGATCGAAGTAAAAGACGAATCCAATGAACATGCTGAGCGCGAAAAAGAGATGCAGATCATAAAAGATAAAGAAGCTTCCAGAGTGCTGGAAAAAATTAAGGTCAATGATTTTGTTGTTTTATTAGATTTACATGGTGAAATGTTCACAAGTGAAAGCTTTGCACAAAAACTGGATTCTTTGATGAGCACGCAGTCAAACATCGTGTTTGTAATTGCGGGATCTTTAGGTCCTTCGACAAGTCTGGTACAAAGAGCTAATCTAAGATGGAAGCTATCGGATCTAACATTTACGCATCTAATGACTCGTGTTTTGATCTTGGAACAGATTTATCGAGCTTTTATGATCAATAATAATCGTAACTATCATAAATAACAGGCATTGCCTGTTTTTTAATATAAAAAAACTTCACAGTACTATGAAATAATGTTCTTGTGAAAAAGCGTTTGCGGCTATATAATATTTTCACTACAGTATTTAAAAACAACTAAGGGGAAAATATGAAGTTAGCTATTGTGTGTGATCATTTTGTATTTTTGAAAAAACTGTTACGAGTTATTGAGAAAGAGTATTCGATTGCCGATATAGATGTATATGAAGATTTAAATGGATATCAAAATTGTGGTCGTTATCATGATGCTTTATTGGCCGATATTGATACGATAGGTTTAAAAGGTCTAAAATGTATAAATTCACATCCACAGCCTTTTACGTATATCATTTATCTGGCAATGAACCGTAATTATATGGAAGATGCTTATGGTGTGAATGTTCTTGGATATGTATTAAAGAATCAAATTGAAGACAAGATCTATATAAAGTTACAAAAAATAAGGAATTTAATGCAGATACATAAGATTTATGAGTTAAAGAGCGAGCGTCAGTTGGTGCGAGTTCCTGAATATAAGATGATGTATTGTTATTTGGAGGATGGATTTATGTATCTTGAATTAGATCATGAAAACAGAATTCGACTTTCTTATCGTACTTTGATTGAACTTAAAAATATTCTATCTTCTCGATTTTGGCGTATCAATCGTAACTGTATCGTAAATAAAGATAAGATCATTGCGATCGATCATGCTAGACATGAAATAAAACTGATAAATGGTCATAGTTTTCATGTTTCGAGAAGAGAATGGGTTCAGTTTAAAAAATCAAATCATACAACTCTTGGCGAGCATTGATGGATGCTCGTTTTAATATTGATAAAATATACGAAGATAAGTGTTAAACTTTGATAAAATTGCTTGTGAAAAACTAGTCAATAAAAATGTGTAGTGTTATAATAAATGTGCGTAAAAAAACAATAGGAGGAATTTAAATGGCTAAAAGAACTGTAAAAGACCTTGATGTTGCCGGTAAAAAGGTCATTGTACGTTGCGATTTTAACGTACCTAGAAAAGACGGAGTAATTACAGATGACAACCGTATTGTTATGGCGTTGCCAACAATTAAATACTTGGTTGAAAATAAGGCGAAAGTTGTTCTTATGTCTCACCTTGGAAAAGTAAAGACAGAAGAAGACAAAGCTAAAAACAACTTGGAATGTGTAGCTGTACGTTTACAGGAATTACTTCCTGAAACAAAAGTTTCTTTCTGCCCTGTTACACGTGGACCAGAATTGGAAGAAGCAGTTAACGCATTAAATGAAGGTGAAATCGTTTTAATGCAGAATACACGTTATGAAAAAGGTGAAAGCAAAAACGATCCTGAATTAGGTGCTTACTGGGCTAGCCTTGGTGAAGTATTCGTAGAAGATGCATTTGGTTCAGTACACCGTGCTCATGCTTCTACAGTTGGTATCCCAACAAATATCAAAGAAAACGGTCTTGGTTTCTTGGTAGAAAAAGAAGTAACAATGTTAGGAAAAGCTGTTGATGAACCAGCTCATCCATTTGTTGCGATCATTGGTGGTTCAAAAGTTTCCAGCAAGATCGATGTTATCGATAACTTGTTGAAGAAAGCTGATAAAGTTATCATTGGTGGTGGAATGGCTTATACATTCATGAAAGCTAAAGGCGGATCAATCGGTACATCATTGGTAGAAGATGACAAATTAGATCTTGCAAAAGAATACTTAGAAAAAGCTGGCGATAAATTAGTATTGCCTGTAGACAATGTTTGCGCAGATGCATTCAGCGAAGAAGCTAACACTCAGGTTTGCAAATCTGGTGAAATCCCTGAAGGATGGATGGGTCTAGATATCGGTCCTGCTTCTGTTGAATTGTTCAAAGAAACATTAGCTGGTGCTAAAACAGTTGTATGGAATGGCCCAATGGGTGTATTCGAAATGAAGAAATTCGCAAAAGGTACTGAATTGGTTTGCCAGGCTATTTCAGAACTTCCTGATGCAATCACTGTAATCGGTGGTGGTGATTCAGCTGCTGCTGCTAAACAATTAGGATATGCTGATAAGTTCTCTCACGTATCAACTGGTGGAGGAGCTTCATTAGAATATATGGAAGGTAAGACATTACCTGGTATCGCAATCATCAGCGAGAAATAAGGAGATAACGAATTATGAGAAAACCAATTATTGTTGGAAACTGGAAAATGAATAAAAACAACGCAGAAACAAAAGCTTTCTTTGAAGCTGTTGATGCAGTTGCTGCAAGCGAAAATGCTACTTATGGAATTGGATGTCCATTTACAGATTTAAGAACAGCTCAGGACAATGCTAAAAACTTGATCGTTGCTGCTGAAAACTGCCACTGGGAAGATTCAGGAGCATTCACGGGTGAAGTAAGCGTTCCTATGCTAGAAGAAATCGGAATTAAATACTGCATTATCGGTCATTCTGAACGTCGTCAGATGTTTGGTGATACTGATGAAACAGTTAACAAAAAAGCTAAACGCCTATTAAAGGCTGGTATCACACCAATTCTTTGTATCGGTGAAACAGAAGCTCAGTACGATGCAGGTGAAACAGAAAAAGTTATCCGTGATCAGTTAACTGGATCATTGGCAGACCTTTGCGCTAAATGCGTAGGAAGCATGGTTATTGCTTATGAACCAATCTGGGCTATTGGTACTGGTAAATCAGCTACAAAAGAAGATGCTCAGAAATGCTGTGCTATCGTTCGTGATCAGGTAAAAGTTATGTATGGTGAAGAAGCTGCTGAAAACGTACGTGTTCAGTATGGTGGAAGTGTTAAACCAGAAAACATCGTTGAATACATGGCTTGCCCAGATATCGATGGTGCATTGATTGGCGGAGCTAGTTTAAAGGAAGCAAGCTTTATCGATATTATTGAAAAAACTAAATAGTTTTTAAAAAGATTTTCCTAAAAAGTACAAACAATCTTTCTTTTAAAGGTTGAATGTACTTTTTTTTTGTGTTAAAGTATTTTTGAATCATCGGATATAAATAGGGGGAATAGCTATGAATTATGTTGAAAACAATGGTAAAAAAGTAGCAGCCGTACTTTGTGTAGCATCTTGTTTCCCAGTTGTTGCAACTGTATATGCAATGGAAACAGAACCAGGATGGCATGGCGATAAGTATATTAAAGAAGACGCTACCGTAGCAAAAGGTTGGGAAGAAATCGAAGGAAAGAGTTATTATTTCTCTGAAGATGACGGAACAATTGAAAAAGAAACTACACAGAAAGCGGTAGTTGCTAGTGTTTCTTCTAACATTTCGGGGGATGTTCAGGAAACAGTAGCTAATGTTGCAAAAGAAGCCGTTGTAAAAGAAGTACAGAAACAAGAAGAAGAGAAGAATACACAGGAAGTTGTTGAAACTCCAGTGGATAATACTACAGAAACACAGACTCCTGCTGAAGAAGTTCCAGCAGAGCCTACAACACCAGTTGAGGAAGTTCCAGCAGAAGAACCGACAACACCAGTTGAACCAGAAACTCCTGCAGAACCATCAACTCCAGTAGAAGAACCTAGTACGCCGGAAACTCCAGCTGAACCAACTACACCAGTTGAACCTGAGACTCCAAGTACTCCAGAAACTCCTACTACACCAGTTGAACCAACTGTTCCAGAAACACCAACGGAACCAACTACACCAACAAATCCTTATGCCGATTTAAACGCACGTATTGCTGCTGCAGCGCAGACGTTAGTAGGGGTTACAGATGGACAATGGTGTACACAGGTTGTTCAACAGGCTCTTGCATTAGCTGGTGTATCAGATGCCTACCAGTTATGGCCAGATGAATATGCTGGTATGTATGGATATTATACAAATGATCCTCAGCCAGGTAACTTGATTTACTATAATAACGGAGGACGTGGTGTCGATCATATCGCTATCTATATTGGAAACGGTTTAGCCGTGCATGGAAACTACAATGGACGTACAGTAATTGAGTCTGTATACATTCCAGGTGGTGCTCCACAGTTTATCCAAGTATGTCGTTAAGCTTGACTTTTATAGTCAGGCTTTTTTTAAAGGAGAGAAGTTATGAATCAAGCATATGAAAATATCATAGAAAGAAGAAGTTGTAAATCCTACAAGGAACAAAGAGTTCCCAAAGACGTATTAGAAAAAATCGTAGCGGCAGGACAAATGGCGCCGAGTGGTATGAATCGTCAGGCATATGCTTTTGTCGTTGTTCAAGATAAGAAAATGATGAATACGATCTCTAAATTAAATGCATCTATTATGCAGGCGGATACAGATCCTTTTTATCATGCGGATTGTGTGATTATTGTATTCGGGAAAAAAGATGTGCGTACACATGTTTACGATGGTTCTTTGGCTATGGAGAATTTGATGTTGGCAGCCAATTCTTTGGGAGTGTCCAGTTGTTGGATTCATCGTGCTAAAGAAGTGTTTGAAACCGAAGAGGGAAAAGAGTTGTTGAAAAAATGGGGCTTGGAAGAATATGAAGGAATTGGTAATTGTATTCTAGGCTATTCTGATAGTGAAATAGCACCAAGAAAACCACGTACATCTAAAGTCGTTTGGGAGTAAAGATATGCGTATAGGGCAGGCAGTGGATATCCACCAGCTATGTAATGGAAGAGATTTAATACTAGGTGGAGTTAAGATCGAACATGAAAAAGGTTTGTTGGGTCATTCCGATGCGGATGTTTTGACCCATGCGATCATGGAAAGTGTCCTAGGTGCTTTAGCTTTAGGTGATCTGGGAAAACATTTTCCAGATACAGATCCAAAGTATAAAGGTGTTTCAAGCATGGTATTGTTGGAACATGTATATCACTTAATGGATGAAAAGGGCTATAAGATTGGTAATATTGATTCAACTATATTGGCTGAAAAGCCTAAGATGGCACCTTATATTCAAAAAATGCGGGAAAATATCGCATCGATTCTGCATTGTAATGTAGATAAGATATCAATTAAGGCAACTCGTGGAGAAAAACTTGGCTTTGTAGGAAATGAAGAAGGAATTCTCTCTATGGCTGTTTGCCTATTGGAGGAAAAATAATGCGAGTTGTTTTACAAAGAGTACGTCATGCATCTTGTACAATTGATGGAACTGTTACAGGAAAGATCGAAGATGGTTATTTAGCATTGGTTGGCTTTTGTCAGGAAGATACATCTGAAATTGTGGATAAGATGGTCCAAAAGATCGTCAAGCTTCGTGTTTTCTCGGATGAACAAGGAAAGATGAACTTATCTCTAAAAGATATTTCTGGTTCTGTTTTATCAATTAGTCAATTTACTTTATATGCAAATGCGAAGAAAGGAAATCGCCCAAGCTTTATTGATGCAGCAAAACCAGATGTTGCGATACCTTTATATGATTATTTTAATCAAGAGCTAAAAAAAGAAGTACACGTTGAAACGGGTGTTTTTGGTGCAGATATGAAAATTGAATTGTTAAATGATGGACCGGTTACGATCGTTTTGGATAGTAAGGAGTTATTTGGATGATTATTTATGGTAATGAACTTGCAGCTTCTTTTAAAGAGAAGATGAAAGCAGAAATCGAAACATTAAAAAAGGAAAATAAACGACTTCCTTTGCTGACGGTAATTTTAGTAGGAAACAACCCGGCAAGCCAGTCTTATGTGCATTCCAAAGAAAAAGCTTGTCTATCCATTGGAATGGAAAACAAGACGATCGTGCTGCCAGAAGATATTTCACAGCAGGAATTAGAGAATGTCGTGCAGCAGCAAAATGAAGATGATACGGTAGATGGGATCCTTGTTCAGCTTCCTTTGCCAAAACATTTAAATGAGCAGGCTGTTATTGATAAGATCAGTCCTTTAAAAGATGTGGATGGTTTACACCCGGTAAATGCAGGTGCTTTATTGACAAATCGAAGTGGTTTTATTCCATGTACGCCTAAAGGAGTAATGGCGATGTTAGAAAGCATTGGTTTAGATGATCTTTCTGGTATGAATGCTGTTGTATTAGGACGAAGCAACCTTGTAGGAAAACCGCTGGCTTTGTTATTGCAAAATAAAAATGCAACGGTGACAATAGTGCATTCAAAGACAAAAGATGTTAAAACCATCACATCGAAAGCGGACATACTAGTTGCAGCTATTGGACAGCCAAAAATGGTCAAATCTGATTGGGTCAAGGACGGAGCCGTTGTAATCGATGTTGGAATCAATCGAATGGAGAATGGAAAACTTTGTGGAGATGTTGACTTTGATGACGTTTGTGATAAAGTGAAAGCTATCTCGCCTGTTCCTAAAGGAGTAGGTCCAATGACTGTATGTATGTTGTTAGAAAATACATTGGAGTCATATCACAATAAAGAAAGGAAAAATGGATGAACGAAAAAGAATATGGTCTAAATGACATCGTTGAGATGAAAAAAGAACATCCTTGCCATAAATCAAAACAATGGAAGATCATTCGTATGGGTGCGGATATTCGAATCAAATGTTTAGGTTGTGGAGCAAGTGTTTTGATGCCTAGGCAAAAGTTTGAAAAGAAGCTGAAAAAAGTAATCGTTCATGAAGAAGTGAAAGGAAGTTAGAAATATGCCATTAACTGCTGGAATCGTAGGTCTTCCTAACGTTGGGAAATCTACTCTGTTTAACGCTATTACAAAAAGTCAGGTAGAAGCCGCAAATTATCCCTTTGCGACAATTCAACCCAATGTAGGTGTCGTAGAAGTGCCGGATGCAAGGATCGATCGTCTTGTTGAGATCTTTCATCCTAAAAAAACGATTTATACTACATTTGAATTTACAGATATTGCCGGTCTTGTAAAAGGTGCCAGCAAAGGAGAAGGATTGGGGAACCAGTTCTTATCAAATATTCGATTAACAGATGCGATCTGTCATGTGGTTCGTTGTTTTGATGATGCGAATATCACTCATGTTGAAAACAGTGTGGATCCTGTTCGTGATGCGGAAATCATCAATCTTGAATTGAATTTAGCGGACTTACAGACAGTTGAAAATCGTATTGGAAAGATTGAAAAGAAATCGAAAACAACGAAAGATAAAGATGCAGTTGCCGAGATGGCTTTATTGAATCGTTTAAAACCGTTGTTGGAAGAAGGAAAACCAGCACGTGTATTAGAAGTGGATGAAGATGAAGCCATCATTTTGAAAGGGTATAATTTGTTAACGGCAAAACCGATGATCTATGTTGCCAATTTGGATGAAGAAGGTGTCATGGATCCATCAGCCAATGCGTATTATAACCAGTTGGTAGAATATGCAAGTTCACAGAATAATGAAGTTGTTGCGTTATGTGCCAAAATGGAAGAAGAATTATCGGAATTGGATAAAGAGGAAAAGACCGCATTCTTAAATGAACTTGGTGTGGATTCAAGTGGTCTTGATCTATTGATCCAAAAAGCCTATTCTGTATTAAATCTTTGTACATTCTTAACGGCTGGAGAAGATGAATGTCGTGCCTGGACATTTAAAAAAGGCATGAAAGCTCCAGATTGTGCGGGAGTTATTCATACCGATTTCAAAAAAGGATTTATTCGTGCAGAAGTATACCGATTTGAAGATATTGATGAATTAGAAAGTGAACATGCCATCAAAGAAGCCGGTAGACTTCGTTTAGAAGGAAAGGATTATGTCGTGCAGGATGGCGATGTAATGCACTTCAGATTTAACGTATAGTATGCTTAGATTTGATATAACTTCGATCCTTGTTCGTATCGTTGCGGTTGTCCTGGCTATGTCAGTGCATGAAATGGCACATGCTCTTGTATCATATTGGATGGGTGATCCAACAGCGAAGTTAGAAGGACGTTTAAGTTTAAATCCTTTTAGGCATATTGACTGGTTAGGGGTGCTTTGTTTGATGTTTTTCGGGTTTGGTTGGGCCAAACCGGTACCTATTGATTCAAGATATTATAAAGATCAAAAAACGGGAATTATTTGGACAAGCTTTGCCGGCCCTTTGGCAAACTTTATCTTAGCTTTTTTGGTTTTGGTTATCTATATGCTGCTGGTAAAATTTGCTCCTGGTTTTTTATTAGGAACTACAATAGGTGACTTTGTTGCCTCATGTTTAATTGGTACATCAAGTATCTCTATTGCGTTTGGGATCTTTAACTTGATTCCAATACCACCGCTGGATGGTTCAAAGATCTTGTTCTCCTTTTTGCCAGATGATCAATATTATCGTTTTATCCAGGGATCACAGATCTTCTATTTCATTTTTATCGCAGTCTTATTCTCGGGAATTTTGGATGTTCCTTTGTATATGTTAAGAAACAGTATCTTTGAAGTATTCTGGAATGTCGCTTCTGCGATAGTTCCACTATAATTTATTCATAAAAAAAAGCGCTTCTGGAGCGCTTTTATACTTTATCCGGGACAACAACAGCCAAACCGCCAAGAGCACTTTCTTTAAGCTCGATTGGAAGTTTTTTACCGGTTAGATTCATTGTTTTAACGACCATGTCAAAGCTGACACGGTTTTTCTTTACGTTTCGGATGTATTTAGCAAGTCTTGCAGCATCAATACATCTTGTTGCGGCAACGGCATTTCTTTCGATACATGGAATCATGACATATCCGCCAACTGGATCACAGGTTAGACCTAGATGATGTTCTAAACCAATTTCAGCAGCACATTCGATCTGCTCATTAGCTTGCATCTGACAATAGGCAACCATGGCACTTCCCATAGCGCAGGCAGCACCGACTTCAGCCTGGCATCCTGCCTTGGCTCCAGAGATCGTAGCATTTGTCTGGATTAGATTACCGATTAATCCAGCAACTTTAAGGCCTTGGATCAAAGTGACTTTTGGATAATGCAGATCGTGATAAAAGTGGTAGACAAGACTTGGAAGCACACCACAGCTTCCCATCGTAGGAGCGGTCACGACCGTTCCTCCGCTGGCGTTTTGTTCACTGGCTGCATAGGCATAGCTGCAAACTAACAGATTGTTTTTATCTGTAATATCTTCACAGCTGTTGGCTGATTGAAATAAGGCGTGTGCTACACGGTCTAATTTCAGGCTTCCTGGTAGGACACCGGTTTTGTTTAATCCTGTTTTTACGCATTTTAACATTGCCTTGAAGATGTTTTTCATATAGGCATCAAATTCTGGCCCTTCAAAGATATCGATGTATTGATCTAGACGAAGATGTCTTTGTTTACAATAGTTTTGGATATCATCCATCGTGGAATGAGGATATACATCATCAACTTCATCATTTTTTTGCCCATCAATTTCGATTTTTCCTCCACCGACAGATACAAACTGATGTTTACCTAAAGATTGATTTTCCTTGAATGCTTCAATGGTCATCGTATTTGGATGTTTACATGTGTCTTTGAGATTGAATTCGATATTTGTTTCTTTTGGGTTTAATGTCTTTTTGATGATCATATCGGTTAAATGACCTTTTCCGGTCAAAGCTAATGAACCATATAAGATGACATCGAAACGATCTGCTTCTGGATATTTTTCCAGCATATAAGAAGATGCCTTCATTGGACCAAAGGTATGGGAGCTGCTTGGCCCTGGCCCGATCTTGTATATATTTTTGATACTTTGCATAGTAATGTTGACCCCTTTTTCTACACCGACATTATATACGATAATGTAATGAAATGCTTATGAAAAACTTTTACATTTTATCTGTAAATTTTCAAAAAATCTTCGAAAATCCTTGCAAAGAAAACAAACAAAGAGTATGATATACACATATTACGGAGGGATGAAATATGAAAGGAAACTTTTGGAAAGTCTTAGCGTCTGGTACGATCGCAGCCAGTATGCTAGTAGGATGCAGCTCTGGTGGTGCAGCCAATGAAGCGGTCACATTATCTGAGGGAGATACAGTAAAAATTGGCCTTAACTATGAGTTGAGTGGAAATGTAGCAACTTATGGTCAGGCTATGAATAAAGCTACAGAATTAGCAATTAAACAATATAACGAAAGCGAAGATGCAAAATACAAAGCTGAAGCTGTATCAATGGACAATAAGAGTGATTCAGGAGAAGCTTACTCTATTGCGACAAAATTGATGACAGAAGATCAAGTTGTTATGCAGCTAGGTCCAGCTACATCTGGTGATTCTATCGCAACATATCCAGCAGCTGACGAAAATCAGACACCAGTATTGAGTCCAGCTGTTACACAAAATGGCGGTATGTTAAAAGAAGATGGTTCCGCTTATGAATATGCTTGGCGTGTATGTTTTGAAGACAGTGCACAGGCTAGTGCGATGGCTGTATTTGCCCGTGAAAATTTAGGTAAGGCAAAAGCGGTTGTTTATTCAGATGCAACTAGTGATTACGCAAAAGGTCTTGCGGAAGACTTTGTAAGTAAATTTGAAGCATTAGGCGGTGAAGTCGTTGCTCAGGAAAGTTATTCTTCAGGAGATACAGATTTCAATGCAGCATTATCAAAAATTAGTGAAGAAGATTTTGATGTACTTTATGTTCCAGGATACTATAGTGAATCTGGTTTGATCATCAAACAGGCTAGAGATGCTGGTATTTCACAGACAATCTTAGGACCAGATGGAATGGATTCACCTAAACTTGCAGAACTTGCAGGTGAAGAAAACTTGAATGATGTATATTTCACAACAGCTTATACAACGGTTGATGCTTCTGAAGAATTAACTTCATTTATCGAAGCTTACAAGGCTGAATATAATGAAGAACCAGATATGTTCTCAGTACTTGCTTATGATGCAACAAACTTAGGTTTGCAGGCATTGGAAGAGGCTGGAAAAACAGGTGAAGCCTTCAATGAAGCGATCAAAAATATGGAATTTACTGGTTTGACAGGTAGCTTTACATTTGATGAAGAACACACACCTTTGAAGAAAGTTCTTGTTGTTGAACTTCAGAATGGTGAACAGGTTAACCCTGTAGAAGTTGATCCAAACGCTGAATAAGGTATATGGAACAATGATGTGGAGAAAGCAAACTTTCTCCACTTTTTTAGCTAAGGAAGGAGAATGACTATGATTCAGTTTCTACAGCAGATGATCAATGGATTATCGCTAGGAAGCATCTATGCCTTGATTGCATTAGGGTATACGATGGTATATGGAATTATTAAATTGATCAACTTTGCGCATGGTGATATCTACATGTTAGGTGCTTTTACGGCTTTTTATGCAACAACGTTTTTCCATTTAAACTTCTTTGTTGCTTTGATCATCGCAATGTTATTGTGTGGTGTGTTAGGCGTTGTAATTGAGCGTATTGCCTACAAACCTTTACGTCATGCGACAAGGATCACGGCTTTGATCACAGCTATGGGTGTTTCTTATGTATTAGAGTATACAATGCAGTATTTTGCTGGAAGTGATGTTAAAACCTTTCCAACAGATTTGTTAGAGAATACCGCATTTTCGTTGGGTGGTGTTCGTATTACGATGATGCAGATCTATATCTTTGTGATTACGATCATTTTGATGGTGTTATTGACTTATATCGTAAATAAGACAAAGATGGGACGTGCAATGCGCGCTGTTAGTGTAGATGAGGATGCGGCTAAATTGATGGGTATCAATGTCGATACAACGATTTCTTTTACATTCTTTTTAGGATCCTGCCTAGCTGGTGTTGCAGGTGTATTGGTTGGTGTTTATTACAATTCAATTAACCCATTGATGGGAATGACACCAGGTCTAAAAGCCTTTATCGCAGCTGTATTTGGCGGTATTGGAAACATTCCTGGTGCCATGATTGGTGGATTATTTATCGGTATTGCCGAAACACTGGTTACAGCATATGGAAGTTCATTATATAAAGATGCGATCGTATATGTAATCTTGATTTTAGTTTTGATCTTAAAGCCAGATGGACTTTTAGGAAAAAACGTGAAAGAGAAGGTGTAAGATATGCGAAAAGAATATTTATCAAAAGAAAATATTGCATGGCTGCTTTTGGCGGTTGGTGCTTTTGTGCTTTGTTCTTTGTTGATGAATTTGGGTATCATCAATTCTTATTATCAGATTACCCTTTATAATATTTGTATCAATATTATTCTAGCTGTATCTTTGAATTTGGTTATTGGAATTTGTGGACAATTCTCATTGGGACATGCCGGTTTTATGTGCATTGGAGCATATGCTGCTGGTATTATTACTAAGATGATGCCTAATTTTGGGGGATTCATGATTGGTATCTTGGTTGGATTTGCGATTTCTGCACTTATTGCGTTGATCGTTTCCATTCCTACTTTAAGACTTCGTGGTGACTATCTTGCAATCGCAACACTAGGATTTGCCGAAATTATTCGTATCTTGGTGCAGAATATGAAGATTACCAATGGAGCAGCAGGATTGAATGGAATTCCTCAGTTAACAAGCTGGCCATTGTTGATGATTGGTGTCGTAATTTCAATTATGATCGTTTGTAATTTTACGCATAGTGCTCCAGGTCGTGCGTGTATTTCAATTCGTGAAGATGAGATTGCCAGTGAAGCTATGGGAATCAACACGACAAAATATAAAGTAATCGCTTTTGTAATTGGTGCTTTATTAGCCAGCTTGGCAGGCGCTTTATATGCATGTAATTTCTATGTAATCAAACCTAACCAGTTTACATTCAATAAATCGATTGATATTCTAGTTATGGTAGTATTTGGTGGCATGGGTTCTATGACTTCAAGTGTCATTGCGGCCATTGTAATTGGTATCATCAATATGGTCCTTGCGAACTTCTCTGAAATCCGTATGATCATCTACGGTCTTGCCTTAGTTGCAATCATGATCTTTAAGCCAACAGGACTTTTGGGACAGCGTGAGTTGTCTTTCAAAAAGCTCTTTGCATCTAGAAAGGGGGATAAATAATGGAACCAATTCTAGAAGTGAAGAATTTGACAAAAAACTTTGGTGGTCTTTGTGCAGTTTCTAATGTGTCCATGACTATTAACCAAGGTGAATTGATTGGATTGATTGGGCCAAATGGTGCAGGAAAAACAACATTGTTTAACCTTTTAACAGGTGTATATGAACCAAGTAGTGGCTTGATTGAATTAAATGAAGATGGACAGAAAATCCAGCTTGGTGGTTTAAAACCATATAAGATCACAAGCTATGGGATTTCTCGTACATTCCAGAACATTCGTTTGTTCAAGGCAATGACGGTATTAGAAAACGTTAAAGTTGCGATGCACAAAAATGTTCGATATGGAACAATTGCGGCAATCTTAAGACTTCCTTCTTATTACTCAGAAGAAAAATGGGTCGAAGAAAAAGCCTGTGAATTGTTAAAGGAAGTTGGCTTGTATTCAAAACGCAATGAGATGGCAACCAATTTACCTTATGGTGAACAAAGGCGACTTGAAATTGCCCGTGCTCTGGCAATTCAGCCAAAAATCTTATTCTTGGATGAGCCGGCTGCTGGTATGAACCCACAGGAAACAGCCGATTTAACAAAGCTAATTCATCATATTCGTGAAAAATATAAATTAACTGTTATCTTGATTGAACACGATATGTCTTTGGTCATGAACATTTGTGAAAGAATTTATGTACTTGATTATGGAAAGATGATCGCCAATGGATCTCCAGAAGAAATCAAGAACAATGAATTTGTAATCAAGGCGTACTTAGGGGAGGAAATTTAATTATGGCAATGTTATCAGTTAAAGATCTCCATGTACACTATGGTGTAATCGAAGCTTTAAAAGGTGTTAGCATTGATGTCAACGAAGGAGAAATTGTTTCATTGATCGGTGCAAATGGTGCCGGAAAGACAACGATGTTGCAGGCGATCAGTGGAATCGTCAAGAAAAGCTCCGGAGATGTTGAATTCCTAGGTCAATCTATCTATAAAACCAATCCTAAAAATATTGTAGCAGCTGGTTTGACTCAAGTTCCTGAAGGAAGGCGAATCTTTACTGGATTAAGTGTTTATGAAAATTTAATGATGGGTGCTTTTCTAAGAAAAGATAAAAAAGGCATCGAAGAAGATCTTCAAAAAGTGTATAAGCAGTTCCCTATTTTGGAGCAGCGTATCAATCAGGATGCTTCAACTTTATCTGGTGGTGAACAGCAGATGTTAGCCATGGGAAGGGCTTTAATGGCCAAGCCAAAGTTAATGTTACTGGATGAACCAAGTATGGGTTTAGCCCCAATTCTAGTAAAAGAAATTTTTTCAATTATTAAAGAAATCAATGCTCAGGGAACAACGGTTTTACTGGTTGAACAAAATGCGAAGATGGCTTTATCGATTGCCCATCGTGCGTATGTTCTTGAAACAGGAAAAATCGTATTAAGCGGTACCGGTGAAGAATTGATCAATTCACCAGAGATTCAAAAAGCCTATTTAGGAGGATAAGATAATGTTTAAAGTTAAAGATTTTATGACCAAAGATGTCATTTGTACAGAAAAGGATACAACGATTTCAGAAATTATTGATTTAATGAATCAAAATAAGATTCATCGTGTTCCAGTTACAGAAAATGGCAAGCTTGTAGGATTGATCACAGAAGGGATGATCTCAAACTCAGGAACTAGTCAGGCAACAAGCCTTAGCATTTATGAATTAAATTATCTTTTATCTAAAACAACAGTGGAAACAGTCATGATCAAAAATGTGGTATCGGTTGATCAAGATGAATTAATGGAATATGCAACATCTAAAATGTTGAAAAGTGATATTGGATGTTTGCCAGTTGTGGATCAGACAGGGGATGTTGTAGGAATTCTTACTCAAAACGATGTGTTTAGTTGTTTCTTGAATGTCTTGGGCTGGGATGAAGTTGGTGCACGTATTACTGTTTCTGTCAAAGATGAAGTAGGAGCGATTGGTAAACTTTCCGCTATTTTCGTGGAAAAAGGTATCAATATTTCCCATATCGGTGTTTATTCTTTTGAAAACGGAGTGGCAAATCTAGTGATTCGCTGTGATACTTTGGATCCAAAAGAGATTTGTGAAGCTTTAGAAGAACACGGATATAAAGTGTTGGAATATTTTGTACATAAATAGTGCTGTCATCATGACAGCATTTTTTTATGGTCGATTCATATATTCTTAAATAAAAGTCTTATATAATTAAAGCGAAAGATAGGATTGTAATCTTTTTGTAATTTTTAATGCATACAATGTAGATGGAAAGAAGGGATATCATGAAACCTATCGTAACATTAACTGAAGTAAATAAGACGTATCATGGTCTTAGTACGCCAACAAAAGCACTGCAGAATTGCTCTTTAAAAATTATGCCATCTACTTTTAGTTGTATCATTGGAAAGAGCGGTTGCGGAAAGTCAACCTTATTGAATGCGATTGGAGGATTGATTTCGGTAGATTCTGGATCCATTCTTGTCAAAGATCATGAATTGACCAAACTTGATCAAAGAGAACTTTCTCGTTTTCGAAGAGAACATATTGGTTTTATTTTTCAATTCTTTAATCTTTTACAGGAACAGACCGTTATGGAAAATCTGATGTTGCCATTTGATTTAAATGGTGAAAGAGTGGATCAAGCATTTGTCAATGAAGTGATCCAGTATCTTGATCTAAATAAATTGGTGGATAAATTTCCTTTTGAATTATCTGGTGGAGAGCAGCAAAGAGTATCGATCGCAAGAGCTGTGATTCGTAAACCGGATATTATCCTGGCAGATGAGCCAACCGGCAATCTAGATAGAGAAAACACGAAGCAGGTCATGAATCTGTTAAAGGAATGCCAGGCCATGTATTCACAAACGATTATCATGGTTACTCATGATATCGATCTAGCAAAAAGAGCCGATGCCTTGATCTATATGGAAGATGGGCAGGTGAAGCGATATGAAACATCATAAGTTTGCATACTATGCCAAAAATAGAAAGCTGTTTATACGTTTTAGTGTTGTGTTGTTTTCATCTTTGATGTTGATCCTTTTTTCATTGTTCATGCAGATAAGGGTGTTTGAAACCAAAAAAGAACATAATGAAGATCTCTATGGTTCCTGGTATGCATCTGTTTATGATGTGACAAAAGAAAATGAGAATATGTTGTATGATCATCAGATGTTAGATACGATTGGTAAAATGAGCGTCTATGGCCAGGTTCAATATAATGATGAATATGCAGGTCGTAGAAATGATCTTAAAACTAATCCTGATCTTTGTAAGTGCATTAATGTTATTTGGATTGATCCAATATATTGGTTATTTACAAGATACCAATCCGATGTTGACATATGCCTCCAGATTTTCCAAACAGCAATGGTCATGGATGGGATATGGTTTGATCAATCTTGTGTTTGGGTTCTTGTTTGTGATAAATAATCTGTTTTATAAAAATATTGATTAAAGTTGGTTTAGATCCATTTGATTGGGGTTTCTCCATAACTTTTTAAGTATTCGTTGGCCAATCTAAAGTGGTTACAACCAAAGAATCCTCTTGAAGCGCTTAATGGAGATGGATGGGCACATGTTAGTACAAGATGTTTTGGGTTGTCTAGAAACTTTTTAGCATTGATCGCGCTGTTTCCCCATAGCATGAAGACTACAGGTCCATCTTTTTTATTGATCCATCGCAAAGCTTCGTTTGTAAAGTTTTGCCATCCCATCTTACTATGAGAAAAAGCTTTATGAGCTTCAACGGTCAATACTGTATTCATCAATAGCACGCCTTGTCTTGCCCAGTCGGTAAGATCACCGCTTCTATGAACCGGTACATGATATTCGTTTTCCAATTCTTTATAAATATTTTTTAATGATGGTGGTAAAGGAAAATCGGATGGCACAGAGAAGGCATATCCTTGTGCCTGTCCAACATTGTGATAGGGATCTTGTCCTAAAATGACAACTTTTGTGTCTTTTAGAGAAGTTGTCTTAAATGCCGCAAAGATATTTTCTTTTGCCGGGAAGATTTGTTTTGTCTTATATTCACGAGCTAAGAAATATCGAAGGTTCAATAGATATTCTTTTTGGATCTCCTGATCAAATAGAGCGTCCCAATCGTTATTCATGATCATAATTATTCCTCATTTCTGTTTGACTAATGATATAATACCACTATGAATGTACAAGATAAAATTAAAAAAATGGAAAACAAAAAAGGGAAGAATCACGATTTGGTTCTTTTTAGAAAATGGCTGGATGAATATCTACCGGAACACAAAAGTTTAAAAAAGATTCAAGTTGCAGGGACAAATGGGAAAGGAAGCACTTGTAAGTGGCTTTCTATGTTTTTACAAAGCGAAGACTATAAAACGGGTATGTTTACTTCACCTCATTTAATCTCGCATACGGAGAGGATACAAATTGATTCAAAGGATATCTCATTAGAGGATTGGGAAAGGATTTATGATACTTGGGATACATTCTTTGAAGAAAAACAGTTAACGATGTTTGAGATGGATTTATGGATGGCTTTAGTATACTTTATTGAACAAAATGTAGATGTTGCCATCATAGAAGTTGGGCTTGGTGGAAGGCTTGATGCGACAACTTCACTAGACTATATGGCCACTTTGATTACGAATGTAGGTTTAGATCATCAAGAGTTCTTAGGGGATACCTTAGAACAAATAGCTTATGAAAAATCCGGCATTTTTAAACCTAATGCGATTGCATTAACGACAGAGAAAAATCCAAATTGCCAGAAAGTAATGGAACTTGTTGCCGATTATTTAAATGTCATGTTAGGATTTGTGTCTTTGTCTGATATCTCCAAGGCAAAAGATGGATATAAGATCGTATACAACGGTGTTGATTATTTTGCGAATATTCCAACATATCAAATTGACAATATGATTTTAGCCTTGGAAACTTTATTTGTGCTAGGTTACTCCATTAGCAGCAAGCATATTCAGGAAGTGCTGGATAATTTTAACTGGTTAGGACGATTTAGTGTGCTAAGAGAGGATCCATATGTTTTAGTGGATGGAGCGCACAATGTTCCAGGTATCAAAGCTTTGGTAAATGAACTTCAATCATTTGATGGGACGATTTATTTTTCTGTATTAAAAGAAAAAGATGCATCGGATATGATCGAAGAATTAAAAAAGCTTACAAAAGATATCGTATTGGTTCGTTTCGATACAGATCGACTTTATCCATTAGAGCATCTTGGATTGCCTATTATTGAATTTGATGAACTGGAAACAATAATAAAAAACACAAAAGAAAATATTCTTTTGTGTGGATCTCTTTATTTTGTAGGAGATGTCTTAAAAATTAAGCTTTAAGTCTAGGCTTTAGCTGCGTACAAGTTTTCATTGTTAGGTATAGAACGACTACTTGAATTGGCAGACAGATAAGATTTTTTACAATCTTTGGTGAAACAATTGCCCAGAATGGAGTTCCCCAAAGCATTGAAGTAAAGAGTGAGTTTAAGAATAAACTAACGATGATGTCATAGCTAAGTCGTGCCAATATTACTCGCTTTAAAGAAACTTTGTCTTGTCCATAAAAGAAGAAAGAGAAAATAGCTGCCGTAGCAAAAGTGCTGATCATAAAGATTGGAAAGTAAGTTCCACTTGGTTTAACAATGAAGTTAACAAAGTCTAAAAGTGGGGCAACGATTAGATTTGGAATTGGTCCATAGAAATAACAACTTGCAGCTGTGGCAATGCTGGCAAAACCAACTTTGATTTCCGGTGTAATATATACCGATACAAACAGGTTCATGATAACGTTTAATGCGAAAAATAAGCTGACACCAACGATCACGTGCACATTTTTAATTGAGCGTGCATTCTCGTTTAACATAACAAAGTATTGTTTCATATAAAAATACCTCCTTTTCCATATTGTGAATGGAAAAAAGGAGGTTCTTTTTTTCATCACAACAGCGGGATGCAAAATATGAACCGCAAGAAAATCTTTTCGTTTCTAAACCAACTCCCCGTGTTTAGAACACTTAACGCTCATATTTTTACTCTGCTACAAGACAAGTATAGAATATATTAAGCGTGATGAAAAGGATAAAATGATAAATGTTTTAATTTTATGCTTATATTTACAAAAAAAGCCTTGAAATCGGTTATTTAATTTTGTATTATATATTGGCATGCGTGGCAGAGTGCGCAACCCACTCGTTAAGACCACTGCATAAGACCAAAATAGGAGGTGTGTCTTATGGCTAAAAAGAAAGTTGCAAAAGTTTGTAAGTTGCAATTTATGGCTGGCGGAGCTAAACCAGGTCCTGCATTGGCAAGTGCTGGTATCAATATGCCACAGTTCTGTACAGCATTTAACGACGCAACAAAAGATCGTAAAGGAGATATCGTTCCTGTAATCATTACAGCTTACGAAGACAAAAGCTTTGATTTCGTATTGAAAACGACTCCAGCTGCAAACTTGTTAAAGAAAGCAGCAAACATTCAGAAGGCTAGTGGAGACCAGAAACAAATCGCTGGTACTATCACAGTAGATCAGTTAAAAGAAATCGCTGAATACAAGATGCCAGATTTGAATGCTAATGACATTGAAGCAGCTATGAAGATCGTAGCTGGTACTGCTCGTAACATGGGTATTAAAATTGAAGGATTTGAATAGGAGGAATCGAAATGGCAAAAGTAAGTAAGAGATATGCTGAAGCTGCTAAATTGGTTGATTCTGAAAAAACTTATTCAATCGAAGAAGCAGTAGCATTAGCAAAAAAATCAAGTACAGTTAAATTTGACGCAAGTGTTGAAGTAAGTTTCCGTTTAAATGTTGACCCACGTCATGCTGATCAGCAGATTCGTGGTGCAATGGTATTGCCAAATGGAACTGGTAAAACACAGCGTGTATGTGTAGTCGCTCAAGGTGACAAAGAAAAAGCTGCTAAAGAAGCAGGTGCTGACTTTGTAGGTGGAGCTGACATCATCGAAAAAATCCAAAAAGGTTGGTTCGATTTTGATGTATTGGTAGCTACTCCAGATATGATGGGTCAGTTAGGTAAATTAGGACGTGTTTTAGGACCTAAAGGTTTAATGCCAAACCCTAAAACAGGAACTGTAACAATGGATGTTGCAAAAGCTGTTGATGAAATCAAGAAAGGTAAAGTTACTTACCGTGTTGACAAAGAAGGAAACATCAATGTTATGATCGGTAAAGTGAGCTTTGAAGAAGACAAGCTTGTTGAAAACTTCCGTGCAATCTACAACACGATTGCAAAAGCACGCCCAACTACAGTAAAAGGAGCTTATATGAAAAATTTAGTTCTTTCTACTACAATGGGTCCTGGAATTAAAGTCACTATTGAAAAATAGTTTGACAAAGCAGTAAAGAACATTTAGAATTTGATTGTTATCAATATTCCAAAGACAGTAACGGCGAAAGCTTAATCATGTTACCGAGGGTTGATGCAGTAAGTATTGTTTTTGCATTGTAAAGCCCGTACTTTGGTATGGGCTTTTCTTTCGAATATTGTTGCAATAAAAGAAAGAAGAGGTGGAACGAATGAACAAAGATATCCTTGCAAAAAAGGAAGCTGACGTTAACGCCTTAGCTGAAAAAATGGAAGCAGCAAGTTCAGTTGTACTTGTTGAATACCGTGGTTTGACTGTTGCTGAAGTAACAGAACTTCGTCGCGCATTACGTGAAGAAGATGTTGAACTTAAGGTATACAAAAATGCAATCGCTCGCCGCGCAAGTGAAAAACTTGGATACAACGATTTCAGCGAAGGATTGGTTGGTCCTAACGCATTAGCGTTTGGTAAGGATCCAGTTGCTCCAGCTCGTGTATTAGCTAAATTTGCTAAAAACCACGAAAACTTGGTGTTAAAAACTGGTATTGTTGATGGGTCAATGGTTGACACTGATACAATTAAAAAATTGTCATCATTACCGAACAAAGAAGGTATGTTGGCTAAATTCGCTTCTTGCTTGAATGCTCCAGTAATTAAGTTCGCTATGACTATTAAGGCATTAGCTGAAGCTAAAGAAAATGGAACTGTAAAGGCTGAAGAAGTAAAACCGGCAGAAGAAACTGCTGAACCAGCTGTTGAGGCAGCTGCTGAATAATTTATAGGAGGAAAAGAAAAATGGCTAAATTAACTCATGAAGATATTCTTGCTTACTTAGAAGAAGCTACAATTCTTGAACTAAACGACTTGGTAAGCGCAATCGAAGAAAAATTCGGTGTAGTTGCAGCTGCTGCTGTTGCTGCTCCTGCTGCAGGTGCTGCTGAAGAAGCTGCAGGACCTACAGAAGTAACTGTTACATTAACTGATGTTGGTGGAACAAAAGTTGCTGTAATCAAAGCAGTACGTGAAATCACAGGTTTAGGACTAGTTGATGCTAAGAAATTAGTAGACGGTGCTCCTGCTGCAATCAAAGAAAACATCTCTCCAGAAGAAGCAGAAGAAATCAAAAAGAAATTGATGGATGCTGGTGCTTCTGTAGAAGTTAAGTAAAATCGATTTTAAAGATTTTTTAAGCCTTTATCGTATGATGAAGGCTTTTTTCTTTTGTGTGATGTTATATTAAATAAATCTTTCTTTTATCTTAAGATAACATTAGGTATACTATGTACGGAAAAAGAAAATACATTTGGGCCATTTTTATTTTTGTATTTTCTTTTAGGAAGGAATAGGATTATGAAGATAGATTATAAAGTGTTATTTCAACTATTTCGATCCACATTTTCATTAAGTGCATTTACTTTTGGTGGAGGATATGTGATCGTTCCTTTGATGCAGAAGAAGTTTGTGGAAGAGTATGAATGGATCGATAAATATGAAATGATGGATCTTGTGGCTATAGCGCAATCATCTCCAGGAGCAATTGCAATCAATGCTTCAATCATAATTGGATATCGCATACAAGGAGTTGTTGGGGCAATCGTCTCGGTGTTTGGGACTGTTCTTCCACCTTTTTTAGTGATTTCTATTATTACTTTATGCTACGACTGGTTTATTCAAGTTGAAGCGATTCAAACAATCTTATTTGGAATGCAAGCTGGAGTCTGTGCTGTAATCTGTGATGTGGTTTATAAAATGGCAAAAGATATCGTCTCACAAGGCGAGGCGATATATATTGTATTGATGCTTGTTGCTTTCTTGTTAAGTGTTGTCTTTAATGTACATTTATTATTGATCATACTTGGATGTGGCATTGCAGGATATATATTTGAAAAGAAAAGAGGGGAAGTAAAATGATATTGATACAATTATTGTTAAGCTTCCTTCAAGTCGGATTATTAAGTATTGGTGGAGGGTATGCGGCTTTACCTATCATTCAAAATCAAGTTGTAGATTTAAATCATTGGCTTACAGTACGAGAGTTTGGAGATATTGTAACGATTTCACAAATGACACCGGGACCCATAGCAATTAATGCTGCAACTTTTGTAGGGACGAAAATTGCTGGAGTGCCAGGAGCAATTGTAAGTACATTAGGAACAGTATTGCCTAGTTTTGTGATTGTTTTGTTTCTGGCTTGGTTTTATTATAAGTATCGACAATTAAGAAGTGTTAAAGCAATCTTAAAAGGTCTTCGTCCTGCGGTTACAGCTCTAATTGCGGCTAGCGGAGTATCAATGATCATAGCATGTTTTTGGCCAGAAGGTGCTGTTTCGTTGAGTGCTCTTAATATAGAAAGCCTGATTTTATTTATTGGAGCTTTTATAGTATTGAGAAAATATAAAACAGGGCCGATTAAAGTCATGGTTGCGTGCGGGCTTGTGGCTCTAGTAATTTCATATCTATAGGTAAGTTATGTATGCACAAAGAGCATATGCATTAGCGAAAAAAGCACATCTAGGCCAAAAAGATAAAGGTGGAAACGACTATATTGAACATCCTAAAGCGGTAGCTTCTATGATGGATACAGATATAGAAAAAGCAGTGGCCTATTTGCATGATGTTGTAGAAGATACTAAGATTAGCTTTGATGATTTAAAAGAATATGGGTTTCCTAATCAAATCATAGAAGCTCTAAAAGCCTTGACTAAACAAAAAAACGAGTCTTACGATGTTTATATTGATCGAGTGATAAAAAATCCTATTGCCAAAAAGGTTAAGTTGGCGGATATGAAGCACAATTCAGATATTACCCGTATCAAAAATCCAAGTCAAAAGGATTATGATCGTTGTCAAAAATATCTTGATAAGATTCAATATTTAATAAATAAGCCTCTATCTTAGGTCGATAAAGGCTTAATTATGGTCAAATATCTTTAAGATGTTTGATCTTTTTTTATTGATATTTTTTCTTAGTAGAAAAACCACGTCCCCAAACTTCACTGACACGACTAACGATCATGAATGCATCTGGATCTAAGGCTCTAACTAGTTTTTCGATTTTTGGAAGTTCACGATTGGATACAACACTTAAGACAACGCTATGTTCATTTTTTAGATATCCACCTCTGGCGTTTAATAGCGTAACACCACGATCCATTTCGGATAAGATCTCTTCAGCAATTTTTTCAAATTTAGGGCTAATGATCTTTACTTCGGTTTTTGTTGTACCCATTAATAAGACTTTATCTAATACAATGGATGTAAGCAGGATCAAGATAATACCATACAACAATCTTTCAAGCGGGTTGTATAAAGACTGACTTGAAAGGATGATAAAGTCAAAGACATATAGGCTTACGGATACTGGAATTCTGAAAAAATGATTTAACACAAGTGGAGGAATATCCATACCGCCGGTGCTGGCTCCACTTCTTAATACAATGCCTAAAGCTAGACCAATGCCTAGTCCGGCAAAGATCGTGTTCAATAGTTCATTGTTCGTAATTACAAATTCTCCCAATGTCTGATTAAAGAATTCAAGAGCAATTGGATACATTAAAGTACTGACAATTGTTGTCATTGCAAATTTCTTTCCCAAGACGATTAATCCAAGGATCAACATGCAGACATTAAATATTAAGATAAAAAATGAGACAGGAATTCCTAAAAAGTGATTTGCCAATAAGGCGATACCGGTAGTACCTGAACTCATTAAATTTGTTGGTAGAATAAAAAGCTTTACGACCAAGGCGTAAATGATGTTTCCTATCACGACAGGAATAATTGATTTTAATACTGACATAATTCTTCCTCCAATTTCACAAAAAAACACGTTTGGCAGGAGAAATGATTTTCCCTAACAAACGTGGATCAAGGCTATTGCCTAATACGAGATATATTTTAATTTATTTTCTTTAAAAATCCAAGGAAAAAGAAACATAATTTAGTCTTTTTCTTCTTCTAAGATTTTCTTTACTGCATTATAGATACCATTATCATAGGTCGTAGTTGTCGAGAAGTTAGCAAAGCTCTTAACATAATCACTAGCATTTCCCATGGCAACGCCAATGTCAGCTTTTTCTAACATATGAATATCATTGGTGCTGTCACCAAAACAAATAGTATCTTTCCATGTTAGACCTTCTTTTTCCAGAATAGCTTCGATTCCTTTAGCTTTATCATTGTCAGCATTGAAAATATCGTAACAGAAACCATCGGTCTTTACATTGATTAAATCTTTTCTAAGCTCAGGATGATCTTCCATAAAATGTTTTAGTTTTTGATCATCTTTGGTCAATACTACGGCATTAAATACACGATGGCGTTTGTGGAATGCTTGATTTGGATCATAGAACAATGAATCTAACACATTACAGTATTTACAGAAATAATACATAGGGTAGAAATCATTATAAATATATGTAGCATCTCCAAAATGGAACATTAATCCATATTTTTCATCTGCACAAAGTTTAACGAGTTTTTCAACGTTTTCTTTTTTAATCGGATAAGCAGAAATCTCATTAAAATCTTTATCAAGGATATAGCTGCCATTGATAAGTACATAATAATCAAAATGAACTCTTTCTAATATAAGTTTCATTTGATTTAAAGGTCTTCCGGTTGCAGCACATACGGTATAGCCTTCTTTTCGAAGCATATCGATAGCTTCTAGAGCAGAATCCTGGATAATATCATTTTCAGTTTGATAAAGTGTCCCGTCCATATCAAAAAAAGCAATTTTATGTTTCATCTTAAAACCTCTTTTCTTACTTGATACTATTATACAAAATAAAATACATTTTGTGTCTTTTATATTAGCAATATGATTGAAATATAATACTATATGAAATATAATATTATTAAAGAGGTGATATTATGGCATTTCAATTAGGAGCAGGACTTTTAGAAGCTTGTGTATTAGGTGTCTTGGCAGATGAAGATACCTATGGCTATAAGCTTACACAAGAAGTTCGTAATGTGATGAGTGTTAGTGAATCAACTTTATATCCCGTATTAAGACGTTTGATGAAGGAAGGATATCTTGAAACATATGATCAAGAATACATGGGAAGAAATCGTCGGTATTATCATTTAAGTGCTAAAGGAAAGCTAAAACACTTGGATAATATAAAGGAATGGACACATTTTAGTCAGAATGTAGATTCATTGTTGCGGAAAGGGGAATTAAAATGACAAAAGAAACATATTTAGAAAGACTAGAAAAACTTCTCGAGGGCATGGATCCAAAGGAAAAAGAAGAAGCACTTGCGTATTGCCGAGAATATTTTGAAGATGCTCAAGATAAAGATGTTGAACAAATTATAAAAGAGTTAGGTACTCCAGAAGAATTCGCCGAACAATTAAAAAGTGATGAATCGCTTAAACAAAAAATAACGCCACCAGAGTTTAAGTATCAAATGAAAAATGTATCAAATGAAATATCGAAAACTTCAAGTGAAGAAATGCTGGCGGCAGACTATACATTCCCTCAAATTAATAATATAGAGTTAGAAACAAATTGTTCTGTGTTGATACGACAAGGAAATTCAAACAAAATCATGTTTAACGAATTGTATGATAGGGAAGTAAATGTCAACAATAATGGGAATAAGGTTGAGGTTAAAGTAAATTCGACTCGTGATGAGACGAATAAAAAGGTTATTATTGAAGTAGCAGATGAAAATGCAAATTTCGATATTGAATGTGATTCAGGAAATGTTACTGTAGAAAATATGGTCGGTAACAATATAGAAGTAAGTTGTGAAAATGGTAATATCGAAGCCAAAACAATAAACTTCAATATAGTTTCTTTAGATAGTTCTAACGGTAATATTGATGCAGAGCTAAGTGGCAAATTTGAAGACTATAGATATGAGTTAGAAAATGAGAATGGAACTACAAATGTTGGTGATATTTCTACTTCACATTCGATAGAAACAGAAGGCAATCATGGAGCAAATAAAAAATTAAGTTTAGAATCATCAAATGGAAATATTGATGTGCGTTTTGCAGGTTAATAGGTTTATAAAGCATAGTTTTTTAACTATGCTCTTTTTGTGCAAAAAAAAAATAAAAAAAGATTTGACATTTAAGTATCAAAAGTGTAATCTTAACGTGCATGCGTAAATTAGGTTCTTTTTAAGAGCCTTTATTAAACGGATGAAAAAGACACACCTGGAAGCGTGTGTTTAGAAGATTTTGAAAGGAGGATCTTATGCCTACAATCAACCAGTTGATTCGTAAAGGTCGTAAGGCCAGTCAAAACGTTTCAAAGTCACCAGCTTTGAATCGTGGTTACAACTCATTGCAGTCTAAGCCAACAAACTTGTCAAGCCCTCAGAAACGTGGAGTTTGTACTCGTGTTGGTACAATGACACCAAAGAAACCGAACTCAGCACTTCGTAAATATGCCCGTGTTCGTTTGAGCAATGGAATGGAAGTTACTGCTTATATTCCAGGAATCGGACACAACTTACAGGAGCATAGTGTTGTTTTGATTCGTGGTGGACGTGTTAAAGACTTGCCAGGTGTTCGTTACCATATCGTACGTGGTACACTTGACTGTGCAGGTGTAAACGACCGTAAACAATCTCGTTCTTTATATGGAACTAAAAAACCTAAGAAATAAATCAATCGTGAAAGGAGGAAATTAAATGCCTAGAAAAGGACACATTGCCAAACGTGACGTATTAGTAGACCCAATGTATAACTCCAAGTTGGTTACTCGTTTGATCAACAAAATCATGATTGATGGTAAAAAAGGGGTTGCACAAACTATTTTGTACAACGCGTTTGAAATTGTAGAAGTAAAAACAGGTAAACAGCCAATGGAAGTTTTCGAACAAGCATTGGAAAATGTTATGCCTCAGCTTGAATTAAAAGTTAGACGTGTAGGTGGTGCTAACTATCAGGTACCAGTTGAAGTAAGCGATGAACGTCGTTTAACTTTAGGTCTTCGTTGGATCGTAAATTATGCACGTTTACGTAATGAAAAGACGATGGAACAGCGTTTAGCTGCTGAAATCATCGATGCATCTAACGGAACAGGTGCTAGTGTTAAAAAACGTGAGGATACACATAAAATGGCAGAAGCAAATAAAGCATTTGCTCATTACCGTTGGTAAGAAAGGAGAGTCAGTTGAATGCCTAGAGAATATAGTTTACAGAATACTCGTAACATCGGTATCATGGCGCACATCGATGCTGGAAAAACTACAACAACTGAACGTATCCTTTATTATTCAGGTGTAAATCACAAAATCGGTGAAACACACGATGGTGCTAGTACAATGGACTGGATGGAGCAGGAACAAGAACGTGGTATTACAATCACTTCAGCTGCTACAACTTGCCATTGGAAAAAACTAGATGGTACAGGTGAAGAATGCCGTATCAATATCATCGATACACCGGGCCACGTAGACTTCACTGTCGAAGTAGAACGTTCTTTGCGTGTATTGGATGGTGCGGTTACAGTACTTGATGCTAAAGCAGGTGTTGAACCTCAGACTGAAACAGTTTGGCGTCAGGCTACGACTTATGGAGTTCCTCGTATTGTTTTCGTTAACAAAATGGATGCTACGGGTGCTGACTTCATTATGTCTTGCAACACGATCATTGATCGTTTAGGTGCAAAATCATGCCCAATTCAGTTGCCAATCGGTGCTGAAAGCGATTTTGAAGCAATTATCGATATTATTGAAAGAAAAACATACCATTTCAGTGGAGACTATGGACGTAATATTACGACTAGTGAAGTCCCTGAAGATATGGTTGATCAGGTAGAAGAATATCGTACTAAATTATTAGAATATCTTGCTGATTATGATGAAGATTTCATGATGCAGGTATTGGAAGGCGAAGAACCATCAATTGACGAAATCAAACGTGTTTTACGTATTGCCGTTTGTGCTGGTGATTTCTTCCCAGTACTTTGTGGATCTGCTTACAAGAACAAAGGTGTTCAGTTAGTATTGGATGCTGTTGTTGATTACTTGCCAGCTCCAACAGATGTACCATCAATCAAAGGTACAACATTGGATGGGGAAGATGCTGTTCGTCATTCTAGTGATGAAGAACCTTTCTCAGCTCTTGCGTTCAAGATCATGACAGACCCATTTGTTGGTAAGCTTTCATTCTTCCGTGTGTACTCAGGTACAGCTACAGCAGGAAGCTATGTATTGAACTCTTCAAAAGGTAAAAAAGAACGTTTCGGTCGTATCGTGCAGATGCATGCTAACAGCCGTAAAGAAATTGACCAGGTATGGGCAGGGGATATCGCTGCTGCTGTTGGTCTAAAGGTAACTACTACAGGTGATACTTTATGTGATGAAAAGGATCCAATCATCCTTGAATCTATGGAATTCCCTGAACCAGTTATCGAATTGTCTTTGGAACCAAAAACAAAAGCTGACCAGGATAAGATGGGATTGGCTTTGGCTAAATTGGCAGAAGAAGACCCTACTTTCAAAACATATACAAATGAAGAAACAGGACAGACAATTATCGCTGGTGTAGGTGAACTTCACCTTGATATCATCGTTGATCGTCTTCGTCGTGAGTTTAAAGTAGAAGCAAACATTGGTAAACCACAGGTTGCTTATCGTGAAACAATTCGTCAGGCTGCTGAATGTGAAGGTAAATATATCCGTCAGTCAGGTGGTCGTGGACAGTATGGTCACGTATGGATCAAATTTGAACCTAATGAAGAAGGTAAAGGATTTGAATTCGTTGATGCAATCGTTGGTGGTACAGTGCCAAGAGAATATATCAAACCTACAATGGAAGGTTTGGAAGCTGCACTTGAAAATGGTATCATCGCTGGTTATCCAGTAATCGATATCAAAGCTACATTATTTGATGGTTCTTACCATGATGTCGATTCAAGTGAAATGGCATACAAGATTGCTGCTAGCATGGCTTTACGTGAAGCTGCTAAAAAATGTAAACCAGTTATCTTGGAACCAATCATGTTTGTTGAAGTAACTGCACCTAATGAATACTTAGGTAGCGTTATGGGTGACGTATCAAGTCGTCGTGGACAGATCACTGAACAGGAAGAACGTGGAAATGCCGTTATCGTACGTGCACACGTTCCATTGTCAGAAATGTTTGGTTATGTAACTGACTTGCGTAGCTTCACTCAGGGACGTGGAACTTACTCTATGAAGTTTGATCATTATGCAGAAGTGCCAAAGAGCATTGCAGAAAAGATCATTAAAGAGAATTCAAAAGAAAACTAGTTGCTTTTAAAGGATTATTGAATTACAATAATTTTGCATGTATAGCATATTTAGGAGGAAATTTAAATGGCTAAGGAAAAATTTGACAGAAGTAAAACCCATGTTAATATTGGTACTATCGGTCACGTTGACCACGGTAAAACAACATTAACAGCTGCTATTACTAGCGTATTAGCTAAGAAAGGTATGGCTAAAGCAGAAGCATACGATGAAATCGATGGTGCTCCAGAAGAAAAAGAACGTGGAATCACAATTAACACTGCTCACGTTGAATACGAGACTGAAAAACGTCACTATGCACACGTAGACTGCCCAGGTCATGCTGACTACGTAAAAAACATGATCACTGGTGCTGCACAGATGGATGGTGCTATCCTTGTAGTTGCTGCATCTGATGGTCCTATGCCTCAGACTCGTGAACACATCTTGCTTGCTCGTCAGGTAGGTGTACCTTACATCGTTGTATTCTTGAACAAATGTGATATGGTTGATGACGAAGAATTGATCGACCTTGTAGAAATGGAAGTTCGTGAACTTCTTAACGAATATGGATTCGATGGAGATGAAACTCCAATCATTCGTGGATCTGCATTGAAAGCTCTTGAAGGCGATCCTAAATACGAAGCAGCTATCGATGAATTGATGGATGCTGTAGATAGCTGGATTCCAGATCCAGAACGTGATATCGACAAACCATTCTTGATGGCAATTGAAGATGTTATGACAATTTCTGGACGTGGTACAGTTGCTACTGGACGTGTTGAACGTGGTACTGCTCACTTAGGTGATGAAGTTGAAATCGTTGGTATCCGTGAAACTTCTAAATCAGTATTGACAGGACTTGAAATGTTCCACAAACAGTTGGATGAAGCTCAGGCTGGTGACAACATCGGTGCATTGTTACGTGGTGTTGCTCGTACTGATATTCAGCGTGGACAGGTTCTTGCTAAACCTGGAAGTGTACACCCACACACAACTTTCAAAGCTCAGGTTTACGTATTAACTAAAGAAGAAGGTGGACGTCACACTCCATTCGTATCTAACTACCGTCCTCAGTTCTATTTCCGTACAACTGACGTAACTGGTGTAATCACATTACCAGAAGGAACTGACATGGTTATGCCTGGTGACAACATTGAAATGAATGTTGAATTGATTCACCCAATCGCTATCGAAAACGGTACTAAATTCTCTATCCGTGAAGGTGGACGTACAGTTGGTGCCGGAAACGTTATCGAAATCATTGCTTAATTTATTTTAAGTTAGTTTAAGAGAGTCAAATACTTAATAGATATCACAATATCTTTAAGAGAGCGTTGACTCTCTTTTTTTTCTTGATTAAAATGCAATAAATTTATGGAAAAATAATGAAAATAAATCACATTACATTGAAAAAAATTACATTTTTTATATAATTCAGTGCAGAAAGGATGCTGAATATGGAATTACTTAAACTATTAGGAATTTTAATTGTAATCATAGGGTTCGTATTAAAAATGGATTCAATCTTGATCATAATGGTTGCTGCAGTTGTTACGGCCCTAGTTGGTGGAATGGACTTGGTAACTTTTTTGGAAACACTAGGTTCTAGTTTTGTTTCGAATCGAAGTATGTGTACTTTTATTATTGTATTGGTAGTTACAGGTACATTAGAGAGAAATGGCTTGAAACAAGCTGCTGCAGCATTGATGAAAAAGTTTAAAGGGGCTTCAGCTGGTATGGTGGTAGGCATTTATGGCGTTTTCCGTCTTATTTTTGCAGCGTTTAATATCAGTTTTGGTGGATCGGCTGGATTTATTCGACCAATTGTAATGCCAATGGCTGAAGCGGCTGTTGAAAAAGAAGGTTATGAGATCAATGAAGACCATCTAGAACAGTTAAAAGGAATGTCTGCTGGTATGGATAATGTTGCCTGGTTCTTTGGACAGGTGTTGTTTGTTGGTACGAGTGGTATGTTACTTGTACAGTCTACTTTAGCAGATCTTGGATATGAGGTGGAATTAATTGATCTAGCTTCTGTTCAGATCCCAGTAGCTATAATGGCAGTTGGTTGTGCAATTGTTTACTACTATATAAAAGATAAACGATTAATGAAACAATATAAGAAAGGAGCCTAGTCATGACAAATCCTATTGAATATTTTATGAGTGTAGATATCACAATGTCAGATAAGCTTCTTGAAGTATTATATTTTGTGATAGGTTTAGTTACTTTATATGTAGCTTTTAGAAATTTACAGGATAAAGAGAATAAGAAACGATATGGTTCGTTTATTTTCTGGTTTTTGCTTGGATTAATGTTTGTGATTGGACCATGGATTCCACCTTTGTATACGGGTATATTAATGGTTTTGATGGTATTGAGTCCAATATTAAAACAAGTTGGGGTAGGTTCTGAACCGGCACCATCTAACGAGGAAACAGAGAAAAATTACAAAAAAATTGGTATGAAAATTTTTATACCTGCATTATCAATAGGTGTATGTGCTCTAGCCTTTGCTTTGGTAACTCCAATTTCTCCTTTAGTAGGTATGGGTGTTGGTGTATTAGTAGCCTTTATTATGCTATTGGCTTATTCTAAAGACAATACACCGTCTATTATCATGCATGATTGTCGCAGGATGATGGATATTGTTGGCCCATTGAGCATGTTACCTACATTGCTGGCTGCTTTAGGATCGGTATTTACTGCTGCTGGAGTAGGCGATGTTCTTTCAGGTTTGGTTGCTAACGTAATTCCAGAAGGTAATATCGTTATTGGTATGATCGTTTATTGTGTTGGTATGGCTTTATTTACAATGATTATGGGAAATGCATTTGCAGCTATCACGGTCATGACCGTTGGAATTGGTGCGCCTTTTGTACTAGCTTATGGCGCTGACCCGGTAATTGTAGGCTCTCTAGCTCTAACTTGTGGTTATTGTGGTACTTTATGTACACCGATGGCTGCTAACTTTAATATGGTTCCAGTCGCGGTGTTGGAGATGAAGGATAATAACGGAGTTATTAAGAATCAGATTTTGATTGCAGTAATCATGCTGGTTATCCAAACTGTTATGATGATCGTTTTATCTTAGGAGGTTTGACATGAAGATATTAGTTACAGGTTTCGATCCATTTGGAGGAGAAAAAATAAACCCTGCTTTTGAAGCAGTAAAATTAATTCCAGATTGTATTGAAGGAGCCGAAATTATTAAACTAGAAGTTCCTACAGTATTTAAGAAAGGGCCTCAGGCAACAATTGATGCGATTGAAAAATATCATCCAGATTATGTATTCTGTATCGGTCAAGCTGGAGGGCGCTCACAAATAACTCCAGAATTTGTAGGAATCAATTACGCACAGGCAAGAATACCAGATAATGATGGAGATCAGCCTTTCAATCAACCTTTAGTTGAGGGTGGACCTGCAGCATATTTTACTCAATTACCAGTATATGCTATGGTTGAAAAAATGAAAGAAAATGGTATTCCTGCATCCGTTAGTTATACAGCTGGTACCTATGTATGTAATGCCATGTTGTATTGTGTACTGCATGCCTTAAATACAAAATATCCAAATATAAAAGGTGGTTTTATGCATGTACCATATGCTACAAGTCAAACTGTCAATCAGCCAGCTGGAACACCAGGCATGAATCTAAATGATATTGCTAGAGGTATAGAGTTAAGTATTGAAGCCATTATAGAAAATCCAACAGATATCATGGCACAAGGAGGAACAACGCATTAATGTTTGATCCTCAACAATTGGATGAGACTATCTATCTTTCAGGGGTAATGATGGAAACAAATTCAGATACATTGTTTGAAGATTTAAAAACTATCAGTAAAAAATATGCAAAAATCAAACCTCAAATCAAACATTTGAAAAAACCTGTTTATACAGTGGTTGCGACATCAAGCAAAAAGTTATTTATGGGAGATATGACTGAAAAAGCAAACAAACAGATGGCTTCTTTAAAAATTGAAAAAGGGCAGTGGATTGTAAAAGTTCCAGTCAAATATCATACTCAAGCCTTGTTGCCAGCTAAAGTCGCAGAATTAAGAAAGAAGTTTTATCAAGATTGGCTTCCATATCAGGACTTTGATCAAGATGATGCATGGCAAGATCTGGAAGTGTATCATTATCGTAAGAGGCGTTTTCGAAAGGCGACAAAAATGGTTATGGAACTTTGGTTTTGCATAAAGCCGATACAGAAAGATAAGGTGTAGATGATGAGTAATATAAAGTATTTAGATCTTTATTATGCTGCATATGGCAGTAATATGAATTTAGAAGAAATGAAAAAACGTTGTCCTGATGCTAAGCATGAAGGAACAGGAACCATTGAAGGATATGAACTTTTATTTTGTGGTGAAGCAGGAAGAGCATATTTGAATGTTCGACCTAACTCTGCAAAAAAAGTAAACGTATGTTTGTTTAAAATTTCGGAAAATGATTTAAAATCTTTAGATGAATATGAAGAATATCCCAAATTGTATGGACGTAGTAAATGTGATGTTTTCATGGATGATGGAAGCATTAAACAAGCTTTCTTTTATGAAATGGATCCGTCATATGAGATTTCAACTCCATCTGAATCGTATTATAGAAGAGTTGAACAAGGATTTCGAGATAATGATCTTGACACTAGATTCTTGGAAGAGGCTTATGCAAAATGTAAGAGATAGAAGAAGGAACGTTCCTTCTTTTTCTCATTTTTAGGTAGTATTTCTTAGTCAGGAGGATCAGATATGGATATCGATAGGTGTAGGGCATTGATTTATGCGATAGATACTGGAAGTCTTTCCGCCGCAGCGGGAAAGCTAAATATCACAACTTCAGGAATCAGCAAAATGATGTCAACTTTTGAACATGAAATAGGTTTTGAGTTATTATATCGAAATCGGGGAGGAGTAATTCCTACAAAAAAATGTCTTGATATCCTTCCTTCGATTCGTCAATTGGTAGAACAAAATGAGATGTGTGATAAATTAGTAGAAACGATATCAGAACAACCACAAGGAAGAATTAAGATAGGATGTGCACACCATGCGTATCTTAGTTGGTTAGGAGATATTACAAAAGAATTTCAAAAAGTTTATTCTAAAATTGAAATAGAGTTGATTCACGATTATAGTTCAAATCTATTAAAATCTGTTGAAAATCATGAAATAGATGCTTGTATTATTTCTAAACGAGAAGGTAATCATAAGTGGATTCCTTTATATAAGGATGAGCTTGTTGCATGGGTATCCGAAAATCATAAACTTGCAAAAAAGAATTCAATTTCGATTGAACAGTTAAAAAAAAGCCTTTTATCGCAACCCATGTTGGTGAGGATACAGATTATGCTAGAATCTTTAAAAAATATCACATAGTTCCAAACACCAGGCTGGCAACAAAAGATGTGTTTGTTACATATACGATGGTAGAAGCCGGATTGGGGATTAGTGTTGAGCATAGCTTGACCGCAAAAGTCTGGCAAGGAAAGGTAAAATGTCTTCCTATTGATTTTTCAACAGATATTGAAATAGGGTTGGCATATCTTGAAAATGAAAATGAGGGTTTAGAAAAAGTAAATCATTGAAAAAAACATAAAAAATTGTCAAAAAGTTCAAGGATATTTAACATTTGTGCAAATATCTTTAACTTTTTTTCAACGTTTCTTTGACATTTTATCAATAATATGTGATTATATGTGTACGTATTGAAAGGAGAGAACTATATAATGGATAATTCTCAAAAGAAAATCAAATGGTACATGCTTTCATTTATGTGTTTCTCAACTCTATGGGGATTTGGAAATGTCGTAAATGGATTTATGTACTTCAATGGAATCCAGGTAATCTTCTCTTGGATCTTGATGTTTGCTCTTTACTTCGTGCCAAATGCGTTAATGGTTGGTGAGTTAGGTTCAGCATTTAAAGATCTAGGTGGTGGTGTTACTTCTTGGGTCCGTGAAACTACTGGTTCAAAAGTTGCGTATTATGCAGGATGGACTTATTGGGCATGCCATGTAACTTATATCGCATCAAAAGGTTCTGGTGGTTTGAAAGCGTTGAGCTGGATGGTATTCCAAAATGCAGAAACTTACGATACATTCCCTACATTGTACGTACAGTTAGCTACTTTGGCAGTATTCTTGTTCTTCTGCTGGGTTGCAAGCCGTGGTTTGAACCCATTGAAAAAACTTGCTACTTTAGCAGGTTCTAGTATGTTTGTTATGAGTATTCTTTACATCTTATTGATGTTTGCTGCTCCAGTTATCAACCCTAATGGTGGATTTGTTAATATGGACTTCAGCTTGGATAACTTGATTCCAACATTCGATGTAAGCTATTTTACAAACTTATCTATCTTGGTATTTGCTGTTGGTGGTATCGAAAAGATTTCTCCTTATATCAATAAAGTTGAAGGGAACCCTGGTAAACAGTTCCCTAAGAGTATGATCTTCGCTGCTATCATGGTTATCATTTGTGCAATTTTCGGTACTATTGCTATGGGTATGATGTTTGATCCTGAAGTTGTATTCGCATCTGCAGAATCTCAAACTGCTTATATCGCTAATGGTGCATATTGGGCATTTGAAAAACTTGGAGAATACTATGGTGTTGGTAACTTGTTAATGATTATTTATGCTGCATGTAATGCTATCGGACAGTTCTCTACATTGGTAGTAAGTATCGATGCTCCATTACGTATGTTGCTTGATGATCCAAATACTCGTCAGTATGTTCCAAAACAATTATTGAAACAGAACGATGTTGGTGCTTATATCAATGGTATTTGGATGGTAGTTATTCTTTCAGGAGCAATCATCGTAGTTCAAATGATGGGTTCAGGTGCTGCAGAAGTATTGGCTCAGTTGAATAAATTGAACTCTGTATGTATGCCTCTTCGTTACTTATGGACATTCTTCGCGTACTTTATGCTTGTTAAAGCTGGAGAAAAATTTAAACGTGAATATAAGTTTGTTAAGAATAGAACTGTAGGTATGGTATTCGGTGCTTGGTGTTTTATCGTAACATTGGCTTGCTGTATCTTAGGTATGTATTCTGATGATATGTTCACAATGATCCTTAACGTTGTTACTCCATTCGTGTTAACAGCATTAGGATTGATCTTGCCAGCTATTCGTAAAGCTCAGGACGCAAAAGAAGCTTAAGATCATCGATAAAAAGAAACCGGTTTTTGAGCTGGTTTCTTTTCTTTTATGAAGAATAATGGTATTCTTGAAAAAGGGAGGATTCACAAAATGAACAATATTGAAATTACAAAAGAATTACTGTCATTTATTCAAGACAGCCCAAGTATGTTTCATTCAATCAAAACAATTCGTACATATTTAGATAAGGATGGATTTACTTATTTACCAGAAGGAAAAACATGGACAGTTGAAAAAGGTGGAAAGTATTATACGATCCGCAATCATTCAAGTGTTGTTGCTTTTAAAGTAGGAAAAGAATTGGATGATTATCATTTCCAGATGACTGCATCACATTCTGATTCACCTACATATAAAGTAAAAAGCGTTCCTGAATTAACAGGACAGGGTGAATATCTACGTTTAGATGTAGAAGCTTACGGTGGCATGATCGATTCAACATGGTTTGATCGCCCATTGACTGTAGCAGGTCGTGTATTGGTGCAGACAGGAAATAAAGTTGAAAGTAAACTTCTTTATATTGATAAAGATATCTTGATCATTCCAAATGTCGCAATTCACTTCAATCGTGAAATCAACAATGGTTATTCTTATAATCGCCAGATTGATCTTTGCCCATTATTCTCTACAGGTGAATTGAAAAAAGGTGCTTTTGATCAAATGGTTGCTGATGAGTTAGGGGTAGAAGTATCTCAGATCCTTGCAAAAGACCTATTCTTGGTAAACCGTCAAAAACCAGTTATCTGGGGATTGAAGGATGAATTTGTATCAACACCTAAATTAGATGACTTGCAGTGTGCATTCGTATCTTTGAAAGCTTTCTTAGATTCAAATAATGATCATGCCGTTAATGTATATGCTTGTTTCGATAATGAAGAAGTTGGTTCAAATACAAAACAAGGTGCAATGTCTACATTCTTGTATGATGTTCTTCAAAGAGTAAATGGTTGTCTAGGAAAAACAGCGGATGAATATTATCAGGCAGTCGCAAGATCATTCCTGGTAAGCTGCGATAATGCACATGCTGTTCATCCAAACCATCCAGAAAAGACAGACCAGGTAAACTGCTCATATATGAATAAGGGTATCGTCATCAAAGAAAGTGCAAACCAGAAATATACAACAGATGCTTTCAGCCGTGCCTTGTTCACAGGTATCTGTAATAAAGCAGGTGTGCCGGTACAGACATTTGCAAACCGCTCAGATGTAGTGGGTGGATCTACTCTTGGCAACTTGTCAAATACACAGGTAAGTGTGCATGCTGTTGACTTTGGTCTTCCTCAGTTGGCTATGCATTCATGTTATGAAACAGCTGGTATCAAAGATACAGGGTATGCAGTTGAATCTTTGACAGCTTTCTATAATACAAATGTAAAAATTGATGAAGCTGAAGGGATCATTTACGAATAATGATCGATTATACAAAATATAAGTGGCTGGATGTACAGGCAAGCTTGCCTGAAAGTGCACAGATTAAAGAAAAAGAAGCCAAACGACTTCTAGATACATTAGATAAGAAAGATTTTACACCAGCAAAAAAAGATATTTTAGCTAGATATTATTTTGATCAGTGTGAAAAATATGCTCAGGAAGATCGCCTTGATCAAATTAAACTTGATTCCAACTTAACTCGTGATTTTCGCTCATGGCCAAAAAGTTCTTCTTTTAAGAAGATGGTGGAGCAAGTGGTTCAAAGTGATAAAGGTAAATTTGTAATGTCTGGTATCGTTATAGTTATGACAGGAACATTATTGGTTTTTTTCCTGGTAGCGGTATTGACAGGAAAATTCTTGTTTAATATTTGGGTAGATGGTATCGTAGGTGCTTTATCAATCGTATTCTTATATCGTAATATGAAGATCAAGTATCGTTTGGTTAAACGCTATACGTCATCTAGAGATTACTTATATTTGGATATAGCAAGTTTTGTATTGTGCTTCTTATTAAAGATATGGCTTCCAGTATCATTTGACTTCTCTTTGATCATCTTGTTTATCGCACATTTTGTATCAAAGAAGAAATTCGATAAGATGTTGGATGAATTTACGATTTAATCTTAAGCTTTCGGATAAAACCGAAAGCTTTTTTTACTAGGAAAGTTTATGAAATAAAAAATCATTAAATATATGAAATTGGATAGAAATTAATAGAAAAAACACATGAAAAAGGGTTGAATTTAAGTGTTTGACATTACTTAAAAATCTTTTAAAAATAGGGCTTGCATGCCCTTTTTATTTATGGTAAACTCTATGGGCATTGCGAGGAAGTGCGAGGTTGCTGACCCACTGAAAAGCGTTGTCATGGGTGGAGTCAGGTAATTCGTATGGAGCATGTTTATCTAGAATAAACGAAAGGAGTAAAACATGGCAAAAAATACTATGAGAATTCGCTTAAAAGCGTATGAACATCGCATCTTGGATGATAGTGCTAAAAAAATCGTCGAAGCTGCAACTAAACACGGAGCTAAAAAAGTTGTTGGTCCCGTACCGTTACCAACGGAAAAACAGGTTGTAACAATTCTTCGTGCTGTTCACAAATACAAAGATTCACGTGAACAATTCGAAATGCGTACACACAAACGTTTAATTGAGATCGTTGCACCTACTAAGGAAACAATCGATTCATTACAGAGATTGGAACTTCCAAGTGGTGTGGACATCGAAATTAAACTTTAATGGAGGTGTCTTGAGATGAAAGGACTTTTAGGAAGAAAATTAGGAATGACACAGGTCTTCACAGAAGATGGTGTCTTGATCCCGGTAACTGTAGTTGAAGCAACTCCAAACGTTGTTTTACAGAAGAAAACAGCACAGAGTGATGGATATGATGCAGTTCAGTTAGGATTTGAAGAAATCAAAGAAAAACGTACTACAAAAGCAAACATCGGACACTGCAAAAAAGCAAACACTAGTCCAAAACGCTTTATCAAAGAAGTACGTAACTGCGATATGGATGTTAACGTTGGTGATTTAATTGACGTAACAATCTTCGCAGCTGGTGAAACAGTTGACGTTATTGGAACTAGCAAGGGTAAAGGTTACAACGGTACTATCGTTCGTAACAATGCTCACCAGGGGCCAAAATCACACGGTGGTTCTAAGAACATTAGACACATCGGTTCATTGGCTACAAACGGTATCACTTCACGTCAGGGACGTATCATGAAGGGTACTATCATGGCTGGTCAGGAAGGTGGTTATACAACAACTAACCCTAACTTGACAGTTATCAAAGTTGATAAGGAAAATAACTACTTGTTAATTAAAGGAAATGTTCCTGGACCTAAAAAAGGATTAGTAATGGTTCGCACTGCTAAGACTTCTAAGGGTGACAAAGAACCAGTAACTTTAATTGACTACAGTGCTACTAAGGAGGTTCAAGAATAATGGCTACAATCGACGTTATTAACCAAACTGGTGCTGTCGTTGGTTCAATGGAACTTAACGATGCCGTATTTGGAATTGAACCAAATCAACAGAGCTTGTTTGATGCATTGGTAATGCAGCAGGCAAGTCGTCGTCAGGGAACAGCTGACACAAAAGGACGCAGCGAAGTTTCTGGTGGTGGACGTAAACCTTACCGTCAGAAAGGAACTGGACGTGCTCGTCAGGGTTCAATCCGTGCCACTCAGTTCAGAGGTGGTGGAACAGTATTTGGTGCTACACCACGCAGCTACAAATACACAATTAATAAAAAAGTTCGTCGCTTGGCAGTTAAATCAGCATTAAGTGAAAAACTTGCTGCTCAAGCTTTAAGCGTACTAGATAAGTTCGAAATTTCTGAACCAAAAACAAAAACATTTGTTTCAATCATGGAAGCAATCAAGGCGCCTAAGAAAACATTGTTCGTTGTAGCTGAAAACGAAGAAGCTACAAATGCTTACTTGTCAGCACGTAATATTCCAGGAGTTATGATGTTAACTTCTACAGGAATCAACGTATTTGATCTAGTAAATGCAAATGCAATCGTTATGACTAGTGCAGCCGTTAAAGAAGTTGAGGAGGCCTTGGCATAATGAAAGACTTTAGAGATGTAATCATTCGCCCTATCATTACTGAAAAAAGTATGAAGTTGATGGCTGATGACAACAAGATCACTTTTGAAGTAGCAAAAGGAACTAACAAAATTGAAGTTCGTCAGGCAGTTGAAGCTATTTGGAATGTTAAAGTTGAAAAAGTTAACATGCTAAATGTAAAGCCAAGAACAAAACGTGTTGGAAGATACACAGGTAAAACACACGCAGTTCATAAAGCAATCGTTAAGTTGGCTGAAGGTTCAACAATCGATTTGTTTGGTGAAGCTGAATAATCAGGGAGAAGACGCTATTTCCTGAATAAATATTGCGATAAGGAGGATAAAGAAAGTTTATGCCAATTAAAACGTATAAACCAACGACACCTGGACGTCGTGGAATGACATCTTTGACTTATGAAGAAATTACAACTTCTAAGCCAGAAAAAAGCTTGTTGGCTCCACTTAAATCAAAAGGTGGTCGTAATAACACAGGACGTATTACAACACGTCATCAAGGTTCTGGACATAAAAGAACTTACCGTATCATCGATTTCAAACGAAATAAAGATGGTATCCCAGCTAAAGTAGCTACGATCGAATACGATCCAAACCGTTCTGCAAACATTGCATTGTTGAATTATGCAGATGGTGAAAAACGATACATCATCGCACCTAAAGATCTAAAAGTTGGAATGACTGTTATTTCTGGTGCTGAAGTTGATATCAAAGTTGGTAATGCAATGGAACTTCGTAACATCCCAGAAGGTACATTCATTCACAACGTAGAATTAAAACCTGGTAAAGGTGGACAGCTTGCACGTAGTGCTGGATGTTCTGCTCAGATCCTAGGTATTGAAGAAAAATATGTAACTTTACGTTTAACTTCTGGTGAAGTTCGTAAGGTATTAGGTAACTGCCGTGCTACAGTAGGTATTGTTGGTAATGAAGATTACTCATTGGTAAATATTGGTAAAGCAGGTCGTAACCGTTGGAAAGGTATCCGTCCAACAGTTCGTGGTTCTGTTATGAACCCTAATGATCACCCTCATGGTGGTGGTGAAGGACGTACACCAATCGGACGTAAATCTCCAATGACTCCTTGGGGTAAAAAAGCATTGGGTGTTAAGACACGTCGTAATAAGAAAGCTAGTACGAAATTGATCGTACGTCGCCGTAACGGCAAGTAGGCAAAGGAGGTAAAAAGACATGAGTCGTAGTTTGAAAAAAGGACCTTTCTGTGATGACCATCTAATGAAAAAAGTTGAAGCTTTAAATGCTAACAACAAAAAAGAAGTCATCAAAACTTGGAGCCGTCGTTCAACTATTTTCCCTAACTTTGTTGAACATACATTTGCCGTTTATAACGGAAAAGAACACGTTCCAGTTTATGTAACAGAAGACATGGTTGGACATAAATTAGGTGAATTTGTTCCAACTCGTAAATACACTGGTCATGCTTCTGATGACAAGAAATCTAAGAGATAGTAGGAGGAGAAGAAATGGAAGTAAAAGCAACAGCGAAAACTCTACGTATTCAGCCTCGTAAAGCAAGACTTGTCTTGAACTTGATCCGTGGAAAAGACGTAGAAGAAGCAGCTGCAATTTGTAAATTCACACCTAACAAAGGCGGTTACCTTGTAGGTAAAGTATTGAAAAGCGCAGTTAGCAACGCAGTAAATAACAATGATTTAGACGAAAGCAAACTTTATGTTAAAGCTTGCTGGGCTGATGAAGGTATCACTATGAAACGCTACATGCCTCGTGCAAAAGGTAGTGCAAGCCCAATTAACAAACGTACAAGCCACATTACAGTTGTAGTGGCTGAAAAGGAGTAGGAGGTAAGCTATGGGACAGAAAGTAAGCCCAATCGGGATGCGCGTAGGTGTCATTCGTGACTGGCAGTCAAGATGGTACGCTGACGATAAAGAATTCGGAACTTTATTGATGGAAGATGTTAAGATCCGTGAATTCATCGAAAGCTACTATGCTAAATTGTCAAATGAAGCGCAGGACAAACGAAAAGCAGATCCTCAGATCTCTCGTATCGAAATCGAGCGTACAAAAGGTCGTATGACTGTAATTATCCGTACAGCTCATCCTGGTGTTGTAATTGGTCAGGATGGAAAATCAATCGAAGGATTGAAAAAGAAAATCGAAAAAATGGCGAGTGCCAAAAATGTACAGATCAATGTAGTAGAAGTTGCTAATCCAAACTTAGATGCTCGTTTAGTAGCTCGTTGGATTGCAAATGAACTTGAAGCTCGTAAGAGTTTCCGTGCTACTCAGAAAAAAGCAATTCAGAACACTATGCGTGCTGGAGCTAAAGGTATCAAAACTGCAGTTTCTGGTCGTTTAGGTGGAGCTGATATGGCTCGTACTGAAGGATATAGTGAAGGCGTTGTTCCTTTGCATACACTTCGTAGTGATATTGACTACGCTTGGGAAGAAGCATCTACAACTTATGGTCGTTTAGGTGTTAAAGTTTGGATTTGTCGTGGTGAAGTATTGCCTGGTGAAATGGTTAAAGAACCTGAAGCTCCAAAACAACGCCCAATGCGTAAGGGTAAAGGACGTCGTCGTCCTGCTCGTAACCCTAGACAAGCAGCACCTGCACAGAATGCAGAAGCTCCTGTAGAAAAAGGAGGTAACACTGATGTTAATGCCTAAGCGTACAAAGTATAGACGTCCTCATCGTCTAAGCTATGAAGGTCGTAGCAAGGCTGGACGTACTATTGACTTTGGTGAATTTGGATTGGTTGCCGAAAGTGGTAACTATGTATCTAACCGTCAGATCGAAGCTGCCCGTATTGCCATGACACGTTATATGAAACGTGGAGGTAAAGTATGGATTCGTATTTTCCCTCATATGGCTAGAACTAAAAAACCTCTTGAAGTACGTATGGGTTCAGGTAAAGGTGCTCCAGAAGGTTGGGTTGCAGTTGTAAAACCTGGTCGAGTTATGTTTGAAGTTGGTGGAGTTAGCGAAGAAGTTGCTCGTGAAGCATTACGTCTTGCATCTCACAAACTTCCTGTAAAAACTCGTTTTGCTAGAAAAGGAGAAGTTGAATAATGTTAGCTAAAGAAATTCGTGAAAAAACAAATGAAGAGCTTCTTCAAGAAATCGATACTCTAAAAGATGAACTTTTCAATCTCCGTTTTCAGCAGGCAACTGGACAGTTGGAAAACACAGCTCGTTTAAAAGCTGTCAAGAAAACGATTGCTCGTATTAAGACAGTGTTGACTGAACGTGAAAACGCTGCTCAACAGGATTAGGGAGGACCAATCGATGGAAAGAAATGCTCGTAAAGTATATCGTGGTGTTGTAACTAGCGATGCTATGGATAAAACTATCACAGTAGTTGTTGAAACTAAGAAAACACATCCATTGTATGGAAAACGTGTTAAATATTCTAAGAAATTCAAAGCGCATGATGAAAATAACGAAGCACATGTTGGAGATCGCGTAGTTATCATGGAAACTCGTCCATTATCAGCTACAAAACGTTTCCGTCTTGTTGAAATCGTTGAAAAAGCGCGTGTATAAGAGACTAGGAGGGCGAAACAATGATTCAAAATGAAAGTAGAATGCGTGTCGCCGACAATACAGGAGCTAAAGAAGTTTTAGTTATCCGTTGTTTAGGTGGTAGCGTTAGAAAATTTTCAAATATCGGTGATGTCGTTGTATGTACTGTAAAACAGGCTACTCCTGGTGGATCCGTTAAAAAAGGTGATGTAGTTAAAGCTGTTATCGTTCGTACTAAACGTGGTGTACGTCGTGAAAATGGTTCATATATCCGTTTCGATGATAACGCTTGTGTAATTATCAAAGATGATAATACGCCAAAGGGAACTCGTATTTTCGGGCCAGTTGCTCGTGAATTACGTGACAAGGATTTCTTGAAGATCTGTTCTTTGGCTCCAGAAGTACTATAGGAGGTGTGCCAAGTGAGAATTAAAAAAGGTGATAAAGTTAAAGTCATTACTGGTGCTTACAAAGGCACAATCGGTGAAGTAAAACAGGCTTTCCCAAAAGAAGATAAAGTCATCGTTGAAGGCGTAAACATGGTTAAAAAACATTTGAAACCAACACAGGCTAATCCAGATGGTGGAATCATTGAAAAGGAAGCTAAGATTCACGTATCAAATGTAATGCTTTATGATGAAAAAGCTAAAGCTGCATCTCGTGTTTCAATGCAGATTAAAGAAGATAAAGAAGGAAACAAAGTTAAAGTCCGCGTATTTAAAAAGAGCGGTAAAGAAGTAGGAGGGAAGAAATAATGAACCGTTTACAGGATAAATATCAAAACGAAGTAGTCCCTGCTATGATGAAAGAATTCAACTACAAATCAGTTATGGAAGTTCCTGCAATTGAAAAAGTAGTTGTTAATATTGGTGTCGGTGATGCGATCCAGAATTCAAAATTATTGGATGAAGCTGTTGAAGAATTGGCAGCAATCACTGGACAGCAGCCAGTTATTACAAAAGCTAAGAAATCAATCGCTAACTTCAAACTTCGTGAAGGAATGCCAATTGGATGTAAAGTTACTTTACGTCGTCAGAAAATGTATGAATTCTTAGACAAATTATTCAATATCTCTTTACCACGTGTTCGTGACTTCCGTGGTGTTAGTGACACAAGCTTTGATGGTCGTGGAAACTATACACTAGGTATCAAAGAACAGATCATCTTCCCAGAAATCGATTTCGATAAAGTAAATCGTTCTCGTGGTATGGATGTAGTAATCGTAACGTCAGCGAAAACAAACGAAGAGGCAAAAGCTCTATTAACTAAGATGGGCATGCCTTTCAAAAAGTAGGAGGAACAACATGGCAAAGAAAGCAATGATCAATAAACAGCAGCGTCCTCAGAAATTTAAAGTTCGTGAGTATACTCGCTGCGAACGTTGTGGACGTCCACATTCAGTACTAAGAAAGTACAAATTATGTCGTATTTGCTTCAGAGAATTGGCTTATAAAGGTCAGATTCCTGGAGTTAAGAAGGCTAGTTGGTAAGGAGGCATATTAAATATGATTATGACTGATCCAATTGCGGATATGCTTACAAGAATTCGCAACGCTTTGCAACAAAAACATGAATCTGTTAGTATGCCTGCATCAAAGGAAAAACAAGCAATCGCTAAGATTTTAAAAGATGAAGGTTTCATCACAGATTACAGTGTTGAAGGTGATGTTAAGAAAACTTTAACGATCACTTTGAAATATGCTGAAGACAACAAACGAGTAATTTCAGGTCTTCGTCGTATTTCTAAACCAGGACTTCGTGTTTACGCTAAAGTAGATAATCTACCACGCGTATTGAACGGACTTGGAATTGCCATTATCTCTACAAGTAATGGTATGATGACAGACAGAGATGCAAAGAAAAACCACTTAGGTGGCGAAGTAATTGCTTACGTTTGGTAATATAGGAGGAAAATAAGTAATGTCACGTATCGGGAATAAACTGATTACCATTCCTGCTGGTGTAACTGTTGAAGTTGCAGCTGGGAATGAGGTGACTGTTAAAGGTCCTAAAGGAACTTTAACTCGTAAATTTTCTGATTTGATGGAAATCAAAGTTGAAGAAAATCAAGTCACTGTAGTACGTCCAAATGACGAAAAACACACAAAACAGCTACATGGTACAACTCGTGCTTTGTTACATAACATGGTAGTTGGAGTTTCTGAAGGATTTACAAAGAGTCTTGAACTTGTTGGTATCGGATTCCGTACAGCAGTTAAAGGGAATGTATTGACAATGAATGTTGGTTATTCTCATCAGGTAGAAATGCCAATTGCTGATGGACTTCAGGTAACATGTCCAAGCGCTACTGAAATTACAGTAGCAGGTATTGATAAACAACTTGTTGGTGAATTTGCTGCAAACATCCGTGCTGTACGTAAACCAGAACCTTACAAAGGAAAAGGTATTCGCTATAAAGGTGAACATATCCGTCGTAAGGAAGGTAAGACAGCTGGTAAGAAATAGTAGTGGGAGAGGAGTAAGAGTATGATTAATAAAGTATCACGTAATGAACAACGTATTCGTCGTCATAAACGCGTTCGTAGAAAAATTAGCGGTACTCCTGAATGCCCACGTCTATGCGTATTCAGAAGTAACGCAAACATCGAAGTTCAAATCATTGATGATGTTGCTGGAAACACATTGGTCAGTGCTTCTAGTGTAAACATGAAATTGGAAAATGGTGGAAACATCGAAGCCGCTAGCAAAGTTGGTGCAGAAATTGCAAAACGTGCAAGCGAAAAGAATATCAAGAAGGTCGTATTTGATCGTGGTGGATATATCTACACAGGTCGTATTAAGGCACTTGCAGAAGCAGCTCGCGAAGCTGGCTTAGAATTTTAGGAGGTCACATCATGGCAATGGAAAGAAAACCTAGAAGAGACCAAAAAGAATTTGAAGAACAAGTTGTTGCGATCAACCGTGTTACTAAAGTAGTTAAAGGTGGACGTCGTTTCCGCTTTGCAGCTCTAGTTGTTGTTGGTGATCGTAAAGGGCGTGTTGGTATCGGTACTGGTAAAGCAAATGAAGTACCTGATGCAATCAAAAAAGCAATCGAAGATGCTAAGAAAAATGTGTTTACAGTTCCTATTGTGGGGACAACAATTCCTCATGATATCGTAGGTAACTATGGAGCAGGTAGCGTATTTATGCGCCCAGCTACAGAAGGTACTGGTGTTATCGCAGGTGGTGCTGCCCGTGCAGTTCTTGAACTTGCAGGTATCAATGATATCTTGACTAAATGCTTAGGTTCACGTACTAAGATCAATGTTGTTCGTGCTACAGTTGATGCATTGCAGAACTTAAGAACATTAGATGAAGTTGCTGCGCTTCGTGGTAAGAAGCCAGAAGAAATTCGCGGGTAAGGAGGACAAAGTTAATGAAACTACATGAAATGACTAGTACCGAAGCTCGCAAGAGTAGAAACCGCGTAGGTCGTGGACCTGGAAGCGGAAATGGTAAAACATCTGGCCGTGGACAGAAAGGTCAGAAAGCAAGAAGCGGTGGAGGCGTTCGTCTTGGTTTCGAAGGTGGACAGACACCATTAGCAAGACGTTTACCAAAACGTGGATTCACTAACTTCAATCGTAAAGAATATGCAGTTGTAAATGTTGAAACATTAAACCGTTTTGAAGATGGAACAACTGTTAATATGGCTCTTCTAATTGAAGAAAAAATTGTTAAGAAAGAACTTTGTGGATTAAAAGTTTTAGGCAATGGTGAATTAACTAAAAAATTAACAGTTCAAGCTGTTAAATTCTCTAAATCTGCAAAGGAAGCAATCGAAAAAGCAGGCGGAACAGCCGAGGAGATCTAAAATGGCATTCCGTGGCAAGGCAATATTTACAAACAAAGATATTCGTAATCGTATCTTGTTTACATTATTTGCCTTTCTTGTGTACCGATTAGGTTCAGCTATTACAGTACCAGATGTAAATACAGCAGATCTTGTTGCGGGTATCGAAGATAATTCGTTATTCGCAATGATCAATCTGCTTGGTGGTGGTGGCTTGGAGCAGTTCTCAATATTTGCGTTGGGTGTTACACCATATATTACAGCTTCTATCATCATTCAATTATTAAGCATGGATGTAGTGCCTCATTTATCTGAGCTTGCAAAGAATGGGGCAACGGGAAGAAAGACATTGGATAAATACACTCGCTATTTAGCTGTTGTATTTGCTTTTGTTCAATCATTCTCTTTAGTTTATGGATTCTCTCAAACCTATACGACTTTGATCGAAGGTGGAGTTACCATGGCTAAGATCATGTACATTGCTACGATCTTTACTGCAGGAAGTATGTTCCTTGTATGGATTGGTGACCAAATTTCGATAAAAGGAATTGGTAATGGTATTTCAATGGTAATTATGGCTGGTATCGTAGGTCGTATGCCTCAACAATTTGCAGATGCATGGACAACACTTATTGGTGCAGAAAGTACAATTGAAAATGGAGCCTGGTTATTTGCAGGATATATTTTGGTTTATCTATTGATCATTATTTTTGTTACATTGATCAATACTGCAGAGCGCCGAATTCCAATTCAATATACTTCAAGTTCAATTCAGTTAAGCAAACGTAGTGAGAGTAATTATCTTCCACTAAAGGTTAACTCGGCAAGTGTTATTCCAGTAATCTTCGCCTCATCTTTGATGATGGCACCATTACAAATTGCAAGTTTTTTCCCGACTAATGACATCATTCGTACGATGCAGGATTGGTTGGGATTACAAACATGGTATTCATTAGTAATCTATGTGTTGTTAATTTTATTCTTTACATTCTTCTATACGAAGATGCAGATCAATCCTGAAAAAATTAGTGAAAATCTTGGAAAATCTGGTGCTTACATTCCAAGTGTTAGACCAGGAACAGAAACTAAGAACTATGTAAATAAGGTGTTATCAAGAATTACAGTACTGGGTTCAATTTGTTTGGCTTTGATTGCGGTGTTACCTCATATCATGCCACTTATCTGGACTGATATGCCAACTAGCATGGCTCTTGGTGGAACTGGAATGATCATTGTTGTCGGTGTTGCAATTGAGACCGTACGACAAGTACAAGGTTTGATCACACAAAAATCTTATAAAAAATATTTTGAAGACTAAGTAGTCTATGGAGTAAAAGTATGAATATCTTTATCATGGGTGCTCCTGGTTCAGGAAAAGGAACATTCTCAAGCCGTATCAAAGAGGAATTTAATTTGAATCACATCTCAACCGGTGATATCTTCAGAGAAAATATTGCTAACGAGACTGAGCTTGGGTTGCAGGCAAAATCGTACACTGAAAAAGGTTTGCTTGTACCTGATGAGATTACTAATAATATGGTTAAAGAATACTTGAGCCATTTAGCTGATAAAAAGAATGGATATTTGTTGGATGGATATCCAAGAACTTTAGATCAGGCAAAAGCATTTGAAGAAATGACAAAAGGAACAGACTTAGCTGTTGAAAAAATCGTAGTTATGGATGTTCCATTTGATGAACTGACTCGCCGAATCACAGGTCGTCGTCTTTGTAAAAAATGTGGAGCTATCTTTAACATTTATTCAAAACCTCCAAAAACAGAAGGTGTTTGTGATGAATGTGGTAGTGCATTGACTCAAAGAAAAGATGATAATGAAGAAAGCTTGAAAGTTCGTTTAGATGAATATGCAAAAAATACCGAACCGGTAATCGCATATTATGAAGAAAAAGGCATGGTTTCTCGTATTGATGCTTCAAAAGCTATCGATGCGATATGGCCTGAATTAAAAGAAACCTTGAAAAACAAGTAGATTGCGCTTATAATAAATAGGCGCAATTTGCTTGCGTTATTTTATATATCACGTTTCTGCTAAAATCCGTATATTTATATACGCATTTTAGAAGGTACTTTAAATACGTGATAGGAAAGGACAGAGAAATGAAAGTAAGACCATCTGTAAAACCAATCTGTGACAAGTGTCGCGTAATCCGACGCAAGGGGCGCATCATGGTAATCTGTGAGAACCCAAAACACAAACAGAGACAAGGAAACTAAGTAAAGTAGGAGGAAAAACATGGCTCGTATAGCAGGAGTAGATATTCCAAACGATAAGCGAGTAGTGGTCTCATTGACATATATCTATGGAATCGGAAGACCAACTGCAGAAAAAGTATTGGAAGAAGTAAACGTAGATGAAAACATCCGAGTAAAGGATCTAAGCGAAGAACAGTTGAACGCGATCCGTAAGGCGATCGATGCGATCAAGGTCGAAGGGGATCTAAGACGAGAAGTACAGCTGAACATCAAGCGATTGATGGAAATCGGATGCTACCGAGGGATCCGCCACAGAAAAGGATTGCCAGTTCGCGGACAGAGAACGAAGACAAACGCAAGAACAAGAAAAGGGAAGGCTAAGACAGTAGCCAACAAGAAGAAGTAAGAAAGGGGAGTAGAAGGATATGGCAAAGGTACAGAAGACAAGAAAACGTCGTGTAAAGAAGAATATAGCACGCGGATGTGCACACATCCACTCAACTTTCAATAATACGATCGTAACGATCACAGACGAGGCGGGAAATGCAGTAGCATGGAGCAGTGCAGGAGCCTTAGGATTCAAGGGAAGCCGAAAGAGCACACCATATGCAGCGCAGCTGGCAGGAGAAGCAGCCGGGAAAGCGGCAATGGATCATGGAATGAAGACTGTGAGCGTAGAAGTAAAAGGACCTGGACCAGGACGAGAAGCAGCGGTAAGAGCGTTGCAGGTAGCTGGACTAGATATCACAATGATCAATGATGTAACACCAATTCCACATAACGGATGTCGTCCACCAAAACGACCTCGTGGATAAGAGAAAATAATAAGGAGGTGTCCCAATGACAGACTATGCCATTAAAACAATAGAAGAAACAAATACAAATGGAAAATTCCTTTTTGAACCATTATCACCACGTTTTGGTACAACAATGGGAAATGCATTGCGTCGTGTATTATTATCATCAATTCCTGGTGCTGCTGTGTACAATATTCGAATTGATGGTGTTTATCACGAATTTACGGGAATCGATGGTGTCAAGGAAGATGTAGCCTCTATCATTTTAAATATCAAACAACTTATCTTAAAAATTGACATCAATGACAATGACGTTTATACCCTTAGAATTAATAAACAAGGGCCTTGCGTTGTTTATGGCAAGGATATTGAGTGCCCAACAGGTGTAGAAGTATTGAATACAGATTTGCCAATCTGTACTTTATCAGAAGGTGGATCTATTGAAATGGAACTTCAGGCACGCTTAGGGCGAGGATTTGTTTCTGCAGATGTAAACAAACGTCTGTATCAAAATGAAGGACAACCTCTTGGAGTTATTTATACCGATGCTCTTTATTCTCCAGTTAAGAAAGTTTATTACAACTCAGATTCTGTAGAAAAAGAAGGAGCATTCTATGATACTTTAACAATGGGAATTGAAACAGACGGTACATTGAAGCCATCTGAAACACTTTCTATTGCTTCAAAGATTTTAAGAGATCATTTAGAGATTTTGGCGAATATGAATGAATCTGCTTTGGAAGAAGTAGAAAATGTTGAAACGGAAGTTGAGGATTCCTCAAATTCTATTCAACATAAAATGATTGAAGATCTTGAACTATCGGTTCGTTCTTACAACTGCTTAAAACGTGCAGGTATAACAACAGTAGAAGAATTAGTTCAGAAAACGGAAGATGAAATGATTCATGTTCGTAATTTAGGGAAGAAGTCTTTAAAGGAAGTTAAAGAGAAAATCTATTCACTAGGTTTATCTTTTAAAGCAAGTAATGAATAGGAGGAGCAACTATGTGGAATCGTAGATTAGGAAGAACAGCTGATCACAGAAAAGCACTATTGAGAAACATGGCAACATCTTTGATTGAAAACGAACAGATCGAAACAACAGAGATGAAGGCAAAAGAATTAAGTGCAGTGATGGATAAACTGGTAACATTGGCAAAGCGCAATGATCTACATGCACGTCGTCAGGCAGCAGCATATGTAAGAAATGTGGAAGTGGATGACGAAGGAACAACAGCATTGCAGAAATTGTTCAATGAAATCGGGCCAAGATATGCTGAAAGAAACGGTGGATACACAACCGTGATCAAGACAAGAATCCGTCGTGGAGATGCAGCACCAATGGCAATCGTTCAATTCGTGAAGTAGGAAACTACTTCACTTTTTTAAAAGGTGAAAAAATGAACTTAGAAAAAGAGATGAATGAATTTGCAAAAGCTAACCATGTTCCTGTAATGATGGATGAAGGTGTGGAGCTTTTGATTGCAAAAGTTAAGGAATATAATTGTAAGTCGTTTCTTGAATTAGGAACTGCAATAGCTAGAACAGCAATTCGTGTTGCTTCTTTGGATCCTGAAATGCGTGTTGTGACAATTGAGAGAAATCCTGAAATGATTGAACAGGCAAAGATTAACATTAAGCAGTCTGGATATCAAAATCAGATTACTCTCATTGAAGGAGACGCTTTAGAAGTAGAACTTCCTGATCAAAAATTTGACTGTATCTTTATTGATGCAGCGAAGGCACAATATACACGTTTTTTTAAGAAATATTCTCCACTTTTAAATTCTAATGGTATAATTGTTACAGACAACATGTATTTTCATGGATTGGTTGAACATCCGGAAAATACAAATAATAAGAATACCAAGGATTTGGTACGAAAGATTCGTAACTATCACGAATTCTTATCTTCTCTTGATGAATTTGAGACTACTCTATATTCAAAGGGGGATGGAGTTGCCGTAACAAGGAGGAAATAAGTATGAAATTTCTTAAGTTCTTATTAGGTGTAGGCGTTATTGGAGCTGCCGGGGCAGCTATTGCCACAAAGAAATCGCGCGATAAAAAACGTCAAGCAGAATTAGATGAATTTTTAATGCCAGAAGATGATACAGTTATCATCGATGTTCCAAAGAAAGAACCAGAGTCATTAACAAAGTTAGAAGCTGATTTGTATGCTTTGGAAAATGAGAAGGAAAACATTCTACCATTAACGTTCACTTTTAGTTTTGAAAATTTTGAAGAAGCAAATAAATTTAAGAATGAATTAACTTTAAGAACGATCACTTCTACAATTAATGATCAAGATCGTTTTGTTGAAGTGATTTATAATGATGCCATCACACATGATGCATTCACTGTTCTATTGAACGATTTCAAAGAAGCCATGGAGAAAAGTCAAGTTACATACCAAGGATATCGTTACTTTGCCAAGTAAATCCTTGGCTTTTTTTATATAGGCTTGTATAATTATAACGTTTAAAAAGAATAGGAGGATTTAAAATGTCAGCTGTAGAAGTTTCGCATTTATCCTTTTCATACGATGGACAAAATGATGTTATAAAAGATGTATCTTTTGAGATTCCCAAGGGAAGTTATACTACGATCGTAGGTCATAATGGATCCGGGAAGAGTACGATTGCTAAGCTCTTGATTGGTCTTTTAAAAGCTAAAAGCGGGGAAATAAAGATTTTAGGTAATACTTTAAATGAAGAAAATGTATATTCATTAAGAAATCATGTAGGTATCGTTTTTCAAAATCCGGATAATCAGTTTATCGGCTCAACGGTTGCCGATGATATTGCGTTTGGATTAGAGAATCATTGTGTTCCTCAAGAACAAATGCAGGCAATTATAGAAGATGTAGCTGCTCGTGTAAATATGAGCGATTTTTTAGATAGTGAACCTACTAAGCTTTCAGGTGGACAGAAACAAAGAGTTGCAATAGCTGGTATTTTGGCTATAGCACCAGATATAATCATTTTTGATGAATCTACAAGCATGTTAGATCCACAAGGAAAAGCAAGTATCAACGAACAAATTCAAAAACTTCATGATGAGCGTAATATAACGATCTTATCTATTACACACGATATGGAAGAGGTAGCTCAAAGTGAATATGTAATAGTATTAAAAGATGGAAAAGTGGAAATGCAGGGGACACCAAAACAAATCTTTGAACACAAAGGTAAATTAAAAGAAATGAAGTTAGAACTACCTTTTGCACTTTCTTTTTCTGAAAAGTTAAAAAATGAAGGTATTTTTAAGGATAGTTATTGTACATTAGACGAGGTGGTGAATGAGTTATGTCAATTAAGATCCACCAATTAGAACATGTGTATAATCCAAATACACCATTTTCGCATGCTGCTTTAAAAGGAATCAATCTTGAGATTCCAGAAGGGAAAGTAACTGCGATTATCGGGCAAACGGGTTCTGGTAAATCTACGCTTGTTCAGCATTTAAATGGTTTATTGATTCCAACGGCAGGTACTTTAGATATTTGTGGTTATCATATCCAGCCATTATTGAAAATAAAAGATGTAAAACAGTTACGAAAAGAGGTTGGGTTGGTTTTTCAGTTTCCAGAATATCAGTTATTTGAAGAAACGATTGAAAAAGACATTGCCTTTGGACCTAAAAACTTTGGTGTAGAAGAGACTGAAGCAAGTCAGCTTGTTCGCAATATTTTGCCGGTTGTTGGATTGGATGAGTCGTATTTAGATCGATCTCCTTTTGAACTGTCAGGTGGTCAAAAACGTCGTGTAGCAATTGCAGGTATCTTGGTCTTAGATCCTAAGGTACTAGTATTGGATGAACCTACAGCTGGTTTAGATCCACAGGGCGCTAAGGAAATGATGACATTATTTATGCGCTTAAATCGTGAACAGAATAAGACGGTTCTTCTGGTAACGCACGATATGGAACATGTCATGAAGTATTGTGATCATGTTATTGTATTGGATCATGGTGCGGTTAAACAGACTTCCGATGTAAAAACATTTTTTGAACATCCTGAATGGATCGTCAATATCGGAATCAATCCACCAAGTATCATTCGTTTGAAGATGCGTTTAAAAGAGGCTGGCTTTGATATTCCAGATGAAATCATTGATGAAGATGGACTTTTAAAATGCATCAAAAGGCAGGTGAAGATTCATGAATAATATTGCCTTAGGAAGATATATGCCTTTAAACTCTGTTGTTCATAAAATGGATCCACGTGCTAAGATCATGATTCTATTGTTCTTGATGATTGCGGTATTTATTCCAGCAGGTGTTTGGGGATATGTGTTGTTATCATTGTTTATTCTGGTAGCTTTATTTTTATCAAAATTACAACTAAGTTTTGCCTTAAGAGCTATGAAACCAATGATCTGGATGATGGTATTTCTTTTGGTCATCAATATTTTAGTTATAAAAACTGGAACACTTTGGTTTGAGCTTGGTTGGTTTAGCATTTATTCAGATGCGATTTATCAAACTCTTTATATTGTTGTTCGTTTAACTCTAATGATCATTATGACAACGATATTGACTGCTTCCACAAAACCATTAGATCTAACATTGGGAATTGAAAAGCTATTAAAGCCTTTTGAAAAGATTGGTTTGCCATCTCATATTATTGCGATGATGATTTCTATTGCCTTGCGTTTTATTCCTACATTAATTGAAGAAACGCAAAGAATCATGAATGCACAGGCTTCTCGTGGGGTAGATATGGAAAATGGAACGATCAAAGAGAAAGTAATGGCTATTTTATCGTTGATCGTACCTTTATTTGTATCCAGCTTTGATCGTGCTGATCAATTAGCCAATGCAATGGAAGCAAGAGGATATAATCCTATGCAGGAGCGTACAAGATATAAAGTCTTAAAGATGACTGGGATTGACTATGTTGGATTACTTTCTTCAATAGCACTTTTAGTATTGTGTATCGTTTTGGCGGTTATATTATGATATACAAAGTAATACTTGCATATGATGGTTCAAACTATGCAGGATGGCAAAAGCAGGAAAATGCATTAGGTATTCAAGAAGTGATTGAAAAAGCACTTACTACGATTCATAAAAAAGAAACTTTTATCACAGCCAGTGGAAGAACCGATGCCAAAGTTCATGCCTTAGGTCAGGTGTTTCATTTTGAGGCAGATAAAAAAATTGGACCGGATCGTTATAAGATGGCCTTGAATGCATTGTTGCCAGAAGATATTCGTATTTTAAAAGTCAGCATGGAAGCAGATGATTTTCATGCTCGTTTTAGTGCAAAATCAAAACGATATGACTATATTTGCACGTATGAAAAAGCAAATCCATTCGTATATAAATATAAGGAAATATTAAATCATACTTTAAATATAGAAGCTATGAGAAAGGCTTCTGAATATCTTGTGGGAACGCATGATTTTACAAGTTTTTCTTCATCTAAGATTGATCCAAAAAAACCTAGAATCAAGACCATTACACGAATTGATATCTTTGAAGAGAATCAGGATATTCGTTTTATTTATGAAGGAACAGGTTTTTTAAGATATCAAGTTCGTATGATGACAGAAACTTTGATCATGGTTGGTTCAAATAAAATAGATATAGAAGAAGTAAAAAGAATACTCGATAAAAAGGATAAGAGTGCTTGTCGTTATAACGCAAGTCCAAATGGATTGTATTTAGTACATGTTAATTATTAAAGGGGTAAAAGATGAAGCAGACAAACTTTCATACACACACATGGCGGTGTAATCATGCTAATGGAAGTGATGAGGAATATGTACTGGAAGCCATAGAAAATGATTTTGAAATCCTTGGTTTTGCGGATCATTGTTGTTGGAAATATGATTCGGGATTTGTTCCCTGGATTCGAATGAAAGAACAGGAATTTCCTCATTACAAAAGCAGTATCATGAATCTGAAGAAAAAATATGCAAAAGACATCAATATCCGATTAGGAATGGAAGCAGAGTATTTTCCTGATAAGATGGATTGGATGTTAGATTTTTGTATAGATGAAGACATTGATTATTTGATTTTTGGTAATCATTATTATCAAAGTGATGAAACAGGGATTTATTATGGTTCCATTGAACCAGAATATGTGCAATCTTACTTTGATAGTTGTATTGAAGGAATGAGAACAGGAATGTACGCTTATTTGGCACATCCTGAATTGATCATGCGAAATAAGTATTTAGGCTGGAATGAAACGGTTGAAATTGGATTTCATCGTATTTGTCAAACAGCAAAAGAATTAGATATGCCTTTAGAATATAATGTTCTAGGTATGATGTATAATGAACGATATAAAGTCGATGCATATCCAAATTCACGTTTTTGGAAGATTGCATCTCAATATAAGAATAAAGCAATCATTGGTATGGATTCCCACCAGCCATTTGATTTAAACAAGACAAACTATATGAAGGCATTGGATAATTTATCAAAATATAATGTGGAAATTATAGATGATATAAAAAGAGTGGATTATTTAGCAATAAAAGCAAAAAAAGCACTAAATAACCTTGAATTCTGATTGACAATTAAAGTCGTTTTGAATATGATAGTAGATGGCTAAACTCTGGCCTTTTGAGCCCCGGTAACGCTCAAATCAAGGAGGAATAAATATGCGTCAAACAACAATGGCAAAACCTGCCGATGTAAAACGTACATGGTATGTAGTTGACGGAGAAGGACAAACCTTAGGTCGTCTTGCGACAACTTGTGCTCATGTATTGAGAGGTAAACACAAAGTTACATATACACCAAATGTTGACTGCGGTGATTATGTAATCGTTGTGAATGCTGACAAAGTCGATATGACTGGAAACAAACTTAACACAGAAAAATACTACAATCATTCTGGATACTTTGGGGGATTACGTGTTCGTACTGCCAAAGAAATGAAAGAAAAATATCCAGTTGAATGGGTAGAAAGAGCAATCAAGGGTATGCTTCCACACACTAAATTAGGTGATAAACAACGTACTCACGTATTTGTTTATGCAGGAAGTGAACATCCACATGCAGCTCAGCAGCCTGTTGAGTTAAAGGTGAAAGGATAAGGAGGAATAGAGAATGCCAGCAAAGAAATCAAATAGCGTTCAGTACCACGGTGTAGGCCGTCGTAAGACATCTGTTGCTCGTGTCTTTTTACGCCCAGGAACAGGAAATATCGAAGTAAACGGAAAGACTTTGGAAGAATACCTTCCATTGGAAACTTTACGTATGGTTGTTAAATCACCATTGGAATTGACAAACACTTTAGATCAGTTCGATGTAATGATCAATGTGTATGGTGGTGGATACACAGGTCAGGCAGGAGCAATGCGTCATGGTATTACTCGTGCATTGATGGAATGTAATGAAGACTATCGTCCAGTATTAAAAGCTGCAGGATTCGTTACTCGTGATCCACGTGCTAAAGAACGTAAGAAATACGGTCTTAAAGGTGCTCGTAGAGCTCCACAGTTCTCAAAACGTTAATTTTTGGGAATATTCAAAACAATTCAAAGAAACTCAAATCGACAAAAGCCTTTATTTATCGGCTAAAACTCGATTTGAGTTTTTTTGTGTTAGGCTGTATTTCGAACGGTATGCAACACATATTTTTTTACAGTGTAATGTTTGATAAAAAAGTCAGACTCATAATTTTGAATCTGGCTTTTTTAATAGATATTTTTTTTACATAATGTAAATATAAGTTCAATCTTTCGGTTTGGTAAAATGCAGCAAGTTAGCTACAAAATCTCTATAACTCCTATCTATCGTATTTAGTAGTACAATAACGTTAATTTAATGTTTGTCAGAGATAAATTAAAAGAAACTCAAATCTACAAAAGCTTTTATTTATCAGCTTTTAATATATTTGAGTTTTTTTGTTTAAACAAAGTAAATATGGTAATAAATGCATAAGATGAAAAACTCCCAGTACACATTCTCATATATGCAATAGATAAAATAATAATAGAAAATACGATATAATTTTGTGGTAGAGGAATGAAGGCTTTATGCCAATTGTCATAAACAAAGTTACTCTAAAACAAAAATTAATCAAGGTGAAGGGTTTTTGTCTTCTTTCTAACAAAAAATCCAACTGTGTGGATTGGCTATGTAAAATCAAATGAATGTGCTATATACTTTAGTAAGAAGGAGGAATAGCGTGAATAATCAAAATAGTTTAAATTCATTGCTAGATATATATTTAGAGGACAATACATATTCATATGCAATACTGATAGATGGTGTATGGGGCTGCGGAAAAACTTTCTTTATAAAAAAATACATAAATGAATCTGTTGTTGCAAAGAATAAGAAATGTATTTATATATCGTTATATGGATTAGAGAGTATTAATGATTTAAATAAACAGATAAAACTTCAATATATTTTTGGGGAAGAATATAAGAAAAAATATGAGATAACAAAGATTGGGACCTCTATAGCTTTAGATCTTTTAGAATCAAAAGGAATAGATCGAAAGTATGTTGATCAGGCACTGAACTTGATTAAAAAAAACTCTCTTGAAGGGAATGATCTCGTATTAATTTTAGATGATTTAGAAAGATCTACAATCCCGGTCGTTGAGACCCTGGGATATGTAAATGGATTAGTTGAACATCAAAAATATAAAGTCATAATTTTGGCTAATGAAGAAGAAATTGATTATGAAACAAGTAATCTAGAACTAAAGTATCTTGTTGCGAAAGATTCAAATATAATTATTAAGGAAAAACAAGACGATTCAACCGATAAAATGGAAAAATTATTAAAGGATGTCTTTCTAAGAAATGATGATGAACATAAAAATGTGCCTAAAGAGCTGATTGATGATGAAAAATTAAGACAGCGAGCTAAAGATTTGTTTTCAGAAAAGAGTAAATACTCCTTAATTAAGGAAAAAGTAATAGGAATAACATATACTTTTGACTTAAGGTTGAATAATGTAATTAAAGAAATTCATGATGATGTTCTATCGTCAAAAGGTAATAAGAGTTATTACAGAGAATTGACTAATATTTTCGATTCTTCTACAGAAAAAATTGCCAAAATCATGATTAATAATAAGCACAAAAATTTGCGAACTTATCAATTCTATTTAAGTAAAATAATAGGATTGTTTGAATGCTTAAAAAATAGTAAAGCATCTTCAAATAGAGAAATAGATAAGCTTATTAAAGATATAAATATTCATTTTTTTCAAGAGTGTTTATTTTTTAAGGTAAGTATAAAAAGAAGTAATAAATTAAATCTGTTAGAAGACTATCTGGTTGATTATATCAGAGGGCGTGTTAATGTTGTTGATATCAATTTTGTACAGACAATTTGGAAATACTATGATAGTGTTAATTCTAAAAGTGAAATAGATTCAGCAATAAATGTTATCTACAATTGGTTTAATTGGAATACAGAAGAGATTAGAAAAAATATTAATTATTTAACTACACATATATATGAAATTGATCCATTTATGTATAAAAAAATATTAAGTAGTTTTGTATATTTGCAAGAAAAGAATATAGTTGATGATAGTTTAATAAATGGTTTTCTTAATCGATTAAGATTGTTTATTCATGAACGAAATGAATTAAAAACAGTGATTATAGATTTACAAAATTTGTTCCTTGAGAACAATGTTGAGAAGAATATTCGTGAAAAATATATTAAAATATTAAAATCAGTTGATAACATGGATGAATATATTATCAATCCCTTTGATGATTGTTGTTCGATTGAAAAAGAAGCAGTACGTAATTTAGATGATTTTACTATACAAAATATTAATTATTTAAGTGATAAGATTGTAGATGGATTGTTGTACAAGATTCAAAATTCAAATTACGGTTCAGAATTATGTTGTATTTTTGATTCATTAAATAAAGTGTATCTATCTAGAATAAACGAATGGGAAAGTAATCCGGCGCTACAGGAAAATCTTGAATCTCTAGATCTATTCAATAGGAAAATGAACGAGGTAAAGGATTCGTTGGATCCAGTGATACAAATATGGATAGGAAACATTGAACAACAAATAGCGAAAATAAAGAAATCTCTAGAAATCAAATGATTTATCTTTAATAGTATTAATTTAGAATAATGCATATCTACAAATTCCAATCAAATTAATATTCGTGAGCTAACACAAGGAGTAGTAAATCGAAAGGAGAGTTGTTTAGAATTATGGATGAAATTAAATCTGTTTCAGAATACATAAATTTCTTGGATGGTTTAGAATCATTGTACCCTATGCAACGTTATGTTGTACCATCTACTTTTTTTCGAGGTCAAGCAAATAAAGATTGGAAATTATCTCCAAAATTATATCGTGAAGGAATGTTGGAAAAAGAGGGCATTATGATTCAAGAAATACTTCACAAATACCCGGAAGAATTTAATACCGATAGATTTAATATTTTAGCTAAATTACAGCATTTTGGTTTCCCTACAAGATTACTAGATGTATCCGCCAATCCTTTGGTAGCATTATATTTTGCTTGCTCAGGCAAAGGAGAATTAGATAATGATGGAGTTGTTTATATATTTCCTAATATACCAGCATCATGGTCAGATGATTTGCTTGTTAGTATAGTAATGGATTTTATTTTTGAACATACTCCACAAAACTTATGGCTTGACAAATTTGTTGAGGAGGTTACTAAAAGATATTCTTCTTGTGTTGGAATAACGATACCAGATAACTCAAAATCATTATTACAAATTTTAACAATACCGGAATTTGCGGTAATTCCTAAAAAACAAAACACTAGGCTTTCTGCACAAGATGGAGCGTTTTTCTTGTTTGGAATGAAACAAATTAATTCAAGAATAAGTAATAATATAGGAACGTACGGTAGAAAATACTACGATTTTGGGCCTATTGAGTTTGAAGATAACACAAAATTATGGCACGCAAGTAAAAAGATAATAATTCCATCTAACTCAAAACAAAAAATTTTAAAACAATTAGATTTAATGGGTATAAATGAACAAAGTCTATTTCCGGATATTGAGCATCAATTAAAGTATATATGGGAAAAGTATAAATAAATAATTGATAAGAAATTAAAAGGTGAAACAGCATTTTATATCGAAAATGTGCAAGTAAAAGAATTTGAAGAGTCACATAAAATGAGTTTTGAAACAGAAAATATGCTAAGAGAATTTGATAAAAGTAAAGATGATTAAGTGAGAAAGCATATGTAACATCAATCCTTATGTTTTAGAAGGATTTAGTTATTGGAGCAGGTATTAGCAATGTGATAAGTGAGTGACAAAAACTTCATGACAATTCTTTGATATGGGTAAATAAAATATAAAAAACTTATTGTAATTATTTTTTGCGATTTATTGTAATGTTATATAGTATAATGTAACAAACAAAAATCAAATATTTGGAGGTGTAGAAGAGTGTCTGGAAGTTTATCAAATACTCAAATACTATTGAAAGAATGTGTTAAACAAGAATATCAAGAGTCAATTTCGTATACAAATGAATCATCATATTTCGAGTTTTTTTCAGCTTCACAAGTTTTGAAAAATTATTCCTTAAGTGATGAAGAAATTGAAAATCATGTGATGGGCGATGGAAATGATGGAGGATGCGATGCAGTATTTCTTTTTTTGAATAGTGAATTAGTAACACAGGATCAAGTCACCACCTTGACTTCACCAAGAGGAGCGGTATTGAATTTTGTTATCATTCAATCAAAGAATACTACGAGTTTTAAAGAAGATTCTATTATGAAGTGGAAAACTACTTCTTCTAATTTAATGGATATGTCAAAAAATATTGATGAATTTTCAAGTAGGTATAATGAGAATGTAAGAGAAGCTTTTAAGATGTTTAGAGATGTTGTTACTAAGTTTATCCGTGCACAGATAAAAATTAATATACAATATTACTATGTGACATTAGCAAATGAAGTTCACCCTAATGTAAGAAATCAAGCAGATGAACTATGTTTAGATGTAGAATCTATGTATCCTTCTGCAAATGTTGGAGTTACATTTATAGGTGCAGATAAATTAATGGAATTATATAATACTAATAGTGAAATAAACATTAATTTGAAATTGTCAGATCAACCTATTACATTAGGACGTAATACTGAGTATGTTGCATTAATTAATTTAGCTGAATATTATCAATTTATTACTGATGAAAATAATTTAAGAAAGAGTTTTTTTGAAGCTAATGTTCGAGATTATCAAGGGAAAAATACAGTAAATAAAAGCATTGCTGATACATTGTCGAATGATTTAACAGAAGATTTTTGGTGGTTAAATAATGGAGTTACAATTTTAACTGAAAAAGTGACACCTGTAACTAATAGAGAATTAGTACTGTTAAATCCTGAAATTGTTAATGGACTACAAACATCGACAGAGATATATAATTATTTTACAAACAATCAAGATTTACTAGAAAATGAAAAAAGAAATTTATTAGTAAGAATAATTGTTCCGTCAAGTGAAGAATCTAGAGATAGAATTATTTTTGCTACTAACAATCAAACTAATATACCAAAATCTTCTTTACGAGTTACTGATCCAATACATTTGCAAATAGAGATGTATTTTAAAAATAGAGGATTATATTATGATAGAAGGAAAAATTACTATAAGAATTTAAATATAAAAGCTTCTGATATTATCAGCGTTTCTTTTTTAGCACAATGTATGATAAGTGTTATTTTGCGCAAACCAGATTTCTCACGAGCTAGGCCTTCAACGATTTTATCAGATAATGATACATATAAGTTTTTATATGAAGATAATCAGGATCTAGATGCTTATTTTAAGATTGCTTCATTAGGTAGAAAAATTCAATTGCATCTAAAAAAGAATGCAAATTTAAAGTCTACAGAGGTGAATGATATTTTATTTTATCTAATTTATGCAGTAGTAGCTAAAACACTAAATAAGAAACGTATATGTTTTGCAGATTTTAAAGATTTAAATATTGAAACAATAACCCTTGAATTTATTGATGAATTGGAAATCTGTATATACGAAGAATATAAAAAACTTGGAGGAAATGCGCAAGTAGCTAAAAGCCCTAGTTTTATAGATAATATAGATCGATTATTAAATATAAATTAAATGTTTTTTAGTTAAATAAGCAATCTTCTCGAAATTTTTGTTTTTTTAAGGGGTTAGTGTAGCCATATTTTCATACTTCTTAGAAAATAATAAAGTGTGTTATAAAAGGGAGGAAAAAAGAATTAATAACGCTGCTTTAGCGACTTTAACAAGATTAGTAGCAATTTCAAGGCCGAAGATAAAGAGATTGTGATGTGGTTAATTAAAACCAATATTGAATAAGATTAATGCTTTTTAGTATTCTTATTGTTTAATAAATATGATGATTTCTTTAACTCTAATTGCCTGGATTGTTTTGGCAATGCAACAAGTATGCAACAAAAAGACATGAAAACCTTTATTTTATAAGGTTTCGTAGTTCTCAAAACGTTAATTTTCTTGGATTTCTCAGGAAAACGCAAAGAGACTCAAAACCACTCAAAGCCCTATTTTATGGGGTTTCGGGTGGTTTTTTGTTTCTTCTGAAAAACTCTGGGCAGTGCTGAATTTTAAACGGTAGGCAGCACGTAGCACGCTAGTAGGCAACAATATTAACTCCACAATTAATTTTCAGCACGCACACCTAAAGAAAAGCCTCAAGTATAAAAGTCTTGAGGCTTTTTTCTTAAGTTCTTTTCGATTGATCATCTTTTGCACCACCTATAATTTTCGCCTTTAATCATATTATAAAAAAATTAAGCTTTCACATTTTGAAAGCTTAAAATACCAAATTCAGAATATTTTTCTTATTTCTTTTCGTATTCTTTCTGGGCAGCGGCTTTGAGTTCTTCCTGTGTCATCTTTTTGGTTTCTTTTCCCAGACACAAGGCTTCAAAATTATGATATACATGTTTGGACATAATATTCTTTGTTGGTTTTTCAATCAGTTTTGAAAGAGCTTTGGCAATCAAATGAACACCGGTATTGATTTCAACATCCATTTCCAAACTCACTTCATTGTCTGACAATTCTTTTAACTTGAAATAGATAAAATCATGATCGTGTTTTTTATTGCTGGTGCTTTCGATCTTTACGATTTTGTTCTCTTCATCAAATGTAGCCCAATATGTCGATACAGAACCCACATCGTCATTGATTGCTTCCCATTTTGTCGGAGAAATGATCCGTACTTCTGTCCCTGGTTCAACATCTAATTTGGCAGGATCCTGCAAGGCCTTCCATGCCGTTTCCATTGAAAACGGAAATTCTTTAACTGTACTAAATTTCATAGAATAGGTTTCCTTTCCTCTTTTTTTTACAATAAAAATCAGATCACGAACATGATCTGATCATAAAATTATTCTTTTGCAGAAGTAAACAGCATTACTCCTAATACCACGGCAATGCAGTCCGCAATATTAAAAGCATTCTGAGTGAACTGAAGGTAGATCAAAGAAACTAAACCAACAGCAGCAAAAACAAATCCAATCACTTTTGCGACCGGTTTATTTCCCATAACGGCACAGATACCACCAATCAATGCCAAAAGAGCTACCGCTGCAGATAAAACCGCAACCATCACTTCCTGACTTTCATGTCCTGGTAAAAGTCCCTGCACGCTTCCTGTATATGCCATAATCGCTAAGATAGCATAAACAATGCCAAACAGAATCATTAAGATCCCTGATACTTTCATAGTAGAATTTGATTTCATATATCCTCCCTGCGCAAATGCGCGAGGACATTATACATAATAATAATAATGACAAGCGTTTTTCTTTTATATATTAAGATTTCTTAATGTTTTTGCGTTGTAAATCGCATACATCCGACAAATCTTTAAAAAGGAAGGATCTATACAAGGTGCCAGACCTTTTTTCAATGCCGAAAGAGTTATAGGATTAGAGCTTAATTTTTCTCAATTCCATATCGTTCTCTAAACTGGTCATAACGCTGCTCTTTTAGATCTTCGATGCTTTGTTTTCTTGCCTGATCGAAAAAATGCATTGGGATAAAGGCGACTGCCAAAATGATGGTACCACCAATCGCCATGATAATCAACCAGCGAAGCCCCGATCGAAGCATGAACTTTTCTGTCATGCGGTTGATCTCATTGACATTGAGGACTTGGGCGTATTGTTTTTTACCGCACTTTGGACAGTGAAGCTTTTTGGCATAATAATTATAATGAGGCCGATTAACCAAGGCCCCTTTCTCAACCTTGGTTTTCGTTACGCTTCGGTGTTTTGAAAAATGGGTTTTTGTAAATTCTGAAGCATCGACATCGTAATGTGTGCCACACGTTTCACACTGTACATGCGCAACAAAATCATTTGAAACAATGACATCTCTACTATGCCGGATAAAACAGATCCCGCAAAAGATCACCCATGCCATCAAAACAACACCCATGATAATCAATATAATTACATGCGATTCCAAAAGCATCCCCTTCTTTCCGTTTAGATCTTTTTTGATTTCAAAATCGTCTAAAAGCTTCTTTGATCTTCTCAATACAACGACCCACGTTTTGAGAACTGTACCCGCCTTTAAATAAAGTCTCTTTAAATATGTTTGTCTACTACTGGCTAAAGTATTGATATCAAAAATAATGTGCGATTCTATAGATCCAGACTGTTTTCTTTTAATAGAAAATCATAGATACTCATTGTCACAATGCCATTTTCATCTCTTTTGACATTCACAATATCTTTGACAATGATTATTTTTTTAAAAGAATCTGCAACGTTTATGAGCGAAGTTTTTTCTTGTATCTGTTTTTCAGGTGTCGGCATACTGAGCGCTGATTGGATGTAGTATCTTTGACTTCCTAAATTCGCAACGAAATCGATCTCCAGCGCTTTCCGAATTTGCTTTCCATTTTCACTCATTTCTCTTTTTTCTACGACTCCTACATCAACACTATATCCCCGATATCTTAATTCGTTATAAATGATATTTTCCATAAGATGCGTTTCTTCGACTTGTCTAAAGCCGAGCCTTGCATTTCTAAGACCGATATCTTCAAAATAGTATTTTAAAGGCGTTCCGATATATTTTCTGCCTTTGATATTATACCGTTGTGCTTTAGAGATAATAAAGGCATCTTCCAGGTATTCAATATATTGTCGAATCGTATTTATACTTATCGCTGATCCAATAGAGCTTTTGAAAGTAGCCTGGATCTTAGGAGGATTGGTCAAAGAACCAATAGCTGAAGCTAGTACATTGATTAGATCTTCTAATTCCTGAGTCTTTTCAATATGGTTACGTTCAATAATATCTTTTAAATAAGTCTCATTAAATAAGTTGGTTAGATAATTTACTTTTTGAGTTTCTGTTTTCATAGTCGAAATAAGCGGCAGTCCGCCATAAACAATATAATCCGCAAAGCCACGATACATGTCTCCGTCATATACTTGCATAAATTCTTTGAAAGTGAGTGGGAAAACATGAATCTCGTCACCTCTGCCTCTAAACTCCGTGATCACATCTTTTGACAAGAACTTAGAATTGGAACCCGTTACATAGATATCGACATTAGAGATATGTAATAAAGAATTGAGAACTTCTTCAAAATCATTGAGCATCTGTACTTCATCTAAAAGAATATAGTATTGTTTATCGTCCTCAATAAGAGTTTCGATATAATCAAGAATGACATCCGGATCCCGGTATATCCGATTTTTTCTTTGATCTAATTCGATCTTGATAATATGAGATTCCAAAACACCCTGACTTAAAAGATACTCATAAAACAGTTTAAACAATAAGTATGATTTCCCAGATCTTCTTATACCGGTCACAACTTTGATCATTCCGTTGTTCATGCGATTGATCAAATCTCTTAAGTATTTATCTCTAGCTATATTCACAAGGTTCACCTCGCTGATTATTTTTGTCACATTTGCCGTTTTTAATCAAAAGAACAACTATTTCTTTTATTATGATCTCTGCCAGATGGGAAATCAATATTTATATTGACTTTTTTTGTCACATTTGCCACTTTTAATCAATTCTCTTAATATACGAAAACCTGCAAGAATGAAAACAAGGATTGTGTGTTTTTATATTGCTGTGCAGCAACCGTATTTTCAGGACACAGGATTCTAATTTTTAATACCATTCTACCGGTTTTGTTTCAATAAATTGATAAGTTCTGATTTATCTTTCTTACATACTGCATAAAAATCCATATACGCATCTTCATCAATGATTGGAATATTGATTCGATTCTTAATGGAATTTGCATTCATACTTATATTTGTAACAAAACTGGGAATTGATGAATATTCTGCAATCTCTTTCAATTCGTTAGGATCACTTTGTTTTAAGAAACGCGATTTATTCATATGTTTGTCTAAGATGCTAGTCCAACACCCTATATCTGAAGATAAAAGGAAAGTTTGGCCATCTATATCACTAAAGTGAATGCTTTCTTTAAATCTTGATAAAAAATGCGTTTCAGGGACTGAAACATACAGATGTTCGGTCATTACCTTTCTGCATATCACATTATCAATGCTTATCGGGTTATTAACAAAGACGATATCATAGATATTGTTTAAAAGATTCTTTAAAAGATCTTTTTCATCTTCTGTTGAAACGGAAATCTTTTTATTCAAACTGGTCGGCGCAAACAATGAAGGAAATTTGAACATTGGGCCAGGGGCTGTTAAGCCTATATTTAAACTTTGATTTTTCTCTTTTAAATCTTTTGCTTTAGTTTCTAATTTATTGATCATCATCATGATGTCTTTAGCATAATAAAGAATTTCTTTACCATCATCATTGAGTGTGATCTTATTTCCGGTTCTGTCAAAAATAGTAAGATCAAGTTCAGCTTCAAGTTTTTGCATTGCCTTCGATAAAGACGGTTGCGATAAGTGTAAAATTTCACTAGATTTCAATAGTGAACCTGTCTCTGAAAAAACGATAAGATAGGATAAAAGCTGGGAATCGATCATATTAACACCTCTTTCAGTATTCGATTTTATTATACTATCTTTCTAAATCGATATAAACGTTTTAAACATCGACATATTACAATGCAAGTGGAGGTGATGAAGATGAAGACGCTTGTAGCTTATTTTAGTTGGTCAAACAACACAAAAAAGCTGGTTGATAAGATCAATGAAAAGAAAAAGTATGATGTCATTCGAATCGAAAGAGCGATTCCTTATTCCGATGACTATGACATCTGTGCTTACAAAGAAGCGAAAGAAGAAGTAAACAAAAAGATTCATCCAGCAATCAAGCCGATGGATATTGATTTTGAAAATTATGATCAGATTTTTCTGTTTTTCCCAATTTGGTGGTATACATTTCCAATGCCGATTGCCACATTTATTGAATCCATTAAAGGTTATAAAGGGAAAGTGTATATCTTTGCCAACAGCTATACTAATGATTCCCAATATATGATCAATAGTATGAAAGATCTTAGAAAGATTGATCAAAATATCGAGTTTAAAGAAGGATTATTCAACAAAAGTGAAGAAGAACACATTCAATTTATAGAAAGCGAGGAGATTTAGAATGGAAACAATGAAACTTTATAATGGTGTAGAGATTCCAGCTAACGGATTTGGTGTTTATCAAGTCAGTAAAGAAGACTGTAAAGAAAGTGTCTTAACAGCCTTAAAGACAGGTTATCGTCATATTGATACAGCGCAATCTTATTTCAATGAGAGCGAAGTGGGAGAAGCTTTAAAAGAAAGTGATGTTCCAAGAAAAGAGATCTTCTTAACGACTAAAGTTTGGATCGATAATTATGGAGAGGGTAAGACCTATGATTCGGTCGTAGAGTCTTTAAAAAAATTGCAAACAGATTATTTAGATCTTATTCTTTTGCATCAGCCGGTGGGTGATTATTATGCGGCTTATCGTGATCTTGAAAAGTTATACGAAGAAGGTAAAGTACGGGCAATCGGTGTGTCAAACTTTTATCCAGACCGGTTAGTTGATTTATGTATGTTTGCCAAGATCAAACCAATGGTCAATCAAATCGAAGTAAATGTCTTTAATCAACAGGTCGAAGCCAAGAAATGGGCCGACAAATATGGTGTTGTTCTTGAAGCTTGGGCACCGTTTGCGGAAGGTAGAAACAACATGTTCCACAATGAGGTTTTACAAGCAATCGGAGAAAAACATAATAAGAGTGTAGCTCAAGTGATTCTTAGATGGTTGTATCAAAGAGGCATCGTATCTTTGGCTAAATCTGTGCACCAAGAAAGAATCAAAGAAAACTTTGATATCTATTCGTTTGAACTTGATAATGATGATATGAAGAAAATTGAAACGCTTGATACCAAGACATCTTCTTTCTTCAGCCATCAAGATCCAGGCATTATCGAATGGTTTGGTCAACTGATCCAGGAAAGAAGACAATAAGATGTTAAAGAAATTTATATCATTGCTTACCGCTATTTTGATTACCTTCTCTTTATGTGCCTGCAGCACAGATGAAAGTGTTGAAGAAACCAGCTCGCACAGTAATGAAATAAACGCAATTGTCGTTTATTATTCAGCTACCGGAAACACAGAAAAAGTAGCCCAAACAATTTCAGATCACTTCGATATTCCTATCTATGAATTAGAACCTGTGGACCCTTATAGCGAAGAGGATCTAAATTACAGTGATGAGCAAAGTCGAGTTTCTATTGAATACGAAGAACATATAAATGGGGATTTAGAAGTTGAACTTACAACTACTGATTTTGATGAATTTAGCGATGCCGATTATATCTTTTTAGGAGCTCCTGTTTGGTGGCAAGAACTGAGTTGGGTTGTCGAAGATTTTGTGAAAGAAAATGATTTCTCGGATAAGACGATCATTCCATTTGCGACATCTGCATCATCTGATTTCAATCTCGATAACTTAACTCCGCTTGCGGCTAATGCCGATTGGGGCGAAGCAAGAAGATTTAGTTCAAATGTCGATGAAGATGAGATCGTCGAATGGCTGAACGAACTCAACCTAAGTTGAAAAGAAAACGCAGGAGGTCAGCAATATGAAGTGTAATAACAAGGAAATCTTTGAAAAACAAAACGTATTTGGTATGGGTGAACCAAATACGACATATGCTAAATATTTTATCGGGGAATCATTTTTGAATCCCTTAACCGATCCTCAAAGTGACCTTTTCGCTGCTAACGTTACCTTTGAACCGGGATGTCGCAATAACTGGCATATTCATCATTCGACAAAAGGTGGCGGACAACTTCTTCTTTGCATCGCTGGTGAAGGATGGTATCAGGAAGAAGGAAAATCTGCAGTCGGGTTAAAAGCTGGAAGTGTTGTAATGATTCCGCCAAATGTTAAACATTGGCACGGAGCAAAAAAAGACAGCTGGTTCTCTCATATCGCCATAGAAGTACCGGGTGAAAACTGCGACAACGAGTGGTGTGAACCTGTAACGGAAGAAGAGTATAATAAGCTGTAGGGAGGTATTAGATATGGCTATAAAACAAACGGCAGGAAGAGATTCTTTGGGAGAATTTGCCCCTAAATTTGCTGAGCTTAATGATGATGTGCTTTTTGGGGAAGTGTGGAGTCGAGAGGATAAACTGTCACTTAGAGATCGATCGTTGGTTACCGTAGTTGCTCTCATGGCTCAGGGACTAACAGATGAATCTTTTCGTTATCATTTAATGAGTGCCAAGAAAAACGGCATTACACGTGAAGAAATTGCTGAGATCATTACTCATGCTGCGTTCTATTGCGGCTGGCCTAAGGCCTGGGCGGTGTTCCGTATGGCAAAAGAAGTCTGGAGCGATAAAGAATAAGGAATCTTTAATCATTCGATTTTGAATAAAACAATCTAAGCACGCTAGTAGCACGCAAAACTCTTTAAATAGCCTTTATTTAAGGGACTACACAGTTAACAAAACGTTAATTGTTATGTTGAAAAAAATCAAAAAAGAACATAAAAGGAAAGAAGGGATGTTTTTGGCACCAAATGTAATTATACTGATCATCATGGGTGTTGTTTTGATGGTATGGGTGATCTTTTGCGGGATCTGTTTTATCCGGCATAGCAAAGATGTCATTGTTTCGCAAGATTTTGTTGCACATGTACAGTGTGAAACGTGTGGCACACATTACGATGTCGATGCTTCAGAATTTACAAAAACCCATTTTTCAAAACACCGAAGCGTAACGAAAACCAAGGTTGAGAAAGGGGCCTTGGTTAATCGGCCTCATTATAATTATTATGCCAAAAAGCTTCACTGTCCAAAGTGCGGTAAAAAACAATACGCCCAAGTCCTCAATGTCAATGAGATCAACCGCATGACAGAAAAGTTCATGCTTCGATCGGGGCTTCGCTGGTTGATTATCATGGCGATTGGCGGTGCCATGATTTTGGCAACCGCATCGATCCCATTGCATTTTGTCGATCAGGCAAGAAAACAAAATATCGAAGATCTAAAAGAGCAACGGTATGACCAGTTTAAAGAACGATATGGGGTTTAATTTCTTCAAGATACTTTTAATATTGTTGTCCATATTACAAGGTATTATAAAGAATGATGTTTACAGGATCCATTTTAAAACTTTATTCTTTTTATTATGTATGAGAATTATATGCTTTTTTGCGTTGTTTAGAATTCAAAATTCTCATTTCCTTGCGATATTTTGATATTGTTCTTCTAGAAACAAAGAGTTCCAGATCTTTTAGTTGTTCTACAATTTCTTCATCTAGTAATGGAGCATTAGGATCTTCATTTTCTATTAGATATAATAATGCTTTTTGTATGGAATCTCTTGAGGTTCCTTCTTTTGTTTTGGAAGTAAAAAGGCTTCTAAAAGGATAAACTTGGTTTTGATACAGATAATATTTACTGTTCACAGTTCTTGAAATCGTTGATTCACTCAGACTGGTTGACTTAGCTAATTCTTTAAGGGTGAGAGGTTTTAATTCGTCACTATACAAAAAATATCCTTTTTGTTTATTTATGATTTCATTGGCAACGACTAATAATGTTTTATTTCGCTTATTTAAACTATCAATAGTGAATTTAGCTTGATTTAGATATTGCTTTAATTCTGGATCAATGATCTTTTCTTGTGGCTTGATATATTTAACATCTCCAATTTCTTTTGGTTCGATTATGATATCTCCATCTTCTATCTTGATTTCTACATCAGGTAAGATCCATTGTGTTTTTTGTGTGGTGTACATGTTGCAAGGATAAGGATTACATTTTCTTATTTCTAACAAAATATTTTCTACTTGATCAAAAGAAAGATTCATTTGTTTGCATATGGAAGAAAGATCGTTGTTCAATAGTTCATTTTGGTAGTTTTTTAATAGTTTTAGAGCTGGAGTTTGATTGTTTCTAGATAGTTGGATGTAGAGGCTATCAATACTGTTTTTTGCAGCTACACCACATGGTTCAAATGTTTGGATCAAGTTTAGATTCTGTATAAATTTATCTTTAGGAACATGAAGGTCATTGCAAGCTTGCTCTATAGGAATGTTAAAAAAACCATTTTCATCAAGGGATTCAATAATATAAGAAGTAATAGCTGAATCATATTTTCTATTACATGTATGCAGTTGAAAATATAACTCATCTTTTAAAACAGGAGCTGTAGAAATATTATTCATTAAAAGTTCATGAATGTCTTCATTGGGATTAAATTCGATAAAAGGATTTCTATCTGCCAGCTGGCGAATATGATCTATTATTTTTTCAGAGCTCATATTTAAGATTTCTAAGTGATTCTTCATAGAAGTGCTTAAATGGAGAGTTTGTTTTAAAGTTGGTTGAAGTTTTAAGTTGGTCTTCATGATATATTCCCTTTATTCCGTCTTAAATTGATTATATTTCTATCAAATAGATCTGACAAGTCGCTAAAGGAAATTAATGATGTTGTAATTATATAAATATTTCTTTCGATTTAAAATTAGTATATGATATAAAACGTAAAGGGAGTGGATGATCATGGAAGAAAAGCTGTTGAAATATATAGACCAAAATTGTCAAAATGAAGACTTTGAAAAAAATACATTGGATCAAATTAGTGAAAAATTCCAAATTGGACGTAATAAATGTGCACTTTTATTAAAAAGCCTCATAAATCAAAAAAAATTGACAAGGATCGAAGAAAAACCTTATAAATATCTGACAACAGAATACCTTCATAAAAAAGGAAAACCTATGGTTGAAACAAGCTATTCTTCATTAGAAACAGCGCTTCAAAAACAAGAATTGCATGATTTTGAAAAACTGGTAGGCCATGAACAATCACTTAGAGAAATTGTAAAACAATGTAAGGCAACGATTGCTTATCCGCCGGAAGGCTTACCCTTGTTGTTATATGGAGCAACCGGAACAGGGAAAAGTTATATTGCTCAATTAACGTATGAATGGGCTAAAAATAATAATATAATTAAAGGCAGATTTGTTACAGTAAACTGTAGTGAATATGCCAATAATCCTGAATTGTTAACGGCAAACTTGTTTGGACATGTAAAAGGAGCTTTTACCGGGGCGGATAAAGATAATGCCGGGCTGATCGCATTAGCTGATCAGGGAGTATTATTTTTAGATGAAGTTCATGAATTGAAATCTGAATGTCAGGAAAAATTATTTCTCTTCATGGATAAGGGAATTTATCATAGGGTAGGAGATAATGATAAATGGTATAAATCAAAAGTTCGATTGATTTTTGCGACAACAGAAAACCCTGAAAATGTTCTTCTTAAAACTTTGCTCAGACGTATACCTATGACAATAACGATACCTTCAATGGGTCAAAGAAGCGTTCAGGAAAAAATCGAATTGATCTATAAATTATTTCGTGATGAGGAACAGAGATTGCAATGCAAGATAAAAATGAGCAATAAAGTATATAACACTTTATTATCGAGTAAATTAGCAGGAAATATTGGTGAACTAAAGAGCATCATACAATCATGCTGTGTCAATTCCTTGTTTGATAGAGAAGGAAACAATTTATTGATACATCTTTCAAGTTTGCCTTTGCATGTTCTTACAAAACTTTATGAAAATCCTAAAACATTACAAGATACAGAAGAATACGTTTCAGTGGATGATCTTCAAATGTTTTATAGTCATGATAAGGAAATCATTCAGTTAAATGATGAAATCATTCAAACGTATCAAACATATCGCAAAGAACGCGATATTGGGAAATTGGTGAATACGGGCAAACAGATCGTTCAAAATTATTTTGATAATTTGATATTTAGAAAAAAAGAAACACCACAAATTGAATATTATAAAAGAGGTGTTCAAAGAATCTTTGATATGATTGAAAGCCGATATGGCATCAAGCTAACAAATAATGATATCTTGGCCATTGCCTGTTATCTAGAAGAATTGAATCTTGATTGTCATGATTTTCGAAAATGGAGTCTTCAACATGAAGAAGATTGTGAAGATCTCAATCAACTTTTAGAATCGGAATTTTTCCGCGCTGCCAATATTTCTTTAGAAATATGTACGTATTTGAAATCTTATTTAGAAATGGAAGTTTATCCAATCGTTGTTTGTCTGTTTATTTTTTATGTCTATAATCTTCAGTCGGATCAAAGGCTCCAACAAAAAGCTTGTGTAGTGTTGGCTCATGGATTCTCTACCGCAAGCAGTATCGCTAATGCAGCCAATCATTTTTTAGGGGAATATATATTTGATGCGATCGATATGCCTTTACATGTTGATACAGCTACTATGGTCGAAAAACTAAAGATTTATTTAGGCAGACTTGAGAAAATCAAAGAATTATATCTTTTGGTCGACATGGGAAGTTTGGAGGAAATATATAAAGGATTGAATTTAGAAAAAATGAGTATAGGTATACTCAATAATGCAAGTACTCCTATGGCTTTGGAAATTGGAAATGGTGTTCGTATGAACATACCGATGGAAGAACTATTAAAAAATACGATTTCTAATGTAAAAGCTAGTTTGATGTACCATATTGAAAAGAATCAAGATAAACTTCCTTTGATTCTTTGTTCTTGTGCTAGTGGCTATGATACAGCTAGAAAATTAAAATCTACGATCGAAGATTCGATACCGGAACAATGTCATATTGAAGTACAGATCTATAATTATAATGAACTGTTATCTCAAGGAGCAAAAGCTTCTGTCTTTGAACAGTATAATGTACTTTGTGTCATTGGTACTTTAGATCCCAATATAGAAGAAATCAAGTTTATAGGTATTGAAGATTTGATCTTGGGCAATTCAGACAATAAACTAGATGAGTATTTCAATGAATATCTAGATGAAACAGATCTTCAGGAATTTAATCGAAACATATTACGTAATTTTTCATTATCAAACATTATGAGTCATTTAACGATATTGAATCCAAATAAATTGTTGGAGCAAGTTGCCGATGCTATAGATCAGTTACAAACTCTTTTAAAGATCAAATTGTCAAATCGTGCTTGTTTTGGCTTATATGTACATATAAGTTGTCTGATCGAACGACTTGTTTTGTTTAGAGGGAATGAATCTTATCTTGAATGTTTGGATTTTCAAAAAGAGCATCCAGACTTTATTAATTATATGAAGCGATCATTCAAGAAAGTTGAAGATTTTTATGGAGTTTCGATTCCAGTAGAGGAAATTACATATATTTATAATTATGTAAAGAACAATTAAGGCTAAAGATGTTGATTATTTCAACATCTTTTTTTAAAAAACTTCTCTATGGCACGAAAATTGCTTGTATATAGGTGAAACGTTACAGGAGAAAGGAGGGAAACAATGTGTAGGATTATATTTGCCTCACATGGGGATTTGTCTAAAGGAATGAAAAATTCAGTGAATATGTTGGCAGGTTCTTTATCGGATAAAGTAGAAACATATAGCTTGTATCCAGGAGAAAGCCCCAACGATTATTACCAGAAATTGCTAAAAGAAATTCCTAATAGTGATGAGCAAGTAATAATTTTGTGTGATATCAAGGGAGGAAGTGTTCACACGACTTTGGCCCAGCTAACACAACTTAATAACGTTATTGTTTTATCCGGGATGAATCTGGGTATGGCATTGGATATCGTGCTCAGATATCAGGAAGGTATTCCTAGTGAAGATTACGAAGAATTATTGGATAGTTCTCGAGAAGGAATTACTTTATTGACAAATTTAGTTAGTGAAACAGATGAAGATTTCTAAAGGAGAGGAATATGATCAAATTATTTAGGGTAGATCACAGACTATTGCATGGACAAGTTGCATTTTCATGGACAAGTGCGTTAGGCGCTGACTGTATCTTGATTGCCAATGATGCTGTTATGAAAGATGATCTTAGAAAAACTTCTATCAAACTGGCTAAACCTGCAGGTGTTAAGCTTGTTATCAAAAATGTAGATGATTCTATTCAAGCCATTAACAGTGGTGTTACTGATAAATACAAATTATTTATCGTAGTAGAAAGCATAGCGGATGCTTACAAACTTGCAGAGAATTGCAGTCAGATCAAATCATTAAATCTAGGGGGAACAAAACCTAGAGAAGGAACAAGAAATGTTTCTAAAGCAATCAATGTTACTAAAGAAGAGGAACAGATGATCAAAGAATTGATCGATAAAGGAATTGATGTAGAAATTCGTATGGTTCCAAATGATACAAGCATTGATGCAAAAACAGTCATTGAATAGAAAAGAGGTGTAAGTAATGGTTGTTCAGGCGATTTTATTAGGATGTATAGCATTTATCGGAAAATGTGATTTGGCTTTAGGAGATTGCTTGATTCAAAAGCCAATCGTTTTAGGACCATTGGTTGGTCTTGTGTTAGGGGATGTAGAAAGTGGAATTACAATTGGCGCTTTCCTAGAATTGGCTTTTATTGGTTCTCAATCTATAGGAGCTTTTATTCCGCCAAATGTTATTGTTGGTGGTGTATTGGGTACAGCCTTTGCGATCACAACAGGTCGTGGAGCTGAAGTTGCTGTTACGTTGGCATATCCAATTGCTTTATTGGCAAGTGTGATTGATAATTTTATTTTCACAACGGTTCGTCCAATGCTAGGACGTTTAGCTGATAGTTATGCTGAAAAAGGGAATGCAAAAGCTGTTGGTATGGTACATATGGGAGCTGGTTTCTTGACATGTACGATCTTAGCAGTGCTTGTAGCTGCCGGATTCTTATTGGGAAGTACTGCAATTGAGAATGTTGTGAATTCTATTCCAGAAGTAATTACCAATGGATTAACAGTTGCTACGGGATTATTGCCTGCACTAGGATTTGCAATGTTGGCACAGATGATCATGAATAAGAAAGTTATCGCATTCTTTTTCCTAGGTTTCTTGTTATCTGCTTATCTGGGAGTACCAGTAGTAGGTATTGCCGCCTTTGGTGTATTGGCCGCATTGATCAAAGTTGATTTTAAAGAATCTGCACCGGTTGCAGTAGAAAATGGAGGAGACGATGATGACTTCTAAAAATAATGAAACAGGATTGATCACTAGAAAAGATATAATGAAGATGTTCTGGAGATCATTTACGATTCAGTTCTCATGGCATTATGAACGCCAAATGCATATGGGATTTGAATATATGATGCTTCCTACGATCAAGAAGTTATATAAAGATGATCCAGAAAGATTAAAAGATGCTATGCAGCGTCATATGGAATTCTTTAATACAAATATGTATATTAGTACTTTCATTGGTGGTATTACCATGGCAATGGAAGAAATGAATGCCAAGGATAAAGATTTTGATACATCTTCTATCAGTGCTGTCAAGGTTGCTTTGATGGGGCCTTTAGCTGGAATCGGAGATTCATTGTTCTTAGGAACTTTGAGAATTTTGGCAGTAGGTATTGGTACTTCTATCGCGATGCAAGGCAGCATTTTAGGAGCAATCTTATTCTTGTTGGTATTTAATGTTCCTGCTATGCTAGTTCGTTATATCGGCGCCTTTAAAGGATATGAAATTGGTGCTAATTATTTGAATAAGATCCAAGAATCTGGATTGATGGAAAAGTTCATGTATGCTGCATCGATCATTGGAGTTATGGTTATCGGTGGAATGACAAATGAACTCGTCGTTGTATCAACACCGCTGACCATTGGTACTGGTGAAGGAGCTGTTGCAATCCAGGGAGTATTAGATGGTTTGATGCCAGGAATGCTAAGCTTGGCTGCTTTAGGTGTTTACTACAAATTATTAAATAAAAAAGTGAATGTCATTGTAATTCTTTTAGGAACGGTTGTATTTGGTATTCTTTGTTCTTGGTTAGGTATTCTAGGGTAGATAATATGATCATAGATATGCATGCTCATCCTTGGTTGATGAATGAAGCATTTAAAACTTCACAAGCAATAGAAATCAGTAAAAAAGAAATGGGATGGGGATTGATGTCTGGCCATGACATGCAAATGACCAGAATAGAACTTAAGGATGCTAAAGTTGATAAAATGGTGCTGTTGCCACTTGATCTAACAACAACTCGTAAGGTTCAAATTCCAGATAATGAAACAATATATAAACTTGTACAAGATAATCAGGATATCTTTATTGGATTTGCAAGTGTGGATCCGTATCGCAAAGATAGAATGATAGAATTGGAAAAAGCTTTTGATCAATATCATTTGAGTGGATTAAAGCTGAATCCTTCTAAACAACATTTTTATCCTTCAGATCCTATGATGAATGAAATTTACGAATATTGTATCAAAAAGAATAAGCCGATTGTCTTTCATTCAGGTATGTCATGGGAAAGTGATGCACCAATGAAATACGCTAAACCTTTAGAGTTTGAAGAAGTGGCAATTCGATATCCGGAATTACGATTTAGTTTAGCACATTTTGGATGGCCTTGGATCCATGAAACAGCAGCACTGCTTCTTAAATATCCGAATGTATATGCAGATACGGCAATGTTGTATATGGATTCGCCTAGAAAGTTCATGAAAGATATATTTGAAAATCAGTTAGGCTCTTTATGGTTGGAAAATAATTTAAAAGATAAAGTTATGTTTGGTTCTAACAGTCCACGTTTTAAACCAAGAAGAATCAAATATGGACTTGATCAATTGAATTTAAGAGAAGCTACCCGATCAAAGATCATGGGAGAAAATGCTTTGAGATTTCTTGGAATGGAAGAGTGAGTATGGTCAAAACATTTAAAGAAAAAGTTATCACACATAAGGAATTTGAAATTATTCCTATTACTGAATTAGTTAGAAAATGTATCAGCCAATCCGGGATTACAGAAGGTTTGGTCTTTGTTATAACAGCGCATACTTCCTCTGGAATCATGGTCAATGAGAATCTTCCTTGTTTGATGACGGACATTGAAGAGACATTGGAAAGACTTGTTCCACTTGATCATGACTATGCTCATTCTCACTTTCTGTTGAGTTATGGAGCAACAGGGGGCAATGCTCCCGGGCATTTAAAATCGATGCTTTGCGGTAATCATACGGTTATGGTCATAGAAAATGGAAAGTTAGAATGCGGCAAAGCACAAGATGTATATTTTGCAGAGTTTGATGGACCACAAACAAGAAATATATTTATACAAGTTCAAGGTGAATAGTAGAATAAGAAAGGTAGAAAACTATGTTAAATTTTGATGAAAATAGAGTTCGTACAGAACACACAAATGGAGTAAATCTAGTACCAGAAGTAGAGAAGATCGTTGATAAGATCTGTGAAGAAGGATATTCAAATATCTTCTTGTTTGGAATTGGAGGAACATTGTTATATGCTGGGCAGATCATGCATACAGCAAAACAATTAGGCTGTACTTTACCAATCTATTTGGAAAATGCTCAGGACTTTATGTATGAAGGAAATGCTAACTTCAACAAAGATTCTGTTGTTGTTATCTCATCTCTTTCAGGACATACTGTAGAAGTAGAAGCAGCGGTTGACAAAGCACATGAAGTTGGGGCCCGAGTTATTGGTTATGTAGAAAAGCTAGGTACACCATTAGCAGAAAAAGTCGATCATTTAGTTAATACTTTTGGTGGAGAATATTACTGGTGGTATACTGTTGTTCTTCGCTTCATGAAAAATGCAGGACAATTTGATAAATATGACAAATTCTATTCTGAATTAAAGAATATGCCAGAAAATGTTGTACAAATCTATAAAGATGCAGATCCAATGATGAAGGAATATGCTGAAAAATATTGTGATGAACCATTAACATATTTGATTGGTTCAGGAAACTTGGAAGATTGGGCTGTATGTTATGGAATGTGTATCATGGAAGAAATGCAATGGATGAGAACAAGACCAATCTCAGCAGCAAACTTCTTCCACGGAACTTTGGAAGTTATTGAAAGAGATATTCCGGTTATTTTGATCAAGGGAGAAGATAAGACACGTCCAGAAATGGATCGTGCTGAAAAGTTTGTTCATCGTGTTAGTGCTAAAGTTACTACATTTGATACAAAAGACTTTAAGTTGAACGGTATCAGTGATGAATTTAGAGGAATGTTGTCTCCAATTGTAATGCGTTCAGCATTTATGCGATTGAATGTTCATCTTGAACATTGTAGAAGACATCCAATCGATATTCGCCGCTACTACAAAGCATTAGATTATTAAAATAAGGGGCTGTTTTATGAAAATTAAAACAGTGATATTCGATATGGATGGGGTTCTGGTTGATTCAGAACCCTTCTTTCGAAATAAAGTGTTTGAATTTTATAGACGGCAAGGTATCGATGTACCATTAAAAGAGATAAATCAATTAGCTGGCTCTTCTCATCAATTCACCTTTTCAAAAATGGCTGAATGGTATGGAAAAGGAATTACTAGCAAACAAATAGAATCTTTATATCACGATACGATGCAAGATGTAACTTATTCATATTCAGATATGTTAAATCCATATATACGGTATATTTTAAAAAAACTAAAGCCTGACTATAAGCTTGCGATTGCGTCATCATCCTCTATGGAACTGATATCAAAATGTTTAAAAGAGTGTTCTATCGATAGTTATTTTGATTTGGTGGTCACAGGAAGAGATTTTAAAGAAAGTAAGCCAAATCCGGAGATATATCTTTATACCGCAAAACAACTTGGGGTATCATCCGATGAATGTGTTGTTTTAGAAGATTCTACAATTGGGATCACGGCGGCTAAAAGAGCGGGTATGTATACCTTAGCACATAGAGATCTTCGATTTAATTTTGATCAGACATTGGCAGATCATATTTTTGATGATTTTTTAGAAGCTTATGTTTATATTCAAAATCTATAATGATTTTATAAAAGAAAAAGACTTGATTTGATCTGGATGTCAAATACAAGTCTTTTTTCTATAATGTAATTTTGATTAAGCTCTTGGAAGGTATGATCGTTTACTGGGTCCAAGGCGCATTTATATTCTGTAAAAAAGAAAAATCATTATATTTGTTTTCTTTTCATATATAACAAGGGATAGGGATTTCCTTGTTCATCTGTTTCTGTTCGCTTATAGACTATAAATCCCATATGTTCATAAAATTCTTTTGCCAAAGGGTTTTGTTCGTTTACGGCTAGATCATTGATCCCAAAATTTTCGATTCCATATTTCAAAAGCATTTTTCCTAGTCCTTTTTTTCTTTCTTTATTAGAAATAAAGAGCATTTCAAGATGTTGATTATCAATTCCTATAAAACCAACAGGGACTTTCTTATGGTTTCAATGATCAACAAATGATCAACTTCTTTTAAAGCTTGGGGAACATACTCTTTGATATGATTGATATCATTGTCTGAAAGAAATAAATGAGTTGCTCTTACAGAACTTTCCTATACTTCTAAAAGTTTTTGTATCAACAAAGGATCTCTGTTGAATATTTCAATGATTTTCATTTGCTCATCTTTCTTTGTAAAATCATCAGAAGAATTTGTTTGCAAATAAGTCAGAATATCAAACAATGATCTTCCTGTAAAAAGTGTTTTATCAAGATACTCTTTTGATGGTATCTTCATATCAGGAATGCAGATGACGTCTATCTTGGCATTGATTGCTGCCTTGATCCCATTTTCACTATCTTCTAGTACGATTGCATTTTTATTGGATACATTCAATTTTTCTAATGCTTTTAAAAAGATCTCGGGATGAGGTTTAGAATGTTTGACATCTTCTAAGAATACACAGGTATCAAAATACTTTAAAATACCATGTTCTTGTAAGATGTTGACAGCTCGTTTCTTAAAACTTGAAGTAGCCAAAGCAATATGATAATGATTGGCTTTTAAATAAGCTAAAAGTTCTTTGGCACCTGGCTTTAATTTAACTCCTTTAGAGGATATCTTTTCTTCTAATTCAAAGGTCATCTGCAAAAGCTCTTCGATCGTATAAGGCAAATGATAATGCTTTATTATATTTTCGGCATTTAAAGTATCTGTTTTTTCACTGTAATATTGAGTGTATTCTTCTTTGGTAAAAACAAAACCGTGTTTATCAAGAATTTGATGGTAGGTCTCGTAGGCTATGATCTCTGTATCAACCAATAGACCATCAAAATCAAATATTACTGTATCTATCATGACTTGTTCTCCTTTTGATAAAAGTATATCAAAAAAACTCGTTACCAGATAACGAGTTAGGATGTTTTGACGCGGAAACTAAAATATAAGATATGAAAGATCCAGACAATGAAAAGGATGATACATCCATATGTGATTTCTTTAAGAGCCATCATGATAAAACCGATGCTCATAACGATCGTGATCATACCCATCACACGAAATTTGACCGGCCAGCTCATACCATTGCCCTTTACATAGCTTTCCAAATTATTTTTATAAAGTTTGGTATTAATAAACCAATTATGTAATCTTTCTGAACTCTTTGCATAACATACGGTTGCCAGTAACAGGAAAGGAAAGGCCGGCAATAAAGGTAAAACGGCTCCAATAGCACCTAGGATCAATCCAATCGTACCTAGAACAATGTATAAGATTTTTTTAATATTCATTTAGCATTCTCCAATCTACGTTTTTCTTTTTGTGTTTCGATCACATGTTTGATTGCCATAACAGGGTGATAGAATAACATTCTAGGTCCAGAATATGCCATAACTTCACGAATTTTTTGTTGCATATCAGATCTGTAACAATGAACTTTGCAGTTTGAACAGAATGTTTTTGTTTCCATAAAAGGACATTTATCACTTCTTGTAAAAGCATAGTCTTTTAACTGTTGGCATTCCTGGCATAAGTGTTTGGATTTATGATGTTTCTTACAATAGATTTCGATCATCAAGGCAACGGTATCTTTTTCTTTTTGTCTTTTTGTTTCGATATTCATTAACTCATTCTCCCATTTTCGACTGAATATACTTGATCAGCTATATTCATAGTGGATTGACGATGAGAAACAAGAACAACACTTTTGCTTTTATGTTCTTTGTGAAGGGAGCGTAAGATCACAGCTTCGTTTAAACTATCAAGATTACTGGTAGGTTCATCCAGTAACATGAATGGGGCATCATGTAGGAAAGCTCTAGCTAAACCTATTCTTTGAATCTCACCACCAGATAAAGAATCACCTAGTTCTTCCACCATCGTATCGTATCCATGTGGAAGGCTCATGATGAAATCATGAACAGAAGCTTTCTTGCAGGCTTCAATGAGTTCTTCATCGCTGGCGTCTAATTTAGCAATTCTTAAGTTATTGGCAATGCTATCATGAAATAAATGTGTTTGTTGGCTGACAAAGCTTTCCATATTGCGTAAATTATCTGTATTAATTTGTTCAATACTTGTATTTGAGATGTTGATTTCACCTTGATCAACTTTCCAAAAACGCATCATTAATTTTAACAATGTGGATTTTCCACTTCCGCTTCTTCCGGTAATTCCAATGATTTTTCCTTTTGGGATGGTTAGTGAAATATTATCTAAAATTAATTCTTTGTCATAGGAGAAAGAAACATTGTTAACGCTAGCATCATTAAATTTAATTTCTTTTTGCCCTTGAATATCTTCAACAACTGGCGTTTCTTCCAGAATATCCAGCACACGATTTCCTGCCGCAAATGTATTTTGTAAAGTAGAACCTAAATTCGCCAAAGCAACAAATGGGCCAAAGGAACTCATCAAGGAAACAACGGAAATAATTAACTGAGCAAATGTAATTTGCAAGTTTGTATAGAAATGAATCGATACAAATAACATTGCCAAATCAGCAAGTAAGATAACAGTATTCGTAATAGCCATATTGGTTCCTGTGATATCCTTCATTTTTCCTTCTTCAATGGATAGGGAATCTGTTTTTTCTTTGATCTTATTTAAACGATTTTTGCCATCATCATATTGAATGGTCTCATTGACGCCACGCAAACTATCTAGGACAAAGCTTGATAAATCACCTGTTTTTGTACGAAAGATCAAACCATAATCCTTATTTGATCGAGAAATCAAGATAGGAATTATGCATCCAACAACTATATAAGAGATTAGCATGACCATAGCAAGTACAAGATCAAAACTTCCAATAAATGTACACATGATGATACCAAATAAGATAGCAATCATAATGGGAGAAATCGTATGGGCATAAAATACTTCAAGAAGTTCTATATCCGAAGTAATGATGGAAATTAGATTTCCTTTATCTTTTCCTTCAAGCTTGGCAGGACATAATTTTCTAAGAGCAACAAATACTTTATCGCGGATGATTGCGAGAAGTTTAAAGGCAATATAGTGGTTACATGCCTGTTCACCATATCGCAAGGCACCTCGAAGAATTCCACAGATGATCAATAGAATAAATAATGTTGTGATTGAGAAGATATGAATCTCATTTAAAATCGTTAAAAGGGCTATGACACCTAGAACAGGAATAAAGGTTGCACAAAGATGACCAATGGTTCCCATAGAAATAGCTAATAACATATAACCAGTCAAACCTTTGATCAAACCAGCAAGTTGGAACATGATTTGTAGACTATTTCTTTTTTTCATGCATTGCCACCTCCTATATATGATTCTAGAGATACTTGAGCATTCCATAAGGATGCATATACACTTTGATTTTGAAGCAATTTTTCATGTTTGCCAGATTCGACAATGTTTCCGTTTTCCAAAACATAAATCGTATCAGCATCCTTAACATTGGCTAGACGATGTGAAATAAGAATCACAGTTTTTTCATTTGCCAATTCATGGATCAACTGCATGATATCATTTTCGCTTTCGACATCGATGTTGGATGTTGCTTCATCAAAGATATAAACAGGACTATCGTGTAACAAGGCTCTAGCAAAGGCTAGTCTTTGACATTGACCACCTGAAAAGTTAGACCCTTTTTCTTCAACAAATGTTTCTAAACCATTTTCCTGTTTTAAAAATGCAGAAAGTTTTGCCTTATCAAGTACATTCCAAAGTTCTTCATCGGATGCATCTGGTTTTACGATCAATAAATTATCTTTGATCGTTCCTTTAAACAGATAGCTTTGATGAGAGACGTAAGTAATGTTTTCCATTAAAGACGATTCAGAAATCTGATTAAGATCAGTATCGTTGATTAAAACATGGCCTGTGTATTTTCGATTTCGTTTCATCAAAATGGATGATATGGTCGACTTTCCTGAACCGGATTCTCCTACAATAGCACTAAAGGATCCTTTGCTGAAGTTTAAAGAAACATTATGCAAAATTTCTTTGTTTTCATCATAAGAAAAACTTAGCTTTTTGATCGATATGGAATCGATATCTGGACATGGGGTTTTAACTTTTTTTGGCTCTTGCAGATCTAAAAAGCGAAAGATCTTATCACTGGCAGCCATACCGTTCATCGCAATGTGGAAAAATGAACCAAGTTGCCGCATAGGTATAAAAAATTCTGCAGACAATAAGATAATTAACAAGCATCCAAATAAACCGATGTTTCCACTATTCAATTGTAATAGGGCGACAATGATACCAAGGGCTGAACCCCCATAGGCAACTAAATCCATGATCGTAATGGAATTTAACTGCATGGTCAAAACTTTCATGGTAACAACACGGAATTTCTCTGCTTCTTCATTCATTTTTTCATTTTTATACTGATCGCTTTGATAGACTTTTAAAGTTGTTAATCCTTGTAGGTTTTCTAAAAAAGTATCTCCTAAAGCTGTGTATTGTCCCCAATATTTTGATAAGAGCTTCTTTGCCCATTTTTGTACGATAATGATCGATACTGGAATCAATGGAACACAGATAAATAGGACAATAGCACTTTTTATATCAATGAATGAAAGGTAAATAAATAGACTAAGTGGCGCTAACATAGCATAGAAGAATTGAGGTAAATATGAGCTGAAATAAACTTCCAGTTGATCCACTCCTTCTACGGCAATCTGTACAAGCTCGCTTGTGTTGATTTGTTCTTTGTAGGAGCCTTGTAAAGAAAGTAATTTTTGGTAGATTTTTTCGCGTAATACTTTTTTTACTTCTTTTGAAGCTAAATATCCCATTCGAATCGAAAGCTTTGTCATGATTGCACGGACTAGAATGCTGATAAGCATGTAAATCAAGTATGCAAAGATATTAAATTGTTCTTTAAGCCAGAGCTTTTCGATCATCAAGGCAAGGCAGGTGACAAAGACAAAATTACTTAATAGGGAGACCCATTGACACAGTACATTTGAGAATATGTATTTTTTACTGTCTTTGACTGTATTGATAAGTCGCTTGTTGATCATGCTTTTCTCCTTTTAAACATATGGTTTTGTTGCATGTGAACAATGGCGCTGATCACAAAAATAAAGCCGGATACTACATGCAGGATTCGAGTTGAAGTAATAGGCATTGGCTTTAATAATAAGCCAGATATAAATACAACAATCAAAGATAATAACATGATCATATTGACTGTTTTTTTCATTTTTTCCCTCCTAAAAATGTTAGATAAAACTAACTTCTAAAAGTTAACATACACTAACTAAATTTGTCAAGGCAGAAAAAAAGGATCAGTCTGCAAATGCAAACTGATCCAATAAATGGTAAGTATTGATTATTCCTGTTCTAAAGCAAGAGTTTTTGTAGTGATGTCACATACTTCAGTAGGTCCATAGTACTGAATAGCACCTGGATATACGAAGCTAGTCTCTACTGCCCATTCTTCACGATGTGCTTCGAAATATTTGAATGGTTTTCCATCTAGTTCTACAAGAGCTTTCTTGATAACTGGTTTGTCTTCACCATGTCTTCTTTCGATATTCATCATCTTAGTGATTGGCATACCACCTGCAACCCATTCACTTGCTGGTTTAGACAAGTTAGAGATTTTTGATAGATATCCATTGTATCCGTATTGGATCAACATAAATGCGTTGTATCCAAGCGAATAGCAGTAATCAGAATCAAAGTTAGAAGGGAATGCACATCTTCCTTCGTATCCTAAGAAATGGTGTAATGGATTGAATTTACCATTATAAGTTCCATTTTTCTTTCTTTCTTCCAATTTGTCTTTAACAAGAGCAGAGAATAATTTCTCAGATTCGATCAAAGAAACCTGTACGTTTCCATGTGGATCTCTTTCTAAGAATAACTGCTGCTGAATTGTTTCAGGAAGAATAGCAAATACGCTCATAGATTCTTTAGTCAATCCGTTTTCGATGAATTCGTATTTGTCTTTCCAAGTTGGTAGAGCATTGAATGCATCTGCTTTGCTGCCAGCAAGCAATTCATTGATTTCCTGGATCAATGTAGAGAATTCAGGAACAAATTCAACAACACCTTCAGGGATGATTGCAACACCGAAGTTCATTCCTTTTGCAGCTCTGTTCGCTACAGAATCAGCGATGTAGTCAGCAATCTGAGATAATGACATTTTCTTTGCAGCAACTTCTTCAGAAATCAAGCAGATGTTTGGCTGCGTTTCAAGAGCACATTCTAGAGCAACGTGAGAAGCAGAACGTCCCATAACTTTGATGAAGTGCCAGTATTTTTTAGCTGAGTTAGCATCACGTTCGATGTTACCGATGATTTCGCTATAAGTCTTTGTAGCTGTATCGAAACCGAAAGAACATTCGATGTCTTCGTTTTTCAAGTCACCATCGATTGTTTTAGGGCATCCGATTACTTGAACACCAGTGTCATGTGCAGCAAAGTATTCTGCAAGAACAGCAGCGTTTGTATTTGAATCGTCACCACCGATGATTACGATAGCTGTGATTCCATGTTTTTTACATACTTCTGCAACGATCGCAAACTGTTCGTTTGTTTCAAGTTTAGTTCTACCAGAACCGATGATATCAAAACCACCTGTGTTACGGTATTGGTTGATATATTCATCATCAAAGATGATATAGTCGTCTTCGATCAATCCGATAGGACCGTTTTTGAATCCGTATAATACGTTTTCTTTGTTTGTAGCTTTCAAAGCATCATATAGACCACAGATAACATTATGTCCTCCTGGAGCCTGTCCTCCAGAAAGGATAACACCAACAACTTGTTTTTTAGCTTCAGAAGTGTTTGTTCCTTTTTCGAAAGTGATTTCTTTTTTTCCATAAGTGTTAGGGAAAAGGGCTTTGATTTTTTCCTGATCTGCAACACTTTGAGTTTCTTCACCTTCTTTAACACAGATATCAGCAATTCCATGTCTTAACATTCCAGGCAATTTTGGAGAATACTCATATCTAGCTGTTTGTAGTGATGAAATTTTCATAATTAGCCTCCTCTTAGTTTTCTACATACGCTTAAATTTTAAGATATTTTATGCAAAAAGTAAACTTTATCCTGTGCGATTGAACAATAAAATACATATATTTTCAAATTATAAATAGAAGATAAAAAATGCATAGAGAATTTATATCTCTATGCATATAAGTTAATTAGAAGGCCTTGCATCAAAAGTAGTACTCCATTCTGAATCATATGGAATTGCTTCATTCATCGTATGGTTCATTAGGTATTTGATGATGCTTTTACGAGTAACGATGCCAATGAAGATTCCTCTGTCATCAACGATAGGAACATAATTTTGTTCTAAAGATCGTTCAATCAATGTCTTTAAATCCACATCAATCCTTACGGCAGGCATGTAATCTTTGCGAATTAGTTCTTTGATCTTAATTGTTCCTAGATCTTCTGCAGTAATTGAAGAGTGGTTTAATAAATACCACAGAAAATCTCCTTCTGATATGCTTCCTTTGTAAATGCCATCTTTATTGATGACAGGCATGGCGGTAAAGCCATGTTCATTCATGAGTTTCAAGCCGTCACTAATACTTAAATTATCGTATAGAAACTTGACTTCCCCTTTGTTTTTTAGAAAAAAGAATACATTTTGAATCATAAATTTCTACCACCTTATGTCTAGACTCTATCAGAAAATATTGTATAAAAAATCAAAAGAAAATGGGAAAATATAAGACAATTTTATGCTCGTGTAGATTGAACTGGGATTTCAGCTGGTTTATTTAAGATTTCCATGAATTCTTCTCCTGTGATCGTTTCTCTTTCATATAAGAATTTTGCCAATTCATGTAATTTCATCTTATTGTCATTTAAGATTTGATAAGCTTCATCGTGTGCTTTTTTAATCAGGTTGACGACTTCTTCATCAATTTTTGAAGCTGTTTCGCTTGAACAAGCTAATGAAGTATCTCCACCAAGATATGCATTGTTTACTGTTTCTAGAGCTGTCATACCAAAATTGTCGCTCATACCTAAACGCGTGATCATGGCACGAGCTAGTTTTGTAGCCTGTTCAATATCGTTGGAAGCACCGCTTGTGATTGAATTAAAGATCAATTCCTCTGCACAACGTCCTGCTGTATACACCATGATCCTTTGATATGCTTCTTCTTTTGATACAAGATTGTGCTGTTCTTCCTCAACTTGCATCGTGTATCCTAGAGCGCCTTTGGTTCGAGGAATGATCGTAATCTTATGTACAGGAGCTGTGTTTTTACATTTTGCGGCCACTAAGGCATGGCCGATTTCATGATAGGCAACGATCATGCGTTCGTGATTAGAAATAACGGCACCTTTTTTCTGCTCACCGGCAATGACTGTTTCAATGGCTTCTTCCAAGTCTTTTTGAACGACCATCTTACGCCCATCACGTACTGCAAGTAAGGCTCCTTCGTTGATAATATTGGCTAGATCAGCACCACTGGCACCAGCGCTGGCTCTGGCGATGACATTAAAATCAATAGATGGAGAACATTTTACATTGCCTGCATGTAATCGCAGGATATCTTCACGACCCTTTAGATCTGGTAATTCTACAGGAATTCGGCGGTCAAATCGCCCTGGTCTTGTTAAGGCAGGATCTAATGTATCCGGTCTATTTGTTGCCGCGAGCAAAACAACACCCTTTGAACCGTCAAATCCATCCATTTCTGCCAATAACTGGTTCAATGTTTGTTCACGTTCATCATTACCGCTTAATCCTTGGCCATCACGTTTTTTACCAATGGTATCGATCTCATCAATAAATACGATACATGGTGCTTTTTCTCTGGCTTGTTTGAACAAATCACGAACTTTGGCAGCACCACGTCCGACAAACATTTCAACAAATTCACTACCAGAAATAGAGAAGAAAGGAACCCCGGCTTCACCAGCTACAGCTTTAGCTAATAAAGTTTTACCAGTACCAGGAGGACCTACTAATAAAGCTCCTTTTGGCATCTTAGCACCAATTGCCTGATATTTTTTAGGATCATTTAAAAAGTCTACGATTTCTTTTAGGCTGTTTTTGGCCTCTTCCTGTCCGGCAACATCTTTAAATGTTTTTCCTGTTTGTTGGCCAACATAAACTTTAGCATTGCTCTTGCCTAGATTTCCTAAGCCAAATCCACCTTGATTAAATGACATGGAATCATTTCCGCCAGCTTTTTGAGCTCTTTTAAACATGCGGTTACCCAGCCATATAAAGAAGGCAAAGATTGCAAATGTCGCAAACCAGTAAAGAAGTGGGTTGGTTGCTTCTGTGTAGACTTGAGTGAATTCAACGTTTGCATCTTGTAATCGATTTACAAGATCAGGATCATTCATGACACCGGTTTGATACGTTTTATCATTATCATCATTTTTGAGCGTGTAATAGATATCGGTATTTTCAATTTGTACTTCATCCACTTTCTTCTCTTCAATTTGATTTAAGAAAGAAGAATAGCTGGTTTCTTCAATGCGGCTATTGGTATACATAGGTATGAATACAAAGTCTAATAATAAAAGAATGATCAGTACGATGAAATAGTACCAATACAAAGGTTTCTTTTGTTTATTCATGAAAATATTTAACCTCCTAAAGTATTTTTATAGGAAGATTATACATCAAATTAGCAGTTTTTCAAGAAGAGTGCTAATTTCACATAACTTTCCATAATTTAGCGATATTTGATAAAAAAACTCTAGATTTCTCCAGAGTTATTTGTTAAATAATTTTCTTCGGTTTGTCGATTGGATGAACAAACGCTTCATTTCATCAATATCTTCTTTTTCTAAAGAATCTCTAAAATGTTTGGTTGCATCTAAAAACTGATCGATTTCATCTAATAAGATATCTTTATTTAATAAGAAGAGCTCGCTCCATAGATCTTCATTAATGGTAGCGATGCGAGTAAGGTCACGAAAGCTGTCGCCTGTATATTCGACAAGATGGGAATTATCATGGGTATTCATCAAGCTAACTGCAATAACATGGGTAAGCTGGGATAAAAAGCCAATCATGCGATCATGTTCTTCACAAGATAGGATGGAAATATTTTTAACGCGAAGATCTTTTCCTAACTGTTTAGCGGCTTTGATGGCCTTTGGCGTGTTTTTGTCGGTAGGCACGATAATATAGTTGGCATTATCAAAAATATCTGCCTGGGCAAAATCGATCCCTCTAGATTCACGACCACACATTGGATGGATGCTGATGAGTTCAAGATCTTCTCTTAAAATTGCCTGAACAGGTTCTACAATGTTTGTTTTTACTCCGCTGATATCCATTAGTATCGTTCCAGACTCAAGATATTGCTGGTTTTCTACGATCCATGGTTTGATCATGGTTGGATATAAGGCAAGGATGATCAAGTTACATTTTTTGATAAGCTTGTCTGGATCGGTACTACCTTCCTTGATAATGTTTAATTCAAGAGCGGTTTGTATTGTTTGCTCATTTTGGTCAATGCCATAAATCGTTTTATCTTTTTGAGGACTGAGTCTTTTCGCAAAGCTGGCACCCATTAAACCTAGTCCGATAATACCTATATTCATAAAATTTCTACCTTTCCACCAATACGTTGGATATCTTCAAAGAAATCTGGATATGATTTTGTGATGGCCTGCGCATTTTCAATTATACATGGTGTATTGGCACATAAACCAAATACACACATAGCCATTACGATACGATGATCGTTATGTGAATCAATGATTGGAATATCATCTAAGGCATATCCACTCTTTCCATGGATCGTAATTGTATCAAAAGTAGTTTGAATATCGACATTCCATTTTTTAAGTTCTACTTCCATAGCTTCGATACGGTCGCTTTCTTTCATGCGAAGCCTTTGTGCGTTAATGATCGTCGTTGTTTGCTCACAATAGCTGGCTAGTACACATAAAATAGGTCCAAGATCTGGACAATCGGATAGATCAATGGTTTTTGGTTGCAACTTTGATGGATGAATCGTAATAAAGTCTTTTTTAGAATTAATACTACATCCAGCACTGGCTAAGATATCAAGGATGGCCTTGTCACCTTGAACAGAATTTAAGTTCATGTTTGAGCAGGTCAAAGAGTTGTTCAAGCCTGCAAGAACACCAAAGAATGCCATTTGAGAATAATCTCCTTCGATCTTTACATCATGAGCAATATATTTCTGGTTTCCTTTGATATAGTAAGTATTTTTATCTTGTTTGATCTCAATGCCGAAGCATTTCAACATATCCAGCGTTAGATCAACATAAGATCTTGATTCATAGGGTTCATTAATTGTAAGCGTACTGTCTGAATCTAAAAGAGGAAGAACAAAGAGCAGGCCACTGATAAACTGGCTGGAAATGTTTCCGTCGATTTGATAATGACCAGACTGCAGTTTCCCTTGAATTCGGATTGCATCTTGTGATTGTTCAAATAACAGCTTTTGCTCATCAAATATTTTTTGATAGATTCCCATAGGCCTTTCTAATAATCTGCCTTTTCCTAGATATGTAACTTTCTTATTGGATAAAGCACCTGCTGGAATTAAAAAGCGCAGGGTAGATCCTGATTCGTTACAGTCGCAGCAAATTCCATCTTGTAAATCAAATAAATTACAGCCTTCAATGATACAGCTGTTTTTCTGTACTTCAATCTTAGCTCCAAAGGATCTCATACAGCTGATCGTAGCTTCAATATCTTTGGAAAATGTTAAATTTGTAATTGTTGATTTTCCCTGTGCTAAAGATGCACAGATAATCGCACGATGGCTGATGGATTTGCTGGCGGGAATGGCTATGGTTCCATTTACTTTAGATGGTGTGATCTTAACTTTCATGTTGGATCTCCTTTTCTAAGATATTATTGGCATTGCTAGACATCAATAGATCTAAAATGCCAAAGGCAATCATAGAGTCAACGACAATACGAGCTCTATGAAGGATACATGGGTCGTGTCTTCCTTTTATATTTAACGTTTGGCTTTCTTTGGTCTTGTAATCCACCGTCTCCTGAGTTTTATATATGGATGGTGTAGGTTTGATACAAGTGTGAATGATGATAGGCATTCCATTCGAGATACCACCATTGATTCCACCATTATTGTTGGTCTTTGTTTGAATGGTATCATTCATGATAAAGGCATCATTGGCTTCGCTGCCTTTTTTAGAAGCCATTTGAAAACCAGCTCCAAAAGAAACGCCTTTTACTGCTGGAATGCTGAATAATAGATGGGCCAGGATGCTTTCGATGGAATCAAAGAAAGGCTCGCCAATTCCAGCTGGAAGATTGATGATGGCACTTTCAAGGATCCCTCCAATGGAATCCTGCTCATTTTTAGCTTCCAGGATGGCTTGTTCCATGTTTTGAGCTACTTGTTCATCTAAGGTTGCAAATTCTTTTTTGTTTAAGGTTTGGATTTGTTTTTTTAATTCATCAATGTTATTTGAAAAAGGAGCATCATACAAGGCATAAAGTTGCTCAATGTGTGAGCCAATTAAAATGTTTTTTGTTTCTAAGATTTGTCGACAAATACTACCGGCCGCTACAATAGGAGCTGTTAATCTTCCTGAGAAATGTCCACCTCCGCGATAATCTTGAAAGCCATGGTATTTTTCATATGCACTAAAATCTGCGTGTCCAGGTCGCAGGCGATATTGAATATCGGAATAGTCTTTTGACTGGGTATTTTTATTCTGGATTAAGATCGTTAAAGCGGTTCCGGTCGTATATCCATTAAAAAATCCTGAGACAATTTCGACTTCATCGTCTTCATGGCGTTGTGTGGATATGCTTCCTTTTGCCTTTCGCTTTTCCATGTCTTCTTTTATTCTCTCAAGATTGATCTTAAATCCAGCGGGAAGTCCATCCAAGGTGATTCCTATGCAGGGACCATGACTTTCCCCAAAGATCGTCATGGATATATTTGTTCCAAAGTTATTTTTCATAAGGTCCTCTTTCTAAGTATGTTTTGATAGTATCATATGATACTTCCTGTAATTCATAGGTACCTGCCTGTTTAACAAGTACGATCGTTATGGATGAAGAGCTGCTTTTTTTATCATGTTGAATAAAGTTCATCAATGTATCAACATCATAATCGGGTACTTTAGGAAGATGTAGTTTTTCATAGATTTTTAATACATCTTCTTTTAGTTCTTTATTGTCGATAAAGAATAACATTCCCATCGCAACACATTCTCCATGTAGATAAGTATCCAAACCGTAGGCTCCTTCGATGGCATGCCCAATTGTATGCCCGAAATTTAATATCTTTCTAAGGCTGGATTCTCTTTCATCTTGTTCAACTACTTTTCTTTTTACATTGATTGAACGATAGATGATTTGATCGATATCTAAATCATCTTGTTTGAATAGTTCAACCAGTTCTTTGTCTTGGATCAATCCAGTTTTTAAAGCTTCAACCAGTCCGTTATTTATATGTCTTTGTGGTAAGGTTGAAAGCACATTAGGGTCGATGATGACAGCTTTAGGCTGCCAGAAAGCGCCAACGATATTTTTATAGTTTCCAGCATCAATAGCGACTTTACCACCTACGCTTGAATCCACCTGGCTAAGTAATGTTGTAGGAATATTATAGAAATCAATACCGCGCATATATGTAGCGGCTACAAATCCAGCTAAATCACCAACAACTCCGCCACCTAAGGCAATGATGGCGTCTTTTCGGGTCATTTCATGTTCAATAGCTTCCAGCAATAATTCTTCATATTGTTTAAAACATTTTGATTGTTCACCATTTGGAATCGTTACGATAAAAGAATCTAAACATTGACTGGATACGATATCGATCCATTTTTGAGGAACACCGCTGTCTGTGATGATCATGACCTTACGATTGGTTTGGATCGTTTCTTGAATATTGTTAAGCGCATTTCGTTGGATCGTGATTGGATATGCGCAGTCTTTTAAATTCACATTTAATTGCATAATAGATGATCTCCTTTAGATATAGAACTATAATAGCACGAAAAGAAAAAATTTTCAGAAAACCGGATGAAAACCTGTTTCTTATGGTATTATATACGCATGGAGATGACAAAATGAATCAAATTGAAAAAGCTAGATTAGAGATTGATAGCGTCGATAAAGAAATTGCCAGACTCTATGAAAAACGCTTAGATGCGGTCAAAGAAGTATTGGAGTATAAAAAAGCAAATGTTCTTCCTATCTTGGATGCAGGCAGGGAAGATGCGATCATAGAAAAGAATCAGAAGTATATTCAAAATAAAGAATATATCGATTCATACATTGACTTTATGAAAAAAGTCATGAGCAATTCCCGTGATTTTCAACAAACTTTATTGTCAAGCGATGTTGTTGCGTATGCCGGGGTGAAAGGAGCGTTTTCTCAAATTGTTGCCAGTCGTATGTTTCCGGCCGAGAAAAAATTGAATTATACAAATTTTGAAGATGTTTTTAAGGCGGTCGTAAATAAAGATGCTCAATATGGGATTATCCCTTTTGAAAACACCAATTCTGGTCTTGTTGGAGAAGTTTTAGATGCTTTATTGGAATATCCGGTTTATATACAGCAGGTGGTCGATCAAAGAGTAGAACAATGTTTGTTAGGGGTCGAAAATGCTACACTAAAAGATGTGGAATGGGTTTATTCTAAAGATCAGGCTTTAGCACAATCCAAGGTATTTTTAAAAGGGTTGAATGTTCAGACTGTAGCTTATCCTAATACAGCTATGGCGGCTCAATATGTAGCAAGTCAAAATGATGTGAGAAAGGCTGCAATCGGAGCCAAGGAAAATGCAGATCTTTATGGATTAAAGATCCTGGCAGAAAATATCGAAGAAAATATTTCAAATACGACGCGTTTTATTGTGATTGGATTAGAACCACAGACACAAGGGAATCGTTTTAGCGTATGTTTGATTGTCAAGCATCAAAGTGGGGCTTTAGCTCGTATCATTGAAACGATTGCCCAGCATGGTTTAAATATGCAAAGCATTCAGTCAAGACCTATCAAAAATCGACCATTTGAATATTTCTTTTTTATTGAAATGGATGGAAATCTTGAGATGAAAAATACACGAGAATGTTTAAAAGATATTAAAAAGGTGACACAGAGTGTAAAATATTTAGGAACATATTCATTAAAAGGAAAGGATGATTAAGATGAGTTTTACAAAGGAAAGTGTAAATAAGACACCAATCGTAGATACTGTATTTGTGATCGTAGACAAGGCTAAAAAAGCTAAAGAAGAAGTGGGTGCAGAAAATGTTGTCGATGCGACAATAGGTTCTCTTTATAGTGAAGATGGAACGCTAGTTGCCTTAGATACTGTTTTTGAATCTTTAAAAAAGCAGGATAATCGAGTGCTTGCCAAATATGCGACAAGCTTTACGGGAAATCCCGATTTTCAAAAAGCTGTTTATGACTGGGTCTTGGATGGAAATTCAAAACTATATCATGAAGTTATTGCGACTCCGGGAGGAACCGGTGCAGTTGGCATGGTTGTCAATGAGTGTTTAGAAGAAGGACAGACAATTATCTTGCCAGAAATTGCCTGGGGTTCTTATGCTTTGATGGCACAAATGCATAATTTAAAGGTAGAAAACTACTCTTTATTTGAAGGAGATCATTTTAACTTAACGTCTTTTAAAGAAACTTGTAAGAAGGTCATGGAAGTACAGGATAAACTTGTCATGATCATCAATGATCCTTGCCATAATCCAACTGGTTATTCTTTGACAAAGGAAGAATGGAAAGAAGTTGTTGATTTCTTAAATGAGTGTTCAAAAACGCATAAAGTTGTGTTGTTAAATGATATTGCGTATATCGATTTTTCGTATGGACAGGCAAAGGCGAAAGAGTATTATTCTGTATTTGATGGAATTAGCGATAATATGGCTGTCATCGTTGCGTTTAGTTTGTCTAAGTCTATGACAAGTTATGGTCTACGCTGTGGAGCGGCCATCATCATGGCACAACAAGAAGAAATCGTGCAGGAGATCAAGATCGTATTTGAAAAGGAAGCTAGAGCAACCTGGTCAAATATTAACAATGGGGCTATGGCTATGTTTGTTGATGTATTAGAAAATCATTTGGATGAATATAATAAGGAAAGAAATTATTATGTAAATCTATTAAAAGAAAGAAGCGATATCTTTGTCAAAGAAGCCAATGAAGTTGGTTTAAAACACTATCCATATAAAGAAGGATTCTTTGTCACATTGTCAATGGATAATGAAACTCGTGATAAATACCATGAAGCTTTGATGGCAAATCATATTTATACGGTAAAAGTAAACAAAGGAATTCGTGTTGCGGTATGTTCTCTTTCACTAGACAAAATTAAAGGTCTGGCGAAAAAGATGAAAGATATCTTAGATTCCTTAAACTAATAGCTTTATTTTCTTAATAAAAAAGGAGTTCAGAAACATCTTAGGATGCCTCTGAACTTTTTTAATTGCCATAAAAATCTTTTAAGAATTTATTCTTGTATTCTTCAAATCGTTCTTCTAAGATAGCTTGATGAATCTCTTCAGTTAAACGAATAATAAATCGAAGGTTGTGTGCAGTAGCCAGATTAAAGTATAGATATTTGTCTTCTTTGTTTTCGGATTTTAAAAGCTCGCGAAGTCTTTTCTTTGTCCATCCAGCTTGGCAGGTTGGACAATCACATCCAATATCTAATGGCTCCTCGCTGTCAGTGAATTTTTTGATACTAATGTTACCGTGACGAGTATAAATTCTTCCATGTCTTGCTTCTCTGGATGGGGCAACACAGTCAAATGTATCAGCTCCATTTTGGGCACCGATCAAGATATCATCCGGCCTAGATAAGCCTAATAAGTGTCTTGGTTTATGTTCAGGTAATTCTTCATTACACCATTTTAAGATTTCTCCAAGACTTTCCTTTAAGAAGGCTCCACCTAATCCGTATCCATCAAAATCCATCTTAGCGAATTTTTTACAGGTAGAACGTCGTAGATCTTCCCATCTTCCACCTTGGATAACGCCATAAAGCGCTTGATAATAGCCTAGATCCATATGGCGTTTTTTGTGTTCTTCAAGACTACGAAGGGCCCATCTTTCCGTTCTTGCCAAGGCCTCAACATTGTATTCATAACTATCTGCTAAAGAAGTTAATTCATCATAGGCCATATGGATATCAGCTCCAATACGACATTGGATCTGCATGGATTCTTCTGGACCAATGAAATCTTTTTGATTGGTGAAGGGATCAAAGAATTCAACACCATCTTCACTGACATGAGCGAGTCTTTCTTTTGGATCGGTATTGGTAACTTCTTTTTCACGGTCCATGCTGACAACCTTGCCCATACCAGAGCCCAATGACATGACTTGGAATCCTCCCGAATCAGTTAGTGTGGGTCCATTCCATCCCGACCAGGCTGCTAAACCCCCTTTTTGAGCGATTTCAGGAGATATATTTCTTAAATGATATCCATTAGATAACATGGCTTGAGCATTGATGGCATGAAGATCTTCCATGGACATGAAACGAACTTCTCCATAGGTTCCTACACACATAAAAGCAGGTGTCTTGATATCACCATGTGGTGTATGAATGATGCCAGCTCTTCCGAGTTGTCCAGGAATGCGTTTTGTGATTTCGAAACTAAATGTATTGTTGTTTTGATAGTTATGATTCATGTGTTATCTTTCCTTCCAAGTGTTTTTGAATGATCATTTCAATTGGTGATAAAACGATTTCTAATACTAATCCTAATATATATGCAAATCCAGCTTGTATCAAGAATTCATTGAATGATAATACACCTAAAAAGGCAATGGTCTCAAAAATAAAAGAGTCAATTAAATGGGCAAAGGCGCTGGAACCTAAAGCACGGGCTATGAATACTCTTTCAAAGATGCCTTTTCTTTGTTTAAGTTGAGTAAAAATATAATTATTAAGCAGATTGGATAAGACAAAGGCTATCAAAGAGCCAAGAATGATCCTTGGCGTGAACCCTAATACGTTTTGAAAAGAGTTCTGTAGGCTCCAACCTGGATAGGGTGGTAAGGCAATGACGATATAAAATATAAGGATAGCTATGATATTGATCAGAAAACTTGAAAAAATGATGTTTTTAGAAATTTTTTGACCATAAAATTCGATTGTTAAGTCACCTAATATGTAAGTGAATGGAAATAAGATGACGCCGCCATCAACAGCGATATCAAAAAAATTCCACAGTTTAACTGCGCAAAGATTGGATATCAATAGAGCACCAGCGGATAAGGCGGTGAAATAAATCAATAGTTTTTGTTTAAAATTTAGCATGACGCTATTATAGCATACTTATAAAAAGATATAGAATTTTTCAATCTTTTAAACTTGATTTTTCATTTGAATGAATATGTAAATTATATTTGATTTTTGTTTTGACAATTAACGTTGATTTAACTTTTGAGTAATGGTTTTTTAACATGCAGGCTCTATATTTTTAAGTGTGCTTAGGAGGAGAAATCAAGGATGAAAAGTAAACTATTGAAGGCTGGTCTTTGTGCTTTGGTAGCATGTGGATGTCTTACAGGATGTGCAGAAGAAAGCGCAGCAAATACAGTCGATCTTAATTCTATGACATTTGAAGAAATAGCTCAAAAAGCTTCAGAAGATGGAGAAGTAAACTCAGTTGGTATGCCAGATACATGGGCAAACTGGGGAGAAACTTGGACAGAAATCGAAGAAACTTATGGTATCACTCATACAGATACAGATATGTCGAGTGCTGAGGAATTAGCATTGTTTGCTAATGAAGCAAACGACGCAACAAAAGATATTGGAGATGTTGGTCAGTCATTTGGACCAGTAGCGGAAAAACAAGGTGTTACACTTCCATATAAAACATCTTATTGGGATTCAATTCCAGATTGGGCTAAGGATGATGATGGTGATTGGATCATTGGTTACTACGGAACGATTACCTTTATTACAAATACAGATCTTGTAGATACAGCACCTACAAGTTGGCAGGATATTCTTGATGGTGACTATACAGTAACAATTGGTGATGTTTCTGTAGCAACACAGGCTCAAAGTGCCCTATTAAGTGCTGCAATCGCATTTGGCGGAAGCGAAAGCGATATCCAGCCAGGGCTAGATTTCTTTAAAACATTGGCTGAAGAAGGTCGTTTAGACATGGGTGATACAAGTGTGGCTCGTCTTGAAAAAGGTGAAATTGAAGTAGCAGTGTTATGGGATTATAACTCTTTGGGTTATCGTTCTCAGATTCAAGCAAACAACCCAGATGCAAACTTTGAAGTATCAGTACCAACGGATGGAGCAATCCAGAGTGGATATTGCACGATTATCAACGCTTATACAAAACGTCCATATGCAGCTGCTGCGTCAAGAGAATATATTTTGTCTGATGAAGGACAGATCAATCTTGCCAAAGGATTTGCTCGACCAATTCGTGATGATGTTGTTTTACCAGAAGAAGTACAGGCACAGTTATTACCAGATGAACAGTATACAAATGCCCGTTTTATTGAAGATCAAGAAGCTTGGGATGCTGCTGTAGCTGATCTTGCAACATCTTGGCAGGAAGAAGTAGTAGCTTATGCACAATAAAACAGTGTTTGTTTTGTTGGATGGGTTACAAAGTGAATACGCAAAAGAACATTTAGGATATTTAGAACATCTATGTGAAAAACAAAGAGCGGCAAAATATGAAGTGCTGGGAGAACTTCCTAGTGCTTCCCGCCCTATGTATGAAACAATCTTTACCGGCTTGGAAGCATATGAACACGGTATCGTGAACAATGGTATTTGTCGTTTATCGAACCAACAGCATTTGTTCAAAATGCTTCATGAAGCCCATAAAAAAAGTCTTACTTTAGCATATTATTGGATCAGTGAATTGTATATATCGGCTCCTTTTGATAAAGCGAAAGATGTATATCACAACGATTCAAGTTCCTGCATAGACCAAGGCTTTTTTTACTATGAAGATGTTTTCCCAGATAATCATCTTTATTCACTTTCTTCCAGCTTTATGGAAAAAGAAAACTATGATTTTGTATTCATCCATCCAATGAGCATTGACGATGCAGGACATAAATTTGGTTCGGGTTCTAAAGAATATGCCAAGACAGTAATGGATAATGATAAACAGCTTTCAACCTATATCCCAAAATGGATCGAAGCTGGATATAACGTAGTAGTAGGTGCAGACCATGGTATGAGCCAGAATGGATATCATGGCGGAAACAGTGATGAACAAAGAAGAACTGCACTTTATATTATCAGTAATGATGTCGTCTGCGGATATCATGAAAAAGAATTAACAACTTTACAGATGGCACCATTATTGTGCAAATTGTTAGGATTAAAACCAACAAAACGGATGAAAGGATTGGAGGTCGCTTTTAATGAATAAGTCTTTAAAGGGAAATAAAATGTATTTGATAGGTTTACTTCCTTTCTTTTTAATTGCGTTTTTATTCGAAATATTACCACTTGCCAATATTGTGATTGAAAGTTTTTCAAAAACAGGAGGAAATGGTTTTACTTTAGAGCATTTTGTAAAGATCTTTACGACAAGACTATATCAGCAATCTATTTTTAACTCTTTATGGATTTCCATTTTTTCTGCTTTAGCAGGTATTATTATTGCATTTTTAGGCGCTAAAGCTGCTAATGCAGCTAGTGCTAAAGTTCGTAATATTTTTACCAGTGTATTAAATATTACAAGTAATTTTGCTGGGGTACCTTTGGCATTTGCATTTATGATCTTGTTAGGAAATGTAGGTATCTTGACCTTGATTGGGAAAAACTATGGAATCAGTTTTTTGGCAGATTTTGATTTGTATACGATCAATGGGTTGTTGTTGACATATATTTATTTCCAAATCCCGTTGGCAACTTTATTAATGTTACCAATTTTTGGCGGATTAAAAAAAGAATGGAGAGAGGCAGTTGGTCTTTTAGGAGGGAATAGTTTCCATTATTGGTTTAAAGTTGCTATTCCATCATTATTGCCTAGTATCTTAGGTACATTCTCTGTTTTATTTGCCAATTCCTTAGCGGCATATGGTACAGCTTATGCTCTTTTAAGCAATAATATTGCTTTGTTACCAATTCGAATTTCACAACAATATGTTGGTGAAGTTGTCCAGAATCAGGAATTTGGATGTGCCTTATCTTTAGTTATGATGGCATTGATGGTACTTTCAATTTTGATTACTAATAAATTACAGAAACGAGCTGGAGGAGGCATGGCATGAAAGTAAAAACACATATTTGGGACGGGATCATATTATTCTTGATTGCTGCATTTTTGATTCTTCCTTTGGCATTAACTTTTTTCTATTCTGTATTTACCGAGTGGATGGATATTCTTCCAACAGGATTTACGCTTAGCTTTTATGCAGGAATCTTTTCTGATGGAGCTTTCATTAATTCACTGTTGAGATCAATCGTAATATCGTTTGTTCCTGTTGTAATTTGTACTATTTCTATTCTATTAGTGCTGTATGTCATAACACTATATATTCCAAAATTAGAAAAGTATATTGAAATATTATGCAATATTCCATATGCAATTCAAGGTGTAATTTTAGCTGCGGGCGTAATCTCTCTTTATTCAGGAAAACCCGGGTTTTTATCAAATCGTGTATTTCTTTTAGTAGGAGCATATTGCATTATTATTTTGCCTTATATATTTAGAGGGCTAAAAAATACTATCGGAGCTTTAAATGTTCGATGTGTGATTGAAGCGGCTCAAGTACTGGGCTGCTCGAAACTACATGCATTTTTTACAATTGTTATTCCTCAGATGAAAAGAGGTATCATATCAACGATGATGTTAGCTTTTACGATGCTGTTTGCAGATTTTGTCGTTGTAAATATGATTGCCGGAAGTTCATTCAGAACAGCTGGAATTTACTTGTATCAAACAATGTCTAAATCTGGACAGACATCCAGTGCAATCATCGTAATCTTGTTTATTACGACTTTGATTATTTCAACTTTAACATTGGCAATTCAGAATAAACAGGCGACAAAAGGGAGGAAGTCATAATGGCATATATTGAATTTAGAGGAATTTGTAAAAGCTATGATGGAGTCAATCAAGTTTTAAAGAATATTGATCTTGATGTAGAAAAAGGTGAATTGGTTACTTTGTTGGGACCAAGTGGTTGTGGAAAATCAACGCTTCTACGTTCATTAGCTGGACTTGAACAAATTAGTTCAGGAAAGATCATCTTAGATGGTGAAGATATTACCAACTTACCAGTACAAAAACGTGGTATTGGCATGGTTTTCCAGCAATATTCTTTATTTCAGAATATGAATGTAGAAGAGAATATTGCCTTTGGTCTTAAGATAGCAAAAATGGATAAATTGACAATTTCAGAAAAAGTTAAAAAAGCTATTGAAATGGTTGATCTTGTAGGTAAGGAAAAAAGTTATCCTTCACAGTTATCTGGTGGTCAGCAGCAGCGTGTTGCTATTGCTCGTGCTATAGTAATGGAACCTAAAGTGCTTTTGCTAGATGAACCATTAAGTGCGATTGATGCAAAGTTAAGACGTGAACTTCAGGAAAAGATCAAGAATGTTCAAAAGAAGTTAAAAATTACAACAATCTTTGTAACTCACGATCAAGATGAGGCGATGATCATGTCCGATCGAATTCATTTGATGAATCAAGGCATTATTGAACAAAGTGGAAAACCAGTTGATTTGTATACACATCCAGTTTCTAAATTTGCGGCTGAATTTATTGGACATTACAATATTTTAGATAAGTCAAAATTAAATATTTTGTTACCTTTGGAAAAGTTTGATGATGGTTTCTATGCAATCCGTCCAGAAACGGTTCAAATTCAAGGAGAACCAATTATGGATAATGGAATGTATACTTTTGAGGCTGTAGTTGAAAACTTTATCTCTCGAGGAAATGTATTGCGTTATACATTACGTTGTGGAGATGTTTTCTTTACTTCCGAGGTATTGTTCAGAAGTTTTGCCTTGTTTGAAGAAGGGCAAAAAGTATATGTAGGCATTGAGCCTCATAACATTTTATCTATCAGAGATTGACAGGTCATTTAATGGCCTTTTTTCTTTTTATCATGTATCATGTTTTATGGGTGATATTTTTATGTGGATCATATTAGGATTAGTTGCTATTGTTTTTATGATATTAAATATTGTAATAAGAAATCAACATGGCTGGTTAGGATATATTAGTTTAGCTTTCACGGCTTTAACGGTATGTGCTTTTTATCAGAATGCCGCAAATTTTGTGGCTCAGGAAGATTTTTCAGCATTAATGGATATTGTGCCTACAATGTCGAAAATCTTATGGGTATGTACGTTTATTTCTATTGTAATAAATTCCATTTCTTTATTTAAACGAAAATAACTATATTTAATGTTTGAAATACTACAGTAAAATATGGCCGCAGTAAATGCGGCTTTTTCTTCAGGTGGAAATATAGTTTTTGCACAAACAATACAGGAACCTGAAATAATAATCACCGATAGATCGCTAATCAGGCGCTTAGCTGGCTATATAGTATGAAGGATGATAGAATAAGATCAGTGTTCAGGATGAATGACATTCTTAGAAAGAGGAGAACATGAAATTTAAAAATTCAAAAGTTGTCATTGTAGGAGCTGGAAATGTTGGTTCTACAACTGCATACAGCATTATCAATCAAGGCTTATGCGAAGAAATTGTTTTGATTGATGTAAATAAAGAAAAAGCATATGGAGAAGCATTGGATATGCAACATGCGATTCATTTTATGAATCGAAACATTACGATTCATGCAGGAGATTATGAAGAATGTAAAGATGCAGACATCGTAATCATTACCGCAAGTGCACCAATGCCAAAGGATTCAAACAATCGTTTGGAAATGTTAAAACCAAGCATTCAGATCATGAAGAGCATTGTTTCTTCTGTTATGGATAGTGGTTTTTCAGGAATCTTTATTGTTGTTTCAAACCCAGTTGATATCATGACATATCTTGTATGGAAGTTTTCGGGTCTTCCTGCAAAACAGGTTATAGGAAGTGGAACGGCTTTGGATACCGCAAGATTATGCTGCAGCCTGGCATCGATGTATGATCTAGATTCAAAAAGTGTTCACACATTTATTTTAGGAGAGCATGGTGATAGTGAAATGGTTGCCTGGTCTTCTTCGACAATTGGTGGAAAAAGTTTAACGGATGTTATGAGCGATAATGCAGATCGTACAAAGAATGAAACGAAAGAAACATTATTAGAACAAACTAAAGCAGCTGGTTGGGAAATCTTTAGTAGAAAAGGGAATACTTGTTATGGTATTGCCGCTTCAACAACAGCTATTGTTAAATCAATCTTGTTTAATGAAAACCGTATCTTACCAGTCAGCGTTTTAGTGGAAGGCTTATATGGTATTGATCAAGTCTATCTATCTGTTCCTACGATCTTAAATAGTAGTGGAGCTAAAGAAACAGTAGAAATTCGTTTGTTGCCGGAAGAAAAGGAAGAATTGATTCAATCCGCTAAAATCTTAAGCTCATTTTATGAGGAATTGAAATAAGTCGAGTATATCTCGACTTTTTTAGTATGCATTTTAGTTATACTAGTTTGCAAAATTGGTATTGTACACTAAATTGATCTATTTCTATAATTTGATTAACTAGGTCGATATAAAAGTGAGAATTTTAAATATTCTCATTGATTGTCTGATTTGTGAAATAGGAGGAATTCTATATGAAAAAACTTAGGAGCAAAACCTTATTTGTTTCCACAACCTGTTATGATTATCGCAAGTTATGATGAACATGGAAAAGCGAATGTGATGAACGCAGCCTGGGGTGGTATTGTTGGAATGGATCAAATCATTATCTCTTTAGGTGATCATCAAACTACGGATAATATCATGACTAATAAAGCATTTACTGTAAGTATGGCAGATGTAGAGCATGTGGCTGCATGCTGCTTTAAAGAGTGGGGTAGATCCTGTTTCGATCAAAGAAACTGTTTATCAGGCAACAGCTTATCTAGGTATTGGACGTGTTCATGATTTTCTAGTTGCGACAAATAAAGTGATGGAAGAATTTGGGGTTACATTGCCATTGCCTTCACAAAAAACTGTGACAGAGAAGACAAGATTTCATGATGGATTGGAAAAACAAGTTTCCTTGTTTGGCCCAGGTATGAGAAAACAACAGACAGATGCACCAGAATTAAGAAGCAATGTCAATCGATGGTTAGCAGATAATTGTTTTGGAGATTATTATACTCGAAATGGTTTAAATGATAGGGAACGAGAAATGATCACATTCTGTTTTATTCTTGCCCAAGGTGGATGTGAAAATCAGCTTCGAGGTCATACAGCTGGAAATATCATGGCAGGAAATGATAAGTCAAAGCTTTATAGCATTGTAGAACAGTGTATGCCTTATATTGGATATCCTCGAACTTTAAACGCAATGAATATCATTGATGAAGTAGCAGATCAATTATCAAAATAAGATATAGTCGCTTAAATGATCAAGCGGCTTTTTTTGATGAAATCTAATGAATAAAGCTTCCTTTATCGGCAAAAATTGTGAAAATTTAAATCTATTTTATGTTAAAATATTGCCGATGCATGATATACTTGATATAGTGGAATGAATCAATAAAGATTATGTGAACCTAGAAAATGATGTGAATTCATTGTTGCCTTTGTATGTTAAATATTCAACTATAACGATAAAAAGGCTTGTAAGATATTTTACAAAAAGGGTAATGATTGAACTTTATGGTTGAATGGAGGAAATATGAGATATCTTTCGGTAATAGAAATAGCAAAAAAATGGAATATATCTGAACGCAGTGTAAGAAATTATTGTGCTCATGGGCGTGTGCAGGGGGCTTTTCTTACAGGAAAGACTTGGAATATTCCTGAGAATGCTGAAAAACCAGAACGTTCCAACAAAAAGAAAGGACATACGCTTACTTTGTTGGATATTTTACGGGACCAAAAAGAAGGAAAATATTCCGGTGGTATTTACCACAGGACACAAATTGATTTAACGTATAACTCCAATCATATGGAAGGGAGTCGTTTGACTCGTAATCAGACTAGATATATTTTTGAAACCAATACTGTCGGTGTAGAGAATGAAGTTCTTAATGTAGATGATGTAATTGAAACCGTAAATCATTTTCATTGTATTGATCTGGTCATAGATCATGCAGATGATATTTTAAGTGAAAAGTTTATTAAGGAACTTCATCTGACTTTGAAAAATGGAACCAGCGATTCTAGAAAAGAGAGGGTTGCAGTGGGAGAGTATAAGAAAATACCTAATGAAGTGGGTGGCATGGATACTGCTTTGCCTGAAGAAGTTGCCGATAAGATGAAAATGTTATTGAAAGAATATAACGTAATCAAAGAAAAGACACTTGAAGACATCTTGGATTTTCATGTAAAATTTGAACGAATTCATCCTTTTCAGGATGGAAATGGTCGCGTAGGTAGATTGATCATGTTTAAGGAATGCTTGAAACGCAATATAGTTCCATTCATTATCGAGGATAATCTGAAACTGTTTTATTACCGTGGGTTAAAAGAATGGGATAATGAAAAAGGGTATCTAACAGATACCTGCTTGACAGCACAGGATAAGTATAAAACGTATTTGAACTATTTTAGGATTGCGTATTAAGTAGAGGCAAGATGTATTTCTGTGTGCAGATGATTTGCAGAATGAAATATATGAAATAATAATGATTCTTGGAACAGGCAGGAAATGAAGCTCAAGGAGTAACAGATACTATTTCAAATGGCGAAACTGCCCTTTGAATGAAGGAGTTTTTTCAATTGATTATGGATACTTCTATTATTATGCAAAGAAATTGCATGCCAAATGGGGAAGTTAGATAGCACTGCAGGAAATACTTGTGGTGATGTTTGATTCGTTAACTTCTAATAAAAATTATACATCTATGTGAATAAATTGAATCAAAAGTCTTGAAAACACGATAAATATAATTATTAAATAAGAGCAAGATGTTAACGTCAGGCAAGGAGTATTAGCCCTAAATCAAATTCTTCTATATTGTGGTATAGGTAAAATTGGGAGCTCAAATCTATTTTGTTATTGTCGCAAACTTGCCTATGTTGGCATGAGTAGGCCTAAGAAACTGTTATGCAATGTGATACAAGCAAATACTTATAAAAAGCAAGGGAGTATTCGCTGATTTGAGGGAACAAGGATTAATGTTAAGTTTGACATCGACAATGGATGACTACTATGATTTCTTACTCTCTAAATCTAGAAAACTATGATAAAATAAGCACAGTAGTAAAAAATTTCAATTCTTACTACGTTTGATTGCCTCAGCTTGCTCTGTTTTGCTGCATTTTGCGCAATCTGTGATATTTTTAACAATCTTAGAGTAAAATTTATAGTTGGTAAACTGTGACAAATTGAAGCAGAATACGATATTTTAGGAGAGTTTTCGTGTATGATTAAAATATTATTTGTCTGTCACGGCAATATTTGTCGAAGTCCAATGGCTATGTTTATTATGAGAAAGCTGGTTCAAGATAAAGGATTGGAAAATGAGTTTTTGATTGAATCGGCCGCAACAAGTACAGAAGAAATTGGAAATGACATGTATCCATGTGCAAAGCGAAAGTTAAGTGAGAAAAAGATTCCATATGCAAGACATAGAGCTAGACAAATTAGAGCTAATGAATATGATGAATGGGATCATATCTTTTGTATGGATCGAAACAATATGCGAAATATTCAATATATCATTCGTGAAGATCCAAAACAGAAAATTCATAAGTTGCTGGATGGAAAAGATGTGGCAGATCCTTGGTACACAGATGATTTTGAGACGGCATATCAAGATATTTATACCGGTTGTGTTATCTGGCTTGACAGAATCTTAAAAGTTAATAAAAATTAACAGGCAAATTTAAGCATAACATGCGATAATACCAACGAGGTGGTTCTATGTTCAAACAAAATCTTCATACTCATTCGCTGTATTGTGATGGAAAAGATACGATCGAAGAAATGGTTCAGGAGGCAATTTCCAGAAATTTTGATGTGCTTGGATTTTCAGGTCATGGTTATTGCAGCATTGATACATATTCCATGCCATTTGATGAAATGGAAAAATACATCCTAGACGTACAACAGGCAAAAGAAAAGTATAAAGATCAGATTTCTGTTTATCTAGGAATAGAACAAGATGTCTTGGGAAAACGTTTTGAAAAGAACGATCCTTTTGATTATATTATTGGAAGTGTTCATTTTGTGAATGTAGCAGATCAATATCTGGCAGTAGATATGGATAAAAATACAACAGAGAAAATCGTTGAATTTTGTGGGGATTTTTTAACATATGCTAAGGTCTATTATGAAGAAGTAAAAAAGATTGCTGCTATGGATGAAGTGGATATCGTAGGACACGTCGATTTATTGACCAAATTCAATGAAGATGAATCTTTTATTCGATTTGATAACTTGGACTATTTAGCACTAGCCAAAGAATGTATTGATGAGTTGATCAAGGCCAATAAGATATTTGAAGTGAATACAGGGGCAATTGCCCGTGGTTATCGCAAGAGTCCCTATCCACATAAAACATTGTTGGAATACATTCATCAAAAGGGTGGAAAGATATTGTTAAACAGCGATTGTCACAATCGATTTAAACTAGATTGTAACTATAAAGAATCTCTCGAATTGATCAAAGAGTGTGGATTTCAATCTATGATGGCATTTGATGGAAAGAAATTTGTCGAGAAGGATCTTGATGAATTTGGATATTAAATTATAGTGGAAGTAATCTTCTCCAAACTATATAATAGATATGTTTGGAGGAGCTTTTTTTTATGACATATGAAACGGTGTTACAAAAATCAAGAGAAGTCATGGGACCATATTGTAAAAGCTGTCCTATTTGTAATGGAAAGGCATGTAGAAACCAAATTCCTGGTCCAGGAGCTAAAGGTGTTGGTGAAACAGCAATCCGCAACTACGATGCATGGCAGAAGATTTATTTAAATATGGATACGATCGTAGATAATGTTGAAGCAGATACAAGTTTAGAAATCTTTGGGAAGACATTTAAATATCCATTCTTTGCTGGTCCGGTTGGAGCTGTGCAGTTGCATTATGGAGATCTTTATGATGATGAAAAGTATAATAATGTTCTAGTTGAAGGCTGCAAAGAAGCAGGTATCGTCGCGTTTTGCGGGGATGGAAAAGATCCAAAGATCATGCAGGATATAACGGTTGCGATCAAGAAAAATGAAGGGATGGGAATTCCAACAATCAAGCCTTGGAATAAAGAAGTATATATGGAAAAATTAAAGCTGGCTATCGACTCAGGGACATTTGCGATTGCGATGGATATCGATGCAGCTGGTTTACCATTTTTAAAGGGTTCTATTCCACCAGCTGGAAGAAAGAGCGTTGAAGAACTCAAAGAAATTATTGATCAAACACCAGTGCCGTTCATTGTAAAAGGAATCATGACCGTAAAAGGGGCTTTAAAGGCTAAAGAAGCAGGAGCCAGTGCTATTGTTGTTTCCAATCATGGTGGACGAGTACTGGATAGCTGTCCGGCTACAGCAGATGTCTTAGAAGATATCGTAAAAGCCGTTGGGCAGGATATGAAGATCTTGGTTGATGGTGGTATTCGCAGTGGAACAGATGTGTTTAAGGCTCTTGCATTAGGAGCTGATGGAGTCATTATTGCCCGTCCATTTGTCAATGCGGTATATGGAGGAGCCAAAGAAGGAATCCAGACTCTAGTAGATAAGCTTGGTTTAGAATTAAAAGATGCCATGGAGATGTGTGGCGCCAAGAGTTTGAGTGATATTTCAAGAGATATGATCTGTAAATAAAGACTGAAGAAATTTCTTCGGTCTTTTTACTTGTTATATACAGTTAAGGGGTATATAATGCAGATGTGTATAGGAGGTATGGGTATATGGAATGTAGATTTAAAGATCAACCAAGAGATGAAAAGGAATTAAGAAATTTAAAAAGTCGTATTCATCGTATCATTGGTCAATTAAACGGGATAGAAAAAATGTTAGATGACAATCGCTATTGTGGAGATGTGCTGGTACAGATTTCGGCTGTAGAGAGTGCACTGCAGTCAGTTGGATATATCGTATTAAAAGATCATCTTGAAACTTGTGTGCGAGATAAAGCCAAAGCCGATGATCCAGAAGTAATGATGGAGGTCATGGAATTAATTAAAAAATTGAAATAGAAAGAAGGTGGTGCTTTTGAAGGAGCAGCAGTTTGATGTTGGAGGTATGACATGTGCAGCATGTCAGGCTAACGTTGAAAAATGTGTATTAAAATTAGATGGTGTTAAAAATGTCGATGTATCCTTATTGTCGAATTCTATGAAAGTTGAATATGATGAAGACAAGGTGGATGAAGACAAGATTAGTTTAGCGGTAGAAAATATTGGATATAGTGCAAGCGCAAAGGGCAAGAAAAAAGAAAGTGAAGGTTTTAAAAAGGAGTGGGATGATCGTCAAAAGCGAGTACAGGACGAACAAAAACACGCCAAACAAAGATTGGTTTATTCTTTGATCCTGCTGGTACCTTTGATGTTGATTGCGATGGGGCCCATGATGGGGATCCCAATTTTGGAAGGCGAAGAAAATGCGATGATTTCCAGCATCACCCAGCTTTTACTAGCAACAATTATCTTGTTTATCCAGAATCATTTCTTTGTGCATGGATTTAAAGCGTTGATAAAAAGAGCGCCAAATATGGATTCATTGGTTGCGATTGGTTCTTTAGCTTCATATGTATATGGTTTATATTCTGTATATAGGATGGCATATGGTTTTGGCTATGGAAATATGGAAATGGTACATCATGCGATGCATGCCTTATATTTTGAATCAGCAGCTATGATCGTAACATTGGTCAGTGTTGGGAAATATTTAGAATCTAGATCCAAATCAAAAACAACGGATGCCTTAAGCAAGTTGGTTGATCTGGCACCAAAAAGTGCTACGGTCATTCGCGATGGAAAAGAGATCTTGGTATCGGCATCAGAAGTGATGCAGGGGGATATCGTAGTCATCAAACCAGGCCAAAAGATTCCCGTTGATGGAAAGATCATTTCAGGAACTGGGTATGTAGATCAATCCACTATTACTGGTGAAAGCATTCCAGTTGAAAAACAACCGGGGGATATGGTTATTTCCGCAACCTTAAATCAAAATGGTTCATTTAAATTTGAGGCATTAAAAGTTGGTGATGATACGACCCTGGCACAGATCATTCGTCTTGTGGATGAGGCTGGAAATTCTAAGGCTCCAATTGCCAGATTGGCTGATAAGGTAAGTGGAATCTTTGTGCCGATCGTTATTGGGATTGCCATTGTAACTGCAATCGTCTGGTTGGCATTAGGACAAAGTTTTGAATTTGCTCTCTCTAATGCGATCAGTGTGCTAGTTATTTCCTGTCCTTGTGCTTTAGGCTTGGCTACACCGGTAGCTATTATGGTAGGAACTGGTAAAGCAGCCAGCCAGGGTATCTTGATTAAATCAGCTCAAAGTCTAGAAACATTACATAGTGTAGATACGATCGTTTTAGATAAAACAGGTACGATCACTTCAGGAAAACCATCGATTCAAAATATTGTCAAATATAAAGATATGTCAGATGATGCTTTTCTTGCTTTAGCAGCATCGATTGAACAGGGAAGTGAGCATCCTTTGGCTTTGGCTATCTTAAGCAAGGCAAAACAAAAACAACTTTCTTTAAAGAGTGTTGAAGAATTTGAAGCTGTTGGAGGAAAAGGAGTCAAGGCAAAGATAGATGGGCAAACATATTTTGCAGGGAATTCTATCTTTATCAAAGAAAATGGCATTTCCTTTAATGAAAAAGATATAGAAAAACTGGCAGATGAAGGAAAGACACCTTTGATCTTTACGGATGAAACAGAAGCGATTGGAATTATTGCGGTTGCCGATACGATTCGTAATACCAGCAAGGCAGCTATTCAAGAATTCAAACAAAAAGGTTTTCATGTTGTTATGTTGACCGGAGATAATCAAAGAACAGCTAAAGCGGTTGCCCAAGGGTTGTATATCGATGAAGTGATCTCGGATGTATTGCCGGCGGATAAAGAAAGTGTCATTCGAAGATTACAAAGTGAACAGCGTAAAGTTATGATGGTTGGAGATGGTATCAATGATGCACCAGCCTTGATGCGTGCAGATATTGGTGTTGCCATTGGACAGGGAACCGATATTGCGATTGATTCGGCAGATATCGTCTTGATGAAAAATTCATTATTGGATGTGAATACCGCAATAGATCTTAGTACAGCTATCATTCGTAATATCAAGATGAATCTATTCTGGGCTTTCTTCTATAACTTTTTAGGAATCCCTGTTGCAGCTGGTGTCTTCTATCCATTATTTGGGTGGTTGTTATCGCCGATGATTGGTTCAGCTGCCATGTCTTTAAGTTCAGTTTGTGTTGTGACAAACGCATTGCGTTTACGTTTCTTTAAGCCTAGTGTAATTAATGTAAAAGATGAAGAAACTATCATAGAAAAGGAGGAAGTAAAAACTATGAAGAAAACTATGATCGTGGATGGAATGATGTGTCAAAATTGTGTAAGACACGTTAAAAATGCTTTGGAAGGTGTGGATGGTGTAATCAGTGCCAATGTAGATCTTGATTCTAAATCAGCTGAAATTGAGATGAGTCAAAAAATCGCTGATGAAGTTTTATTCAATGTGGTAAAAGAAGAAGGATATACACCTTTGGAAATTCATTAATAATAAAAAATTCGATGACGCAATTATAGCGAAATCGAATTTTTTTTGTTATTCAAGATAAAGAATGACTTCTTGTTCTTTTAATGATTTTTTCATATCGATAACTCTTTGGTTTTCGCTTCCGCGAAAAGCTAGAGAGATATTCTTTTTGGCTTCAATAAATGGACCATCCACCAAAACGTCTAAATACGATAACATTTCATCTGTTACTTCACAATGCTTTCTGCCGCCATCCAAAAGATCCTGGTCTAAGACAAATCCTGTGTAGCTCCAAATAGTTTTGTTTGGAAGTTCTTCACGTGCTCTTTTTAATAGGTGGACCAATTCTCTTTGATTCTCGGGTTCGAATGGTTCGCCCCCTAGAAGTGTTAAGCCGCTGATATAGGGAGCTTTTAAAGCTTCGATGATTTCATCTTCTGTTTCTTTTGTATATGGTTTTCCATAGTTAAAGTCCCATGTTTCCGGTTGAAAACAGTTTAAACAATGGTTGGTGCATCCAGATACAAACAAGGTTACACGAACGCCTTCGCCATCGGCAATATCGTATTTTTTTATATTTCCATAATACATAACCGTTATTGATATCACATGTATGATTTGTGATTTCCTCCTTGGTTTCATTATACCAAATTCAATATCATTATTCTTTATATTTGCGCACGATCTTATCGATAAAAGCTTTGATTTGTTTGGCTTTGTTATATCCTTTGATGTGAATGTCGGTTTGAACACGGGTTGGTTGGTTGCAGGTATAGATTCCTAATACTGAATTGTCTTTCATGGTGATTTTTAGACCGACATAGAAAGATCTTTCCAGAATATTGGCTTGTGTCATCCATTCAACACCAGCTACGATAATGTGTTTAAAAGGCTCTTCTTTTCCTTTGTAGTGAGCAGCCTCGTTTAGGATCTCACATTTTTTGATTTGGCGATAGTCATAAGTTCCTTTGGTTCCATTTAAGATGATCATTGTTTTATCTCTTTTATCAAAGATGACTTCATCGAAAATAACTTTTGTTCGATGGTTGTGTTTAGAAAGATCTATGTGGATCAAATCTTGAAAGTTTACATCGTAGAATTTGGCGTAGGCATGGATTGTATCGAGATCTGGTTGGGATTTTCCGGTTTCATGATTGGATATGGTTTGATGGCTGACATAAAGTTGTTTGGCTAATTCATCTTGGGAATAGTTATGTAATGTTCTAAGATACTTTAAATTGTTTGCTAGATTGGTTGACATAAAGATGACCTCCTTTCTTTACTACATCATAATACAGGTTTGATTCTTTTGTCATGCAAAGAATCTTTGCATAGAAAAAGACCTTTGATTTCGGGGATCAAAGGTCTTCTAGGGGGTTATAGATGCATTACGCGTTCTTTGATTTCTTGTGTACGTCCCTGGTTCCAGAACTGAGTTCCGATATAACCGCATGTACGTCTTGCGACATTCATCTTTTCCTGATCGTGGTTTCCACAGTTTGGACATTCCCAGATCAATTTATGGTTTTCATCTTCTACGATCTGGATTTCACCGCTGTAGCCACATACCTGGCAATAATCGCTCTTTGTGTTCAATTCAGCATACATGATGTTTTCATAGATGTGCTGCATGATTGCCAATACGGCGTCGATGTTGTTTTCCATGTTTGGAACTTCTACATAAGAGATGGCTCCACCTGGAGAAAGTTTCTGGAACTGTGCTTCAAATGTTAATTTATCGAAAGCGTTGATTTCTTCCGTAACATGAACGTGATAACTGTTTGTGATATAGTTTTTATCCGTTACATGAGGAATGATACCAAAGCGCTCCTGCAAACATTTAGAGAATTTGTATGTTGTAGATTCCATTGGTGTTCCATAGATACTGAAATCGATATTTTCTTCGGCTTTCCATTTAGCACATGCATCGTTTAGATACTGCATTACTTTTAAGCCAAAAGATGTTCCTGGTTCTTCTGTGTGTGGTCCGCCTGTCATGTAGTATACACATTCGCATAATCCGGCGTATCCTAATGAAATTGTAGAATATCCATTGAATAGTAATTTGTCGATTGGTTCACCTTTTTCAAGACGAGCTAAGGCACCATTTTGCCAAAGGATTGGTGCTACATCGCTTGGTGTTCCTAACAAACGTTTATGACGGCACATCAAGGCTTCTTTACATAGAGCTAATCTTTCGTCCATGATCTTCCAGAAGGCTTCTTCATCACCTTTTGAAGAACATGCTACGTCAACTAAGTTGATCGTAACTACACCTTGGTTGAAGCGTCCATAATATTTAGGTTTGCCGTTTTCATCAACGTATGGAGTAAGGAAAGAACGGCATCCCATGCAAGGGTAGCAGTTTCCGTTTCCATTTTTATCTACTTTAAGTTCCAACATCTTCTTTTCAGAGATGTAGTCAGGGACCATACGTTTTGCGGTGCATTGAGCTGCAAGTTTTGTAAGGTGCCAATATTGACTTCCTTCGCGGATATTGTTTTCTTCCAATACATAGATCAATTTAGGGAAGGCTGGTGTAATGAAAACGCCTTTTTCGTTTTTAACACCTTTGATGCGCTGTTTTAACATTTCTTCAATGATCAATGCCAAGTCATCGCGTGTCTGTCCTTCTGGTACTTCGTTTAGATACATGAATACAGTTACAAATGGAGCTTGTCCGTTTGTTGTCATCAAAGTAATGACTTGATACTGAATGACCTGTACACCTTTTTCGATTTCTTTGCGTACACGCATTTCAGCAATTTTGTTTACTGTCTCTTCACTTGAATCAAGATTAGAAGCAATCAATTCTTCTTTAACTTCACGTCTTGCCTTTTCGCGACTTACCTGTACAAATGGGGCAAGGTGAGAAAGGGTGATGCTTTGTCCGCCGTATTGAGAACTTGCGACCTGAGCAATGATCTGTGTGGCGATATTACATGCTGTAGAGAAACTATGTGGTTTTTCAATCATCGTTTCAGAAATGACCGTACCATTTTGTAACATGTCTTCTAAGTTAACCAGACAGCAATTATGCATGTGCTGGGCAAAATAGTCTGAATCATGGAAGTGAATGATTCCTTGTTCGTGAGCTTCAATTACTTCTTGAGGTAACAGGAATCGTTTTGTTATGTCTTTTGAAACTTCGCCGGCCATGTAGTCACGCTGTACGCTGTTAACTAATGGGTTCTTATTTGAGTTTTCCTGTTTTACTTCTTCATTGTTTCTTTCCAACAAGCTTAAGATCTGCTTGTCTGTTGAATTGGCTTTGCGGACAAGTGCTCTTTCATAACGATATGTGATGTAATTATGCGCTACTGCGAAATAATTTTCTCGCATGATTTCTGTTTCGACCATATCCTGGATTTCTTCTACGCTTGTGCTTCGCTTTAATGATTCAACTTTGTCGGAAACGCGTTTTGATATTTTTAAAATCGTGGCTTCGCTCATTTGGGAATGAGAGGTAGCTTTGTTTGCTTTGCGGATGGCATTTTCGATCTTAGAAATATCAAAAGCGACTTCTTCACCGCTTCTTTTAATAACGTTCATACTAAATCTCCTTATCTTTGTACTACTACTTAAACACAAAATAGTTGACGGTTCAACTATTTTGACTGTGTACTTAGAGTATACATCGAAAATTTTAAAAAACAACCTTGTATTTTCTCTAAAAAAGTGCATTCCCTTTATATAAAGGGAGGTTGTAAAAAAAGAATTTTAGTTTGTTAAAATGTACAAAAACTATGGTTGAAAGCTTGTAGAAATGTTGCGGTATAAATCACAATACTGTTATAATCAATCTGAGGTAATAGCATGAAAAATGATGAAATTTATGTAATTGGACACAAAAAACCAGATTCAGATTCCATTGTCAGTGCAATAGCTTATGCATATTTATTAAATCAATGTGGGAAAAAAGCTGTTGCGGGACGTTTAGGGGATATAAATGAAGAAACAGCCTATCTTCTTGATCGCTTTGGGTATGAAGAACCTATATTAATAGAAGATGCAAGAGTTCGTTTATCTGAAATTGAATTAAAACAGGCGGATCATATCTTGCCGGATACAACAATTTTTGAGGCCAAAGAAATCATGAACCAGAATCAGGCGCGTATTTTGGGCGTTTTAGATCAAGATCAAAAGTTATTAGGGGTTGTCACAAGAAGTGATTTAGCACTTTTAGGTATGGGAGATACAGCTTTAGGTATTGATTTATTAAAAGAGACACCGATTGAGTTGATGGCAAAGACAATTGAAGGAAAGATCATATATAAGGCAGATGAACACCATGTGAATGGTAAAGTCAGTATTATTGCGCTTTGCAAGACAAAACTGGAACGCTATGAAATACAGGATCGTATCGTTATTATTGGAGATGATCCACAGGGACAAAAAGAAAGTATTGAAAAAGGCGCGGGTATTTTGATTGCGGTCTGGACAGATCATATCGAAGAAGATGTCTTAAAGGCAGCTAGAGAACATAACTGTTCGATCATTATTTCGGGTATTGGAAGTATGAATACTTCACGTTACTTGTATTTCTCGATCCCGGTTAAATTGATCATGCAAAAGAAGATCACATATTTTAAAGAAGATGAGTTTGTTGAAGATGTAATGATCAAGATGCGAGATACGACGTTTAATACATATCCTGTTTTAGATAAAAAAGATTGTTTGATTGGTTATGTTTCCAGATACCATATCATGAATGCGCAAAATAAGAATATTATTATGGTCGATCATAATGAATTCTCTCAATCGGTAAACGGGATTGAAAAAGCCAACTTATTAGAAGTGATCGATCATCATAGGATCCATAATTTTTCTACGCTTTCGCCAATAGCGTTTCGCAATGAGATCATAGGAAGTACAGCTTCGATCATTACATCGATGTTTTTTGAGCGTCATATTGAAATTCCAGAGAATTTGGCGGGCTTACTTTTAGGGGCTATTATTTCTGATGGATTAAATTTTCAATCTCCGACAACGACAAAAAAAGATACAGAGCTTGCCCAACAGTTGGCGATGATATCGCATGAAGATGCAGATGCTCTAGCCTATAAAATGTTTTCGATCACGATGAATCTTCCTAAGAATATCTCTAAAGAAGAATTGATTCAGCGTATTGAAGCGGATATGAAGACTTTTGATATGAAGGGATCAAAAGTATTGATCTCTCAAGTCTTTATATTGGATTTAAGTTCTGTCCGGTCTATTAAAGAAAAGGTGCAGGAAATCTTAGAGGAAATGACGATCAAATATAATGGCGATCTAGTGATCGTAGCTTTTACCAGTATCAAGAAAAAGGGTTCAATCTTATATGGGGCTGGATCGAAAGAAAATTTATTATGGCAGACATTTGGAAAGAAGAATGTATTTGTAAAAGATTTATTATCAAGAAAAAAACAAATCGTGCCGGATCTGACACAGACTTTTAATAAATTTTCATAGTAATAAATATTTGATAAGGTATAATGAAAGAAAGAAATGGAGAAGAATATGAATACATTACGAGAAGAATTGTTACAGGAACTTCCTGAATTTGAACGTAAGACCAAACAGTTTATCCAAAAAGAAATTTCTATGAAAGAGTATAAAGGATACAGCGGTGGGTTTGGTTCTTATGCGCAGCGTGGTGGAGAAGCCTTTATGTTGCGACTTAGAATGAATCAGGGACGTATCACAAAAGAAAAATTGAAATTTATCATTGATCAATGTCAAGAACATGGAATTGTGCGTACGCATTGTACGACTTGTCAAACCGTTCAGCTGCATGATGTAAGACCGGAAGCTTTAACGCCAATCATGAAAGAAGCTTTAGAAAGAGATATCGTAACTCGTGGTGGTGGAGGAGATTATCCGCGTAATGTCATGTGTTCTGTATTATCCGGATTGGATCCAGAAGAAGCTTTTGATGTCTATCCTTATGCGAAGGCAGCTGGTGAGTATTTGTTAAGCATCGTAAACAAGTATTCTCTTCCTAGAAAGCTTAAGGTGGCTTTTTCAAATTCCAAAGCCAATGAAGTACATGCCAACTTTAGAGATTTGGGATTTATTGCCAATACGGATCAAACTTTTGATGTGTATTGTTGCGGAGGACTTGGAAACAATCCGATGATGGGTGTCAAGGTTGGAGATCATATCGATCCTAAAGATATTCTTTATTATATTAATACAATGGTCTTGGTGTTCATGGAGCATGGGGATTATCAAAATCGTGCGAAAGCTCGTTCTAGATATCTTCAGATGAGTCTAGGAAAAAATAGGATCGTAGAGGAATTTCATGAAAAAGTCGAATTAGCCAAGAAGTATCTGGATCATGATGTACATGTAGAAGATGTAGTGATCCAAAAAGAAGGCAAGGAACTAGATGTGATTCCGGATCGTGTGATCAAACAAAAACAATCAGGTTTATATGCGGTGAAATATCATCCATTATGTGGAAATATGAGCCTGGATAAATGGAAAGAACTTTATGATGTGGTCCAGGATATGGATGAAGTTGAACTGCGTTTAACGCCACAGGAAGATATCTATATCGTAAATCTAAGTGGCGATGAAGTTCAAAAAGTATTAGAACATACGCAAGATGGGGCTCATACAACGTTTGAAACAAGTGTTTCCTGCATTGGAGCCAGCACATGTCAAGTTGGGCTTCGTGACTCTAATAATGTTTTAAAATCTTTGATCGAAGCTTTACGTCCTTATGAGTTTAAAGAAGGAGTTTTACCTCGTGTGTATATTTCTGGATGTCCAAGTTCTTGTGGAACCAATCAGATTGGAGCGATTGGATTACAGGGATTTACTAAGTTGGTAGATAAGAAACCGTATTCGGCATTTAAGATGAGCGTCAATGGATCTTCAGATCTAGAAGATACACAGTTTGGTAAAGAAGTAGGCTTGATCCTGGAAAGTGATATCAATGATTTCTTTATTGAACTTGGTACACTGGTTTCTAATGCCAATGCAACATTTGAAAACTGGCAAAAAGAAAACGCCGACCAGTGGCAGGCGTTACTTGATAAGTATCTGTAGAGTTTTTGCGACTTTGCAGGCAAGAAAACAGATTAATATATCTGGAATGATGGAAACCAAAAATCCGTTGGTTAAAGATAACCATAAAGGAATGCGGGTATTCATCAAGATGGGAAAGGAAAAATAGTAATAGATATTTCCTACTACATAAAAACTGATAAGTCCGGTGAGTCCGACAAGAAAGTATTCTTTCAGACTGACTGGACTTTTTCTTTTGTATGCGATGGCACATATAGTACTGCAGGCAAGAAAACCTAACACAAAGCCAAAGGTTGGTTTCATGATATACTGCAGGCCTCCACCACTGGCAAAGACAGGAAATCCAAGAAGACCAACCAATATATATGTAAACATACACAAGAATGCATATCTATCGGGAAGACAAAACCCGCATAGAATGGCAGTAAATAACTGCATGGTGATATGCATAGGCATAAATGGGGTTGGAAGGGTAATTTGAATATAGGCTGAAAGGATCATCAGTGCTAAAAAGAGAGCCATGCGACTAAAGAGCTGAATTGACTTCATAGAGTATCCTTTCTATGACTTTAGTATCATCTAGGCAACTAACAAAACGAGCATCAGGATATTGTGATCGTAAAAATGGTGAATCCAACATGCTGACTAAAACGGCATTTTGTGTTTTGCTGGTTGGTTTTGTATGCATGATCAAAGTTTCGCTTTCTTTTATAAACTGATTTGGATCAATCTGTATATGTTGATGATCAAAGCCGAATTGATTGATTGTTTGTGCTCCCTGTATGACATATCGCCCTTGTTGCCAAAACAAGAAGACAAAATGAGGTTTAATGTGAAACTCCTGTAGAAGCTTACAAAGTGTTTCTAAATCAATATCCTGGTATTTCTTTGCCAGAAAGAAAGTTGTGCTTGTATATTCTTCAAATTTAGTTTTAGAGTGCTGAATCAGATTTTGACATTGTATTCTTGCCTTTAAAGAAGAGTTTCCATGAAGCAGGTAGATAATGGCCTGCTTGGTTTGAAGGGCTTCTTGAAAAAAGCAGAGATGTTGATCATCCAGATTTACTAGATCATGACATAGTGCATGGTCTTGAAGATTGTTTCGCAAAGTTTCCAGGATTTCTAGACGAGCCTTCCAATCATTGACTATATTCTGATTGGCCACAGGAAAGCTTCCATTGGTATGGCATGACAAGACAAGATGTTTATCGCGTTTAGTCACAGTACTAAACGTATCTTGTTCCTGGTTTTTATTACAGGACATGGCAAGTACATGATGTTTTCGAGCTGTTTGAATAAATTCTTTGTTTATAGATTTATTGTTTGTACAGGCAATGGCTAACTTAGCTTTGGATAATGTATGAATGAAAGTATCTTTGTCTACTTTGTTGATATGTAGTGTGTTAAATTCAGGTTCATATTGTATTGAATGTATATAAATCGTAGCGCCGGCTTCAATAAATTGTTTGGCTTTCCGTAAGGCAACCTTCCCTCCTCCAAGGATGCACACGATTGCATCTTGAAATTCAATATCTAAACAGACTCTCATATGTTTCCTCCAAAGTATTCAAGGATATGCTTTACGATCTCTTGTTTTGAAGATGGCGTCGTATGAATATTTGTAAATCCAAGTTCCTTTGCCTTTTGGTATGTTTTATGCGCATAACAGAAAACTGGAGTTGTTTTATCAATGCCTTTTTGATCAAGGATTTCTAAAGCTTGTGGACAGCTGATGCCAATGGCATCCAGTTTTACTTCAGGTAAATCAAATTCTATTGGTGCAATTTGATAGGTGCTTAAAGAATCAATTGGGCAATCAACATCTTTTCCTTTTATATAAAGAGCGTTTTTATGCTCCTTTATATAAGTAAACATATCGGATGAATTGGATTCAACATGATCGACTTGTATGGCTCTTCGCTCTAATTCTTCTTGTGTTTTTTTACCAATGCAGAAGATCTTTTTTGAAAATAAGCTTCTTATATCAATGTGATTATATGATAGATATTGAAAGAAACTTTTAACAGCGTGTTTAGAGCTGAAGATCAATGTATCATATAAGTTCAAATCGACAATTTCATCTGGTATATATATAACATTTGCGACCTGTCTAGAATAGGTAAAGATGCCATATCTTAAAAGCAGGTCTTCAATTGGCCAGGGATTCTCATCAATGCTGGCAAAAAGAACGTTTTTGGCAAAAGCGGGTAACCTTTTTGTGTTATCCAGCAGTGATTGTTCTTTTACGACATTTCCTAATACGATCAGTAATGGACTGGTAAAACTACTTAGATCTTTATTCAAGATTTTCTTGAGCGTGGATGTGTATACTTTTTGTTCAGGATAAGTTAGATGTGATCCAATTGCGATCGGAGTATCTTCGCTCATGCCATTGTCTATACATTTTTGAGCCAGTGTCTTGATCTTATGAGAACCCATGAAAAAAATCTGGGTATTTGTTTCCTGAGCAATCTTTTTATAGTCCAGATGATCTTTGCCATCTTGATAATGCATCGTATGCACGATAAAACCAGTAGCAGTATGTCTTTGTGTTACAGGAATGCCAGCATAGCCTAAAGCGCCAATGGCGCTGCTGATTCCTGGGACATATTGACAATTGCATCCATTTTCCAATACATAATGCATTTCTTCGCTTCCTCTGGCAAAAAGATAAGGGTCACCACCTTTTAAACGAACAACGTTTTTATATTGTTTGTCTTTTTGAACCAAAAGGGTAAAGATATCTTCCTGGGCGCATGATTTTTGATGTCCTCGTTTTCCTACGCAGATGCATTCACAGTTTTTGGAAGCATATTGAAGAAATTCTTTGTTTACAAGATGATCGTATAAAATACAGTCAGCTTGTTCTAATAATTTTTTAGCACCTATTGTTAACATGTCTGGATGATAGCATCCAGCTCCTACAAACCATATCATATATTTTCTTCCTTTATTTTCTTATATATAGAACTTGCAGCTGTATTGTATTCAGCTTTATCGAAGACCGTCGAAACAAAATTACAGTCTTCTATTGTTTCGCCTAGGCAGGCATGAACTTGTAGTTGATCATCTACAAACTTTGCGTAACATCCAATTGGATAATGGCAGCCTGCTTTAGATAAGCTTAAGAATTCTCTTTCTATCTTGGTTTCTAATGTTTGATTGGATGATTGAGATAGTTTTGAAAATAGATCTTTATCTTCTTTTCGTATTTCTAAGGCAATGGTTCCCTGTCCGCAGGCAGGAATGATCATAGATGGATCGAGATATTCATCAATCAAAGAATCAAGATGTAATCGTTTTAGCCCAGCTGCAGCAAGAACAATACCATCGATATCCATTTCTTTAAATTTTTGAATACGTGTCTCAATATTTCCTCTGATATTTACAAATTGAATATCAGGACGTATATGGTGGATGCAGGCTATTCGGCGAATGCTGCTGGTCGCAAGCACAGCGTTTTTTCTTAGATTTTTTAAGGTTGAGTGATCTTTTGTGATCAGTGCATCTCGTTTATCTTCAAATAAAAATGGTTCAATCAACATTAGACGATTATCTAAAGTAGAAGTTACATCTTTTAAAGAGTGCACGGCAATATCAATGTCTTTATTGATCAAAGCTTTTTCAATTTCTTTGATGAAAACACCGGTTTGAGGTATGGCATAAAGTGGTGTTGTTTTATCTTTATCACCCTGGGTTGAAATGGGAATGATCTCTGTTTCAATTTCAGGCATACATTCCTGTATTTTATGAATGGCTAATTCTGTTTGAATTCTTGCCAGTTTTGATTTTCTGGTACCAATTTTAAGTTTCATTTTGTTCTCCGTTTTATCGAGTAAATTATAGGGATATTGCTAAGAATATGCAAGGAGGCTAGTTTTAGATGGAAGATGCATAACGGTTTAGATATAATGTTTAATCTATTTTTTGACTTATATCTTGGAAGTATGAAATTCAGATTAAAAAGAAAGTTAATTCTATGACAACTCTTTTAGTTTTAGGTTTTAATACACAATTTTAATTATGTCATTAAATGATTTAATTTAGTCATTTTCTGAAAAATGACTAAATTGAATTGAAAAATGACTAAATTAAATTTATAATGATGTTAAAAGATAAAGGGGGACATAATGAGACAATTTGAATACAAAGAAAGTTGGAAGAAATTATTAACTCCGAATATAGTTTCGCTCTTGACTTCTATTCATGAATATAAAGGAGAACAAAATTTATTTATTGAGTCTAATTCTGACAAACTAACTGAATTATTAGAGGTAGCTAAAATCCAAAGTACCGAAGCATCAAATAAGATTGAAGGAATTATTACTACAGATGAACGTTTGAGGAAACTTGTTATGGACAAGACAATGCCTAAAAGTAGAAATGAGAAGGAAATAGCAGGTTATCGTGATGTATTAAATACAATTCATGAAAATTATGAATATATTCCTGTAAATGAGAATTATTTTCTTCAGTTGCATGGAGATTTATATAAATATAATAGTTTAGGCTTTGGAGGAAAATTTAAATCTTCAGATAATATAATCGCAGAAGTTGATTCTTTTGGAAATCAAAGAATTAGATTTAAACCTATTGAAGCTTGGGCTACACCAGAAGCTATAGCTAATATGTGCAATGCATACAACGATGCCATTAATGATAATATTGATCCATTGATATTGATGCCAATGTGTATATTAGATTTCTTGTGTATTCATCCTTTTAATGATGGAAATGGAAGAATGAGTAGGCTTCTTACTTTGCTTCTTTTATATAAGTCAGGATATATAGTTGGAAAATACATAAGTATAGAAAAACTGATAGAGCAATCTAAAGAAACCTATTATGAAGTATTACAGGCTAGTTCTTATGGATGGCATGAGAATGAAAATGATTATGAACCATTTGTAGAATATTATCTTGGAGTAATTATTGCAGCATATAAAGAGTTTTCTGGTAGAGTGCAGACATTGATTGAATCTGGAATGAGCAAGCCGGGAAGAATTCGTGAAGTGATACGAAAACATATGGGCAAAATCACAAAGAATCAAATCATGGAGAAATGTCCTGATATAAGTGAAACTACTATTCAAAGAACTCTCTCTGACTTATTAAAAAATAATGAAATTATTAAATTGAGTGGTGGAAGATATACTTCATATATATGGAATAGGGAGGAAGAAAAATGATTACAGGTGAATTAAAAAATAAAATTGATGCTCTGTGGGATGTGTTTGCAGCCGGTGGATTAACAAATCCGCTTGAAGTAATTGAACAAATTACTTATTTAATGTTTATTCGTGATTTGGATGACACAGATAATAAAAATGCAAAAGAATGTGCGATGTTAGGTTTACCATTTAAAAGCATTTTTTCTGACCAAATTAAAATTGGTGAAAGAACTGTTGATGGACAACAATTAAAATGGTCAACATTTAGAGATTTGCCAGCAAACAAAATGTATGAAACGGTTCAAGAATGGGTTTTTCCTTTTATTAAGAATCTACACTCTGACAAGAATAGTGCATATTCAAAATATATGGATGATGCGATATTTAAATTGCCTACGCCATTAGTATTATCTAAAGTCGTTGACTCATTAGACGATATTTATTCGTTGATGGGAAAATCAACAGAAATTGATATTCGTGGTGATGTATATGAATATTTATTATCTAAGATTTCTACAGCTGGAAGAAATGGGCAATTTAGAACACCAAGACATATTATTCATATGATGGTTGAGTTGATGAAGCCAACACCAAAGGAAACGATTTGCGATCCGGCATGTGGTACAGGTGGTTTTTTAGTAGGAGCGAGTGATTATTTAAGAGAGACATATCGGAATGATATTTTAATGAATAAAGAAAATAGAGATCATTATATGAATCATATGTTCTACGGATTTGATATGGACAGAACTATGCTTCGTATTGGTGCTATGAATATGATGACTCATGGTGTAGAGTCTCCATTCATTGAATATAGAGATAGCTTATCTGATCAAAATATTGATACAGATAAATATTCTTTGATTCTTGCCAATCCTCCATTTAAGGGAACGTTGGATGCCGATTCGGTATCTGCTAGTTTATTAAAAGTAGCCAAAACAAAGAAAACGGAACTATTATTTTTAGCTTTATTCATAAGGATGTTAAAGATTGGTGGACGATGTGCTTGTATTGTTCCAGATGGTGTTTTATTTGGATCAAGTAAAGCTCATAAGCAAATAAGAAAAGCAATTATTGAAGATAATAGATTAGAAGCAGTAATTTCAATGCCTTCTGGAGTGTTTAAACCATATGCTGGTGTTTCAACAGGAATATTGATATTCACTAAAACAGGATATGGTGGAACTGATAAAGTTTGGTTCTATGATATGAAAGCGGATGGTTATTCATTAGACGATAAGAGATCACCAGTCAAAGAAAATGATATTCCAGATATTATTGAAAGATTTAATCATTTAGATAAAGAGGAAAATCGTAAAAGAACAGAACAAAGTTTCTTCGTGGATATGAAGGAAATAGTTGATAACGATTATGATCTTTCTATTAATAAATACAAAGAAGTTATTTATGAAAAAGTAGAATATCCACCTACTAGTGAAATACTTGCAGATATAGAAGAGTTAAATAAAGAAATTGATAAGAATTTGGAAGAATTAAAAGCTCTTCTGAAAGGATAGAAAGGAGGAAAAATCTGAATGGTAAATTCGGATTTAGCGATTTAATGAAAATAAAAGATTTTATAGATTATGAACAGCCAACTGATTATATTGTCGAATCGGATAGATATAGTGACGAATATAGAACACCTGTTTTAACTGCAGGACAATCCTTTATTTTAGGATATACAAATGAAAAAGAAGGAATCTATAATAAATGTCCTTGTATCATCTTTGATGACTTTACTACATCGGTTCATTATGTTGATTTCCCTTTTAAAGTTAAATCGTCGGCAATGAAAATATTGACTTCAAAGCATAATGCAAATTTAAAATATTGTTATTATCTATTGTTAAGTTTATCAAAAATGCCTCCCAACCATAAACGTCAGTGGATATCAACTACTTCAGAAAAGAAACATTTTCTACCTTCAATAGATAATCAAGTATCTATTGTAAAGCAATTAGATTTAGTATCAGATATTATTTCTCACTATACAATGCAGATTAATTATCTTGATAATCTTATCAAAGCCCGATTTGTCGAACTGTTTGGGGATCCATTGACTAATCCTCTCAAATTAAAAACAAAGATAATGACTGAAGTGTGTGAAATTATTGATGGGGATAGAGGGAAAAATTATCCTGTTGCTGACGATTTTAAAAAAGAGGATTATTGTTTGTTTTTAAATGCAAAAAATGTTACATGCGAGGGATTTAATTTTGATACGTGTATGTTTATTTCAAAAGAAAAAGATAAGCAACTTCGTAAAGGGAAACTTACAAGGGGTGATATTGTACTCACAACAAGAGGAACACTTGGGAATTTAGCGTTTTATACTGATGATGTACCGTTTGAAAATGTGAGGATTAATTCAGGAATGGTTATTCTGAGGATGAAAAGAGATATTGTGAATGAAGTGTACTTTATTGAGCAATTTAAGATGTTGCTTGTAGATATTAAAGAGAAAATTGCAAGTGGTTCAGCTCAACCACAGTTACCGATATCAACTATGAATAAGATTGATATTATGATTCCTGATATTGAGCGACAAAGGCAGTTTGCAAGTTTTGTTACACAAGTCGATAAATCAAAATTAGCAGTACAGAAGTCGTTAGAGAAAACACAACAACTATTTGATAGCTTAATGCAAGAATATTTTGGATAAAGAATAATGGATGTAGGGATGTTGGTAACGGAGGTTACTAACATGAAAACAGAAATTATTACTGAAATTGAACAGTCTTTATTGAATTATTTGGACAATGCACAAATGGAAGTGTTGCATAAAGTCTTAAATCGTTGTCTTGATGGTGTTGAAATCTATTCGAAAGAGAATGTTGGAATTTGTGAATTTACAAATGAGGAATTGATTAAAAAATTCATTTCAGCTAAAGAAATAGAGGGCTGTAGCAGTAGAACTACTAAATATTATGAGGCCACATTAATAAAAATGAATTCTAAAATGAATAAAGGAATTACACATATGACAACAGATGATTTAAGAACGTATTTGACGGATTATCAGAAAATCAATAATTGTTCTAAAGCAAGTGTTGATAACATTAGACGTAATTTAAGTAGTTTCTTTTCTTGGTTAGAAGAAGAAAATTATATATTAAAAAGTCCTATGAAAAGAATTCATAAGATTAAAACGGACAAGGTTATTAAAGATACATACTCTGATGAAACGTTAGAACTGCTAAGAGATAATTGTAGTTGTTTAAGGGATTTGGCGATTATTGATTTATTAGCTTCCACTGGTATGAGAGTTGGAGAACTTGTAAAGTTAAATATTAATGATATTGATTTTGAAAATAGGGAATGTGTCGTATTTGGTAAAGGGAACAAAGAAAGGCCAGTTTATTTTGATGCGAGAACCAAGATTCATTTAAAGAATTATTTAAATTCTAGAACTGATTCAAATCAAGCTTTGTTTGTTTCACTAGATAAACCACATAATAGATTAAATATCAGCGGTGTTGAAATTAGACTAAGGCAATTAGGAAGAAGATTAGGGATTTCTAAAGTTCACCCACACAAATTTAGGAGGACTGTAGCAACAAAGGCTATTGACAAAGGAATGCCGATAGAACAGGTTCAAAGTTTATTAGGACATTCTCAAATAGATACAACCATGCATTATGCAATGGTAAATCAGAACAATGTAAAGGAATCACATAGAAGATATATTTCATAGGAGAAAAGTTATGTACGAAGTAAAAGAATCAGATTGGAAGATTTTTAGAAAAAGAGTGCCTCGATGGCAAGAAGATTATATGAAAAAACTAAATAAAGAATACATCGAGATATTGAGTAGGGATGGATCAGCGGCTCAAAATTTCTGGGATCTTGAAAACAGAGTGTTTAAAGATAAAAGAAGTGTTGGCGTTGTGATTGACATGAGAAGATCGAAAATGCTCATAAATATATTGGATCTATTAGAAGATCATGTAATAAACCTAGAGGATCTAGATGAATTTAGCGAAGAATTAAGAAAAGAGGTAACCCAAATAACAAAAAGATAAAACTGCAGATTCGGATTTGTAGGGATGAATATATGAAGAAATTAACAGATATATGTGACATTCAATATGGATTTGCATTTGATTCGAAATGTTTTACTGAGGATCCCGCATATCCACCATTGGTTCGAATAAGAGATGTGAAGAGAGGATATTCTGAGACTTATTATTCGGGAGATTATCCACAGGAGTACGTCCTAAAATCAGGTGATCTCCTTATAGGGATGGACGGAGAATTCAATATTGCTCGTTGGAAAAGTGATGGGGCACTATTAAATCAGCGAGTATGTAAGTTAACTGTAAGAAAAGGAACAAATGAAGAATATCTTCGTTTTGCTATGTCAAAGGCACTGAAAAAAATTGAACAAAAAACGGCATTCGTTACAGTAAAGCATCTTTCAGCAAAAGAACTAAACAAGTTGCGATTGTATGTTCCTGATTTATCTGAACAGAATAAAGTTGCAGAGATTCTTTCTCGATTAGAAGCGATAATTGATGTGCGTCGGAAGGAACTTGAAAAACTAGATGAACTTACCAAAGCCCGATTTGTCGAGATGTTTGGGAATCCATTTGAAAACCCTTATGAATTACCTGAAGCAACATTACCTGACTTAGGTGAGTTCGGTCGTGGTGTATCTAAACACAGGCCGAGAAATGATCCTAAATTATTAGGTGGTGATTATCCATTGATTCAGACAGGCGATGTGGCAAATGCAGATTTATATATATCGTCGTATAATGCAACTTATTCAGACCTTGGTTTAGAGCAGAGTAAAATGTGGGATAAAGGAACTCTTTGTATTACAATTGCAGCTAATATTGCTAAGACAGCTATATTGGAATTTGATGCTTGTTTTCCAGATAGCGTCGTTGGTTTTGTTGCCAATGATAAGACTAGCAATATATTTATTCATTATTGGTTCTCATTCTTTCAGGGAATACTTGAATCGCAGGCTCCAGAGTCAGCACAAAAGAATATTAATCTGAAAATACTTAGTGAATTAAAAGTTATTGTTCCACCGATAGAACTTCAAAATGAATTTGTTTTCTTTGTTAAACAAATCGACAAATCAAAATATGACGCTATGTATGTAGATATAAATGTATTAGAATATAGATGTGAATAAGTATAAGGGAAGTGAGGTGCGCTATGACAAACTTTGATTACTTGAGAAAAGAGAGTGAATTTAAAGACTTTATCAATATAGCGATTATTGCAGAAAAGACATATAAAGTTGATAGTAATACTTGTATCATAAATTGTCGTAGGGCAATGGAAGCAGCCATTAAGTGGATGTTTTCAGTTGATTATGAATTAAAAGTGCCTTATAAAGATAATCTCTATACTCTAATGAATTGTGATGCATTTAGACAAATTATTGGTGATGATTTATGGAGGCGTTTGGAATTCATCCGTCGTTATGGAAATGAAGCAGCTCATAATAGTGGGGACAAGGCTAAAAATATTGCGGAAATATGTTTGAAGAATCTTTTCTACTTTATGGATTGGATAGCATATTGTTACGGAGATGAATATGAAGAGAGAGAATTTGACGCCTCTCTTTTAGAAAAAGAAGATGTAACATTAGTTCCGAAAATAAATCTAGATATTGACTTGAAGGCGTTGATTGAAGAAAATAAATCTTTAAAAGAAGAACTAAGTAAGCGTAGGTCACAGCAGCAAAACACATATGTTGCGAAACCTTTGGATTTGTCTGAATATAAAACACGTAAATTATATATCGATGCAATGCTCCTCGATGCTGGATGGGTGGAAGATAAGGACTGGGTTAATGAAGTAGAACTGCCAGGTATGCCTAATAAATCGGAAGTAGGATATGCTGATTATGTTTTGTACGACGATATGCAAAAACCATTAGCAGTTATCGAAGCTAAGAGAACATGTGTAGATGTTTCTAAAGGTAGACAACAAGGAATTTTATATGCCAATATATTAGAAAAACAATATGGACGCAGACCTGTGATTTTCCTTACAAATGGTTTTGAAACAAGAATCATTGATAATCATTATCCAGAAAGAAAAGTGTCTTCTATTTACTCTAAAAGAGATTTAGAGAAGTATTTTAATTTAATGAGTACTAGATCTCATTTGAAATTTATCAATATAAACAAAGATATTGCGGGTAGATATTATCAAGAAGAAGCTATTAGAGCTACTTGTGAAGCCTTTGATCAAAAAAATAAAAGAAAAGCATTGCTAGTTATGGCGACTGGTTCTGGTAAGACTAGAACAGTTATTGGACTTGTAGATGTGCTTTTAAATGAAGGCTGGATCAAGAATATCTTGTTCTTAGCTGATAGAAATTCATTGGTTACACAAGCAAAAAGAAGTTTTGTGAATATGCTTCCAAATTTATCTGCAACAAACTTAGTAGAAGATAAATCTAATTATAATGCTCATGCAGTATTTTCAACATATCAGACAATGATTGGATGCATAGATACTGTTAAAGAAGATGATAAAAAGCTATTTACTTGTGGTCACTTTGATTTGATTATTTGCGATGAAGCGCATAGATCTATTTATAACAAGTACAAAGATATTTTTACTTATTTTGATGCCCCTCTTGTGGGACTTACAGCTACCCCTAAAGATGAAATTGATAAGAATACATATAAGATATTTGAACTAGAAAATGGTGTTCCTACTTATGGATATGAACTTGCTCAAGCGGTTAAAGATGGATACTTAGTTGATTTTCTTTCGGTTGAAACAGAATTAAAGTTTATATCTGAAGGTATTGTATGGGATCAGTTGTCTGAAGAGGAGAAGGAAGAATATGAAGATACATTTGCAGATGAAAATGGGCATGTACCAGAACGCATTGATTCTTCTGCTTTGAATTCATGGGTGTTTAATGAGGATACAATACGAAAAGTATTAAAGACTTTATTTAATTATGGTATTACAGTTGATTATGGTCAAAAAATCGGAAAGACTATTATCTTTGCAAAGAATCATAATCATGCAGAAAAAATATTCGAAGTATTTAATAAAGAATATCCAGAATTGAATGGTTATGCCAAAGTTATTGATAATAAAATTAACTATGCTCAAAGCGCAATAGATGAATTTTCGGACGCAAATAAACTTCCTCAGATTGCAATTTCAGTAGATATGCTTGATACAGGAATTGATGTTCCTGAAGTAGTTAATCTTGTTTTCTTTAAAAAGGTAATGAGTAAGGCGAAATTCTGGCAAATGATTGGGAGAGGAACTCGATTGTGTCCAGGACTATTAGATGGAAATGATAAAAAAGAATTTTATATTTTCGATTTCTGTGGGAACTTTGAATTCTTTAGAATGAATAAAGGTAAAGCATCTGCGAATGCTATAGCTGTGCATGGAGCAATCTTCAATTTAAAGTTTCAAATTGCATATAAATTGCAAGATCTGACTTATCAAACAGAAGAGTTGGAAGAGTGGAGAAAACAATTAGTTGAAGAAATGGTTAGCAAGGTAAAAGAATTGGATCGTAATAAGTTTGACGTACGGCAACATATTAAATATGTTGATCTATATTCTAATCCAGAAAATTATACTTCTTTGACTTATGAAAATTGTTTAGATGTAAAAGATGAGCTTGTACCATTGATTAAACCGGATGATGATGAGATTAGTGCAGTTCGGTTTGATGCATTGATGTATGGGATTGAATTAGCTCATTTAGCACAGAAAAAATATCCTAAGTACAAAAAGGATCTTATGAAAAAAGTTGAGGGTGTAGCAAGTGTTGCAAATATTCCTGAAATACAAGTGCAGTCTGAACTTTTAAATAAAATATTACATACGAATTATTTAGAAGAAAGTGATATTGATGATTTTGAAATTATTAGAAAGAATCTTCGTGATCTGATTAAGTATATTCCTAAAACAGGAAAAATTTACATTACTGATTTTGAGGACGATATTTTGTCTGTAAATTGGAATGAATCTGATTTGGAAAATGATGATTTACAAAATTATAAAGATAAACTTGAATATTATATTAAACAACACCAAGAAAATAATCCAGTCATCATGAAGTTAAAAGAAAATAAGCCTTTAGATAAAAATGATATGGATGAACTGGAAAAAATTATATGGGGGCAATTGGGAACTAAACAAGATTATTATTCTGAAGTTGGTGAAAAACCACTTGGTGAATTTGTGCGTGAAATAGTTGGTTTGGATATGAATGCTGCAAAAGAAGCTTTCTCAAAATACTTGGATGAAAGACAAATGAATAGAAATCAAATCTATTTTGTAAATCAAATTGTTGAGTTTATTGTTCGTAACGGAGTAATGAAAGATTTATCTGTTTTACAAGAATCACCTTTTATTGATAAAGGAAATGTTGTTGAATTATTCAGTGACAACATAAATTTGTGGTGTGGTATTCAAAACGTTATAAATAGTATCAACAAGAACGCAATTTGCGCCCAGTAGAATTTTTAACAATATTGGTGAATATGGACAGAAATTTACAGAAAAAGTTTATTTAAAATCATATTCAGATAATGATTTGCCAGTATACTTTGGAAAATATGAAAAAGCAAAGACTCTTCTTTAGTGGTATATTTAAATAAGCAACTTTAAAAAAAGTGCAAAAATGCATAAAAATACATGTAAAAAAATGCATAATTGCACATTTTTAAGGTAAATTATATAATAAACACAAAGGAGGTGCTTTATGGAACGTCATATTATGAAGAAACTTATACAATGGAAAAACAGCAAAAAGAAAAAACCTCTTATAATTAAAGGAGCCAGACAGGTAGGAAAAACATATATTATTCGTCAGTTTGGCAAAGAGAATTATCGTAATGTATTAGAAATCAATTTTGAAAGAGATTTAAGTGCACGGGAAATTTTCCAGAAAACGCATGAACCTAAGGGAATATATGAATATTTTACATATTTTGCTTTAGAAGAGAGAATAGATCAAGATACTTTATTGTTTTTGGATGAGATACAGGCTTGTCCAGATGCTTTGACAGCTTTAAAATTTATAGGAGAGGATTTTCCATGTGATATTATTTGTTCGGGCAGTTTATTAGGTGTTGCGATTTCGAGAACTTCTTCGTATCCGGTTCGATATGTTGAAGTGATAGAAATGTTTCCTCTATCATTTATAGAGTTTTTAAATGCATTAGATATCAATGAAACAGTACTTAGGAAAGTTTTTGATTGTGTGAAGAACTGCGAACCGATTCCGGAATTACTGCATGATAAAATGAATGAATATTTTTCTTTATATATGGTTATTGGAGGAATGCCGGAAGTAGTACAAGAATATATTGATTCTCAAGACAAAAAAAATTGTTTAAGAATACAGCGAGCTATTGTAAACGATTATTTGGCTGATATGGTGAAATATTCAGATGCAACTCAGGCAATCAAAATTCGAGAATGCTTTGATTCTATCCCTTTACAGCTTGCAAAAGAGAACCATAAATTTCAATATTCTATGATACGGAAAGGGTATAATGCGCGGTATTTTGATAATAGTCTTCAATGGTTGAAAGATGCAGGAATCGTCATTCAAACAAATCGCTTAGCACATATAGATTATCCACTCAAGAAAGAAGTTGAATTATCTATATTCAAAATATATATGGGAGATACAGGTTTGTTGGTATCTTGTTTTGAGGATCGAGATGTATTGAGAATCATGCAGGGAGAAATTGGCATATATAAAGGAGCAATATACGAGAATGTTGTTTCACAAATGTTAAAAAGATTATCGATAAATGCATATTACTATGAACCAAATCAATATACTAAGATAGACTTTGTGATTGATTGCTTGGATGGAATAACGCCAATTGAAGTAAAAGCTGGAAATCATACAACTTCAAAATCGTTTAAAAATTTTGTTGCCAAATATAAGCCGCAATACGCTTTTAGGTTGTCTTCAAAGAATATAGGAAAAGATGAGGAAAATGGTATTTATTTCTATCCTTTATACGCACTAGAATTTAAATTTGATACAGAAGCCCTTAATTAAAATATTATTAAAGAAAAATTAATAATTAGCTGGATTTATGCATTTATGAAGTACAGGAAGCTGTTTGCCAAAACTATTTAAATGGTTTAGGACAGCTTCTTTTACTTTTGTTACTAATTATCTAATACATGATGAATTGAAAAGAAGAATATCCTATATATAATTTTTTTGTTATATAAGAGCAATTTTGGGAAGTATCATGACAATTCTTATCATTACTCAATGAATGTTTTTTTCATATACTTTAACTAGAGGTGAGTGTATTATGAGCTATTCATATAAGGAGTGGAAAAAACATTGTCTAGAGACCAAAGAGAGCTTTTTGGTTCTAAGCTTTCCGGCTGTTCAAAAGTTAAATGTGAATGTTGAAATGGCAGTAAAAAATGCTGAAGTACAGTCCAAGATGATTGAAACGATCATGGAATTTTGTCCTAAACAAGCTGCTTACATTGGTTTGATGGATCTTTCGGTAGAAGCCCAAGCTTTTGGGATGGAGGTTCAATTTAGTGAGCGTGAAGTGCCAAATGCTAAAGGTGTGATCGTAAAAAGTCTAGAGGATGCTAGAGCCTTGCAGATTCCCGATGTATCTAAAAATCGTACCCAGGTTTATGTGGATGCGATAAAACTTGTCGCATCAAGAAACAAGGATAAACCTATTTTTGCGGGAACGATTGGACCGTTTTCTTTAGCTGGAAGATTGATCGATGTTTCAGAAATCATGATCCAGGCAATCATGCAGCCTAGTCTTGTTCATACGGTATTAGAAAAGGTGTCTACTTTTATAGAACAATATATTTTAGCTTTTAAGGAAGCAGGTGCTGATGGAGTTATCATAGCTGAACCTCTTGCGGGTTTGATGTCTAAAGAAATGGTACAGACTTTTTCCGGCAATTATTTAAAGAAGATCATTGATAAAGTTCAGGATGATCATTTCAGTGTTATTTATCATAACTGCGGGCCTAGTACGGTTTCTAGTTTAGAAGAGATTTATTCTATTCAGGCGCATGGCTATCATTTTGGAAATGCGATCGATCTAGAGGATGTCTTATCAAAAACAAGTGAAGATATCCTGGTATTTGGAAATGTGGATCCAGTTAAGTATTTCTGTGATGCATCAAAAGAAGAGATGGATGTCAAAGTAAAAGAATTATTTGAAAAGTTAGGGAAATATCCAAACTGGTTGATTTCCAGTGGTTGTGATATCCCAAGTCATGCCAAATGGGAAAATATAGAACAATACTTTAAGAGTATTGAGAAATGGAGATAAATATTATGCAGGATTTTAATGAAAAGTTTAAAGAGATGAAATATAAACCTTTTACTCGTCAACAGATGATTGATTGTATTGAAGGGAAAGGAGCTCCTAGACCAGGCGTAGCTATTGGGACTTGGATCCATTTGGATTTGTTATCCAAAGATAAACAGGAAGTTTTAAAAGAATTGTTTAAGAAATATCCGGAAGATATGCAGGAATTCTATGTAAAGAAGCCAAGTGTTTTTGGTGAACCGGGGGATAAATACACTTGGTGTGATGTAGAAAATGCCGATCCTTCTATTGGACGAACTACAACAGTTGGAGTGGATGAAGAAACCGCAATATCCTGGGAAGTTTATGATCAGATTTCAAAAGATGTTCCAGATATTGAAGAACCGGATATGTTTTGTCATGCTCCAGAACCAGATGGAAGATATCGTTTGGCATGGCTTTCCGGTGGCCCTTGGACAAGGATCTGGACATATCGAGGAATGACAAATTCTATGATGGATCTCTATATGAATCCTCAAAGAGTTCATGATATCAATCGCCGTGTGATTCGTTTCTTTAAGGCTGCCGCTAAGCGTGGTGTCAAAGAAGCTGGTATTGATGCGATTGGATTTGGGGATGATCTAGGTATGCAGAAAGGACCGTTCATGTCCAAAGAAATGTTTAGAGAATTTTATTTTCCATATTATAAAGAGCTTTGTGATTATGCGCATAGTTTAGGGTTACATGTATGGATGCATTGTTGCGGGGATGCGATGATGTTGATCGATCAGTTGATTGAAGCCGGTATTGATGTCTTGCATCCAATTCAAAAATATGCTCTAGATGAAAAGAAAGTTGTGGATACATTTGGAGATCAGTTAAGCTTCTGGGTTGGTATGGATCTGCAGCGTATCTTACCATTTGGAACAAAAGAAGATGTAATCAAAGAAACACAGTTCTTGATTGATACTTTCTATACAAAGGAAAAGGGAAGAACGATTTTTACCGTCAACAATCGTTTAGAAGATAATGTGCCAATTGAGAATGTTGTGGCATTTATTGAAGAGGCTTATCGTTATGGTACTTTGAAAGGAGCAGAGAAAAATGAATGAAAAAGTAAATGAGATTCGTTCTTTGTTGATAACAGGTCAGCTGCCTAAGATTAATCAGCTAGTTCAAGAATGTTTGGATGAAGAGGTGGATCCGCAGGTAATCTTAAATGATGGTTTATTAAAAGGAATGGATGATATTGCGAAAAAATGGGCAAATGGGGAAGCTTTTATTCCAGAGGTGTTGATTGGAGCTCGCTGTATGAATTCAGCCATTGATATTTTAGAGCCTTACTTAGTAAAAGAACCAAAACAGACAAAAGGAAAAGTTATATTTGGTACGGTCAAAGGAGATTTGCATGATATTGGAAAGAATTTATGCATATTGATGTTAAAGTCAAAATCCATTGAAGTTAAAGATATTGGAGTCGATGTGGATGCAGCTAAATTTGTGGAAGCCATCAAAGAGTATCAGCCAGATGTTTTATGCATGTCCAGCTTGTTGACAACATCCATGCCATATTTTGAAACAGTTATGCAGGCTTTAAAAGAAGCCGGTGTTCGTGATCAAGTAAAAGTAGCGATCGGGGGAGCTCCTGTCACACAGGAATATGCCGATAAGATTGAAGCAGATCTATATACCGAAGATGCCGTGAGTCTAGCTGATCAATTAAGTGTGATGTTTTCAAAATGATCATAGTAAAAAAAGGGGAAACGTTCTTTGATGCCATTCAAAAACACAAATTAAATATTGATACAAGTTGTGGCGGAAAGAAAAAGTGTGGCAAATGCAAGATTCATACTCTGGATTATATTGAACCTTGCAAGCTTGAGCTTTCTTTATTAACGGCTGAAGAAATAAAAAATAATATCCGTCTTGCCTGTATGCATGGCCCCTTACAAAATGATATGGCAATCGAAGAAGTGCAGAAACAGGATCAATTTCAGATCTTGTCTGATAACATGGATCTTATTGGTGGTAAAGAGCATGGCTATGTGGCAGGAATTGACATAGGGACTACCACAGTGGTTTTATGTATTTATGAAATCCATACGGCAAAAAAAGTCGAAGAATATAAATTTTTGAATCCCCAAAGAATCTATGGAGCGGATGTAATTTCACGCATTCAAGCCTGTAAAGAAGTTGGTTTATCTGTATTGCATGATTGTTTGATACAGGAAATCAATTTGTATTTATCAAAGAGCGTATATCCTATTAAACGATTGTGTGTTTGTGGAAATGCCATCATGACGCATATCTTTATGAATGAAGATCCTTCCAGCATTGGAGTGGCTCCTTATGTGTGTAAAGTAAATGCGTTTCGCTCTTATTCCAGCAAAGAATTTTTTGATTTAGAGTATGAATTTGAAGTACAGGTGTTGCCTGCTCTTTCAGCTTATGTGGGTAGTGATATCTTAATGGGAATTTATATTCTATCTTTAAAAGAAAAGGAGTTGTTGATTGATCTAGGGACGAATGGAGAAATGGTATATAAAGATCAAGATCAATATATCGTGACCAGTGCTGCTTGTGGACCGGCTTTTGAAGGGGGACACATGAAATGTGGAACAGGTGCGATTGCTGGAGCGGTGGATAAGGTATGGTTTGATCAGAGCTTGAAATATCATACGCTTCAAGATAAAGATGTGGTTGGTGTTTGTGGAAATGGCTATATTTCCTGGCTTGCGACATTGTTAAAGATGAATGTTTTACAGGAAAGTGGCTATATGGAACAGGATTTTTATTTATGTGATGATATTGTATTAACAAAAAAGGATATTCGTGAATTTCAGCTTTCAAAATCAGCCATCATGGCGGCTCTTGATTGTCTTTTGCAGGATAAAGAGGTTAAAAAAGTTTATCTATCAGGTGGCTTTTCAAAAAGCATAGATATAGAAGATTGTATGCGATTAGGTATATTTAGTCGTCTGTGGAAGGATAAAGTATCTATTTCTGGCAATACGGCCTTAAGAGGAATATGCCAGTATGCGCTTTTGCAGGATAAGGAAAAAATCGAAGAAATTCAAAGAAAGTCTAAAACGATTTCTTTAATGGAGAATTCTTTGTTTTTTGATCGCTTTGTTGATAATATGTATTTTGTAGAAAGAGAATGACTATGTTTGAGACAGAGCAAGTAGAACATAAGAAACACTATTTATTAGAATCTGAACATCCTTTAAAAAATGATCTTCATTTGGCAGTTGAGATTGGTCAAATTTGTAAAAAAAGTAGAATCTTATATTCTTTTGAATTAGGCAAAGAAGATTGTCTGGTGATTTCCTGGTATGAAAACTTAGGTATCGTTACAGTGGATGACAAACAGATATCGCCGGATATAAAAACAACTTTGATCTTGTTGGGAGAACATAAGATTGAATTAAATCTTAACTATGTCGAATTGGAATATTGTTTGATCAAGGGAAAGAAGATGTCTAAGGTTTTACAGAAAGATTTCTATATCTTAGATTCGATTGCATATAAAAAGGTCAATTATTTCTTCAGCTCGATTTATTCAAGCTTAACGAAATATAAAACTTGTGATATCTTTATGAACAGCTCCAGCGTGTATCGTTTCTATTCGGATATGATACATATGAATATAGATAAAGACAATAAGAAATCTTTATTGGTGAAAAAAGCTGTAGAGTATATTGAAGATCATTTTAAAGAAGATATTTGTTTGGATGATATCTGTGAATCTCTTGGTTACAGCAAGTATTATGTCTTACATGTTTTCCAGGAGGTCATGGAGCTTTCGGTGCATGATTTCATCGTTCGAAGAAGACTGACAGAAGTAAAGAGCTTGTTGTTAGAGGATCAATTAACGATTGAAGAGATTGCGCAAAATTGCGGGTTTAAATCAGATATTGCGCTCTATAAGACGTTTAAACGAATCTATTCTATAACACCTGGTCAATTCAGAAAGATGAATACGATGAAAATCGAAGAACAGTAAAATTGAATCACTTATAAGGAAGTTAAGGGAATAAAGTAAAAGCTTTAACTGCCCCAGCAACCGTGATATGGACGATGATCAAAGCCACTGTAGAAATATGGGAAGGTGATCAGAGGATGAAATGAAGTCGGGAGACCTGCTTTCTTATAAATAGTTTTTTCTTCTGGGCTCAAGAAAAAGGGATTTCTTTTAATCTGCCCAAAAGGCAGATTTTTTTAGGAGGTGATGAAAGCGGATTATTGTGCATATAGTTTTCTAAAAGAAGGATCAAATCAATGTGATTATGAAATTATGACTGATCGATTGGCAAGTTTTCTAGGGTTGTCTATGCACTATATCAAGCATATTGATCAAGAGGAACTCTTATTTTTATGTGAAACGATCTATCATGCCAATGGATCGATTCGTGGTAAAAATGCCATTGATGACATAAGATTTCAAAAAGTAGAACAGATTTATCAAAAGTATGAAAGACCATTTAAAGAGTTCTATCTTCCGGTTGGCTGTATAGGCACAAGCTACCTTCATGTATTAAGAAGTGAATGTAAAAATATCGTTCGCTGGATCGTGAAGATTGAAAAAGAAAAACAAGTGGATAAAAAGATCTATGATTTGTTTAATCTATTGGCAAATTTGTTCTTTTATATGGCTTTATATGAAAATGAACAAGAGGGGTTTGAAGAAAAGGTGTTTGTATCTAAGTCATACGAGGTTGCTTCATGACAACACGTGATATGGTCTTGTGTGCAATCTTAGGCGCGATTCAGTTTGTTGCCTTTACTTCACTTTCATTTGTGATGTATCTGGAGGTAATCACTTTATGTACTTTTGTGATTGCGATGAGCTTTTCAACCAAACAGGCTGTGATTGGATCTTTGATCTTTACTGTGGTCAATATGTTTATTAAAGGAGTAAACCCTTGGAATGCCATGTATGTTCTGGTGTATCCAAGTTATAGTTTGATCATAGGTCTAAATAAAGAGAGATTAGCAAAAAGAAAGATATATCCAATCTTGCTATGTGGTTTCTTTTCCTTTTTAACAGGACAGATCTTACAGTTGCCATTCTTATTGTTCTCAAAGCAGGTTACTGTTTTATATTTAATTTTGGGGTTACAGGTTTCAATTCCACAGGGAATTATCAGTGGTGTTGAATATGCCTTGATTGGAAATAAATTAGTTGGTTTTTTAGAAAAATTACAGAGGAGATATTGAGATGAAAAAGAATATTTTATTAATGGGATTATGTGCAGGAATGATTTTAACAGGTTGTGCTTCACAGAGTGATACAGATTCTTCTGTAAAAGAAGTTTCTTTAGATATTGTCGTAAAAGATGAAGTAAATGATAAAGAATTGTTTAATGAAACTTTGACAAAAGAAGGAGATATTGAAAACTTGTATGATTTCTTATCTGAATGTGACGAATTAGAAATTGTATTTGAAGAGGGCAGTTATGGGGCATATATTGATTCTATGTTAGGGTTAAAACAGGATTTTAATAAAGGACCATGGTGGCTGTTTTCCAGCGAAAACAATGAAACATGTAAGGAAGAAGGAATGTGCCCAGCTGTACAAAATTTAGAAATCAACGATGGAGATCAGTTTGTATTCTCTTATACTAATGAATTTTAAGATTTGGATCCTTTCTAAATGATTTATAAGAAAATGAGCATCACACTTAAATTAACAAGTGTAATGCTCATTTTTTCTTTAGAATTGTGTCATGCCAATGACGCTTATAATTGATTTCTAGGTTTACAAAGAGCGCAATTTAGCAATCAAAGCTTCTTGTAGGACTTTTGAAAAGTTGATGTTCTTTTTGGTTGCTTCACGATTCAGCCATTCAGGTATCGTAAGAGTTTTCTTTACGGATTTATTAAAGTGTGTTTTTGCGTAATCTTCTAAATCGACTGAAATAAGATTAATAAATGAATCTTTTCCATCAAAACCTATTGTATTTGCGATGTCAATAGGATGAATGTCATCAATTTTTGATGGTTCTGGTAATTTATCATCATCTAGTTTTGCGATATATAAATATCCGGCTAAACAATCGATTGCCATTTCCATCGCATCATTTAAGTTTTCACCACATGTCGAGAGATAATTCAAATCTGGAAATATTACAGAATATCCGTTTTTCTCTTTATAAAAGATAGCTGGGTAAATGGATAACATAAATTAACCTCCTGAAAATATAATTATGAGTCAGGGATTATTTCGGTCCCGCCTGCCTCAAAATGGAAAGATCCATAGCCTTTTTCAAGTCTTTTGAATGTAAAGGAATCGTAACTTTACCTTTTTTGGTTGGATGTATGTATTGTCTGTGAGATCCTACTTGACTTTTTAATATCCAACCATCTGCAAGGATAAGTTTTTCCATATCTTTAGACGTCATTGGCATATGACACCTCTTTGCATTTGTATTACAGCAAAAAAAACACGTATAAAATGAATACGTGTTATCAAGGTAAAGGCTATAAATTAAAAAAATATTAATCAAGTTTATTTAGGATTCGGATAAACAAATTATAAAAGTTCAAATCATAAAGAGATTGAATTTATATTAAATCTAGATTTCAAAATATAAAAATGTGATTTATAAATCTAAAAAAACTTAGAAAAATGTGTAAAATCACTTAATATAATAAGGGAAAAATGTGCAAAAAATAATAAATACAATTTAGAAAAATGTGTAATTAATACAAAATTCACTCTAAAGTAATTTTTCGATTTTCTAAAATAGGATATTGAGCAGATGGATCAATTACCGATATTCCATTGTATTTATAATGAAAAGACAAAAAATTGATATAGTAAAATACTTATTATTCATTCCTCTTATCCTTATTGAATCAAAACCATAAATCATAGATCTATTCTGTATTCAAAGTAATCATTATATTTATTTATTGGAATAAACAAATTTAGTGTTTATAGTGTTTGATTTTTTAATTATTAAAATAATAAAGAGAGGATTAGTATGAAGGTATTTGTTGCTCATTTTACAGCAGAATGTAATGAACATATTTCACATATTGTTACTAAAGATGATTTTCATTTTCTTTATGATGAAGATTGTATTGATGCGATGCATATTAAAGATATTTTTGAAAATGCTCAGATTGAAATCATTCCTTCCATATTTGCATCTATGCATCCAAATGGTATGATTCAAAAAGAAACGTTTGATTTTATTTGTAAGCAAATATTAGCTTCGTTAAAAAGTTGTGTACAGGAAATAGATGGTATCTATTTACAGTTTCATGGAGCAAGTGGAGTAAAACAATTATCTTGTATTTCTGGAGAACATTACCTATTGCATGAAATACGAAAGATAACAGGCAAATATATGCCTATCGCAATGGTTATGGATCCTCACGGAAATTTGACGAACGAACTTTGTGATGAACTTAATATTGTTAGGTGCTACAGGGAATCACCTCATTCAGATCAAGTTGAGACGGAAAGATTAGTGGCTATATTATTGATTGATTTATTAAAAAACAGAAGATCAATGAAACCTATTATACGTAAATTACCAATTATGGTTGGAGGAGAGAGAAGTGTTTCAGCTAAAGAGCCTGTATGCTCAATCAATCGATTGTTAGATGAGGCTGAAAAAGATTCACGAGTATTTTCTACTTCTTTTCATGTTGGATATATTAGGCATGACGATGACAAATTAGGGGCAGCAGTTGTTGTGGTACCAAATAGATATGAAGATAAAGAACATTGTGAAAAAATAGCTGAAGAGATTTCTAATTATGTATGGGATCATAGGGAAGAATTTCAATTCTCTGGAAATTTTGATGAGTTAGATAAATCGGTTGAAAAAGCAATTTCGTATCCAGAAAAAACGGTAGTAATAACAGATTCTGGAAATAATTGTGAAGCTGGTGGAGCTGGTCAAAATACAGTTGTTCTCGAAGAATTTTTGAAACATACTACAGAAAAAAAGTTTTGATTGCAGGCATAAATGATGAAAAAGCACATAACTATTGCTTAATGCATAATGTTAATGATCGGATAGAATTTGATTTAGGTATTGGAGAAAACGAATTATCTAAACCAATACATATTGTTGGAACAATTATTAAAAAAGGAATCCAGTTATATGGATTTGGAAACAATTATTCTGTGGGAGATGCGCATACAATAAGAATTGAGGGAACAAATATTGATGTAATTGTGTTGAATCACAACATTCAATATGGAACGATGGAACAGTTTCATGCCGCAGGTCTAGAATTTCATGATTATGATATTGTAGTGGTAAAAATGGGATATTTAGATACATATCTCATTCCAGAAACGAAATATCATATTATGGCTTTGACAGATGGACCAACAATTCAAAAATCTGAAAAAATACCATTCAAGAAGATCTATAGACCTATGTGGCCAATTGACGATTTAGAGAAATTGGAATACATTCTTTAAATTTATGTAATAAAAAAAATAATTATTTACTTATTATATAAGTGTTAATTAAATAGCTTATTGACAGCGGTTACATATACGAGTAAAATAAGGATGAAAAAGTTAATTCATAGGGTTGTTATTACTTGATTGTAAGCAAAGCCTATTAATAGGTAAAAAAATTTCTTTATGCTATTAATAGGTTTTTTTAGTAACAGGAGGATTTATTGTGTCTGAAATTGTCTATAGTCCATTATATGGAAAAGTTATTAGTATCACACAAGTTAATGATGAAATGTTTTCTGAAAAAATGTTGGGGGACGGTATAGCTATTATTCCACGAGAAAAGGAAGTATATAGTCCTGTAAGTGGGGTTGTCAGCATGATATTTGAAACTCAGCATGCTATTGGTTTAAAAACAAAATCGGGACAAAGTGTTTTGATTCATATAGGAATTGATACTGTAGAGTTGAAAGGAAAACCATTTAAAACAAAAGTTAAGGTTGGAGATCATGTAAAACAAGGAGATCTTTTAACTGTTGTTGATTGGAAGTATATTCAAAAAAAAGGAAAAGATACAGTAGTACCAATTGTAGTGATGGGAAAAGAGCTAAAAATTATTCGAGAAGAAGGAAATGTAAAAGCAGGTGATCCTCTTTTTGAAATTTTATGAATAGAGAGGTGAATTTCATTGAAAGCAAAACGTGTTTACAACAATAATGTTGTGCTCTCACAAAATAAGAATGGAAAGGAACTTGTATTGGTTGGGCGTGGATTAGCGTATGGATTAAATAAAGGTGATAACATCGATGAATCAAAAGTAGAAAAAAGGTTTGAATTAAAAGAAACTGTAAACAACAAGTTTAAAGAATTAATTCAAGACGTTCCCATAGATGATATTTTGATTTGCGAAGAAGTAATTTCATATATTAAAAGTAATAATGATAAGGAAATAGATGATTCTATTTATGTTACACTAACGGATCATATCATTAATATGGTTGATAGAATAAAAAAAAGGTATAGATTTTGACTCAACAATTCTATTAAATATTTCATATTTATATAAAGCTGAGCACAAAATAGCTTTGCATGCAGTAAAAATGCTTAGCAAAAGATATGATTTAAAAATAGATGATTCAGAAGCAAATTTTATAACTTTACATATTGTCAATGCGGAATCAAATTCTAATATGATGGAAATGTATGAGATAACTTCAATTATTGATGAGATTCTTTCTATTGTTAATCGTAATTATAAAATAGATTATGAGGATTTTGCGTATGATCGATTTATTACGCATTGTAGATTTTTTGTACAAAGGGTTGTTAACAAAGAGTATGTGGAAGAAAATAAGAAAAAATATGTAGAAATGTTTTTGATGATGAAAGGATTATATAAAAGTCAATACAGGTGCGTGAATGAAATAGCGCATTTTATTGAAAATAAATATAATTATCAAGTTGAAGATGATGAAAAAATGTATTTATTATTGCACTTAGTTAAACTTACAACATAGTTTTTGACAGAAAAAGTATCTGTTAAATATAAAAACAATCTTAATATTAATCGATAATAGGCCGAATATCATGATAGTTATCATAAGATTGTTTAAAGTCAGAAAGGAGAGAAGAAATAGCCCAGAAGAGCAAATAATTGGGTGGTTACAGTTTGGCTGGCCAAACCTTTTGGAAGAATGTTTTCAAGAGGAGGAAATAAAATGGCAAAGTATACAAAAATGGCTGAAGGCGTATTAAAGGATGTTGGAGGCTTAGAAAACATTAGATTTGTTGAACATTGTGCTACACGTTTAAGAATTCATTATTATTCTAAGAATAAAGTTGATGTAGAAGCAGTTAAAAAAGAAGATAAAGTTGTTGGTGTTGTTGAAAAATCGGGACAAATACAAATCATTATTGGTCCTGAAGTAAATGATGCATATAATGATTTTTTAGATGTTTCTGGTTTTAATCCAAATCAAACAGAAAATGTCACTTCTGAAGTTGAAGATGAACCAGAAGAAAAAAACTTTATGTATTATCTAAATTTGTTTGGAAATAAGTGTGCTGCAATTTTTATGCCGATTATTCCAGCAATGATTACAGGTGGTTTGATCTTAGCTATAAAGAATCTATTGGTGAATTATTTTGGTTTTACGGATGATAGTGGAACAGCCCAGCTTCTTTTAAATATCTTTACTGCTGGTTTCTCTTTTTTCCCGGTTTGGATTGGTTATTCATTTGCAAAATCTCTGCGTATGGAACCAATCATGGGTGGTTTTTTAGGAGCTGTTTTATATGTTTGTTCAGATGCTGAAGGACTAGATTTTTTAGGAATAACAGTACCAACTGTTACTTATGCATCGAGTGTTCTACCAGTTATTTTGGGTGTAGGAGTGATGTATTTTGTGGACAAAGGTTTAAAGAAAATTATTCCTGAAATGTTCATTTATTTTTTGAAACCTATTTTAACAATGGTAATTGTTACACCAATCACTTTGATTATATTAGGACCTATTGGAACTGAATTAAGTAATGCGGTTGGTTATGGAATTCAATCTGTTATGTCCGTGGCTGGTTGGATTGCAATGCCAATTCTCTCTGCATTATATCCTTACATGGTTATGCTTGGATTGGATAAAGCTTTTACTCCAATTATGGCACAGTCAATTGCAGAAATCGGATACGATCCATTTAACATGGTCATGGGTCTAGTATCTAATCTATGTATTGGTGGTTCTGCCTTGGCAGTTGCATTTCATTTAAAAGATAAAGGGCAAAAAGGTATGATTTCTTCATTTGGAGTTACTGCATTGTGTGGTGTAACAGAGCCGGCATTCTATGGTTCTTTGATTATGCGTCCAAAATGTTTGATTGGAACAGCAATCGGAGCGATAACTGCAGGACTGATTGCGGGGGTATTTGGATTAAAAAATTATGTAGTTGGAGGTTGCCCAGGACTTTTATCTTTCTTCTATTTCTTATCTCCGGATGGATCAACAGGAAATATTATCCTTTATCTAGTAGTATCTGCTGTAGCGATTATTGTTTCCTTTGTAGCGACGACTGTCATCTTAAAGAAAACGGATTCTAGTGGGAAATAATTAAACTAAATAACTCCAGCAATTTGTTGGAGTTATATTTTTTAGATAATGGAGGAAAATGTTATGTATGTGATGGTTGGTGAATTTGTAACGGAATCTAATGCTAATGTACCAAAGAAATGTAATTTAAAAGACTATGATCTTGCTTTTGATAAAGAATGTATACAAAAAATGAGAGTAGAAGATGTATTTATGAGAAATGGAATAAATATAATTCCTTCTATTTATGCGAATGCAGGTGCTTCTGGAGTTGTTGATAAGAATACATTTATATATATTGAGTCTATTTTTTTGAAAACAATTAAGGAAAATATAAGGAAAATTGATGGTATATTCTTGATGCTACATGGAGCTAGCGAAATAGAAGAATTAGGGTCGGGGGATCATCATATCTTATCTGAAATTAGAAAATTGGTGGGTCCTTATTTACCTATCGCGATTGTTTGTGATCCGCACGGTAATTTATCTAAAGAATATGTTGAATCAGCAACAATTATTCGATCATATAGGGAATCACCTCATACAGATGCTGATCAAACAATGTGGCATGTTGCAGATTTATTGTGTGAATTATTAAAAAAGCGTCAAAATATTCATGCTGTATATAGAAAACTTCCACTAATATTAGGAGGAGAACAAAGTGTCTCAACAGATGAGCCTGTTAAATCAATTAATCAATATATGAATAAACTAGAAAAAGATCCTCGTATTATGAGCTGTTCATGGCATGTTGGATATATTCGTCATGATACCAGTGTTGCAGGAAGTTCAATTGTAGTTGTTCCTTCAACTCAAGAGGATCAAATCTATGCCGAAGAAGTTGCAGACAATCTTTATTCATATGTTTGGGATAAAAGACATGAATTCCATTACACTGGACTTACTGCAAAACCAGATGATGCAATTGAGATGGCTTTTTCTTTTGAAGGAAAACCAGTATTCATTACAGATTCAGGAGATAATGTAACTTCGGGATCTACTGGTTGGAATACATTCTTATTAAGAAAAATACTTAATCTTAATAATTTAAATAAAAAAGTTTTGTTCGCATCAATTTGTGATCCTATGACATATCAATTATTAGAAAGAATGGAAATAGGTCAGGAGGTTTCAATTCGGCTTGGTACAAATTTTGATGAATTGTCAAAAAGCGTTGAGTTGGATGTAATAATAAAAAGCAAAGGAAATCTAAATGGTTTTATGATGCATGATAATGAAAAAGTATTTGGACATTATATTAATGTACAAATTAAAGAAACCCCAATCGAAGTTATGGTTGCAGATAATAATTGGGCAATTTGTGAAATTCAACAATTAGAAAGAAATCAAATAAATATAGAAGACTATGATGTTATTTTTGTGAAACAAGGGTATATCTTTCCTGATTTTAAAAAATATGGGAAATTATGCATTATGGCTCTAACTGATGGAGCAACATTACAAGATACATCAGCCTTACCTTTTAAGAGAATCATGCGTCCGATGTACCCTATTGATAATATTTAAGGAGGTTACAATGAAGATATTATTAGCAAAATTCGTTTTGGAAGCAAATGCAAATGTTCCGATGCTATGTGATTTGAAAGATACTGCGATTTCTTATGGAAAAGAAGCGTTAAGCCATATGCAACTAGGAGATGTATTTAATCGAAATGATATAGAATTAATACCGGTAATTTGCGCAGATGCGGCTTGTAGCGGAGTCATGAAGAAAACAGCCTTTACATATATAGAAGAAACAATTTTAAATGCTGTCAAAGAAAATATTCGAAGTCTTGATGGTATATATTTACATTTACATGGTGCAAGTGAAATAGAAGGTATGGGTTCTGGTGAACATCATTTGGTTCAAAAAATTCGAGATATAGTTGGACCATACATGCCTATCGCAGTGTCTTGTGATCCACATGGGAACTTGTGTAAAAGTTATGTTGAAAATACAACATTTATTCGAAGCTTTCGTGAAGCACCACATATCGATATTGAACAAACTGTTCAAAGGACTTGCCAAACATTAATTGATTTAATTGAAAAACCCCGAAACATAAAACCGGTATATCGAAAATTGCCTCTGATACTAGGAGGTGAACAGAGTGTATCAGCAGATGAGCCTGTTCGCTCAATTAATCAATATATGAACGAACTAGAAGAAGACCCACGTATCATGAGTTGTTCATGGCATGTTGGATATTTAAGACATGATACACCGGTTGCTGGATGTGGCATTGTTGTAATTCCTTCAACCCAAAGAGATCAAGACTATGCAGAAGAAATTGCTGATAAACTGGCATCTTTTGTCTGGGAAAGAAGGCATGAATTTCATTATACAGGTCTAACAGCAAAACCGGATGAAGCAATTAAGATGGCTTTGTCATTTGAAGGGAAGCCTGTATTTATTACCGATTCAGGTGATAATGTCACCTCAGGGGCAATGGGAGCCAATACTGTTATCCTAAATCAATTTTTAAAAGTAGATAATTTAAATAAAAAAGTATTATTTGCTGCTATAAATGATCCTGTTATTTGCCATGAACTTGTTGGTGAACCAATCAATTCTAAACATCATATAAGCCTTGGATTAAATTATGATAACTTGTCAAAAAAAATTGAATTAGATGTTGTCATAACAGCAAAAGGAAGACAAGAGGGGACTAATATGTATGGAGAGCATGGAGATTATGGTCCTATCGTTACTGTTTCAATAGAGCATTATCCGATTGATATAGCGATCACGGATAATAATCATTCTTTTGTGGAAGAACATCAAATTAAAGCTTGTGGGGTTGATTGGGATGATTACGATATCATTGTTGTAAAACAAGGGTACATACATCCAGAACTAAAAGAGAAGGGAAAACTCTGTATTATGTCTTTAACGGATGGGGCAACGGTTCAAGATACAAAATTAATTCCTTTTAAATTGATTATGAGACCGATGTATCCTATTGATAATATTTAGAAATGGAGAGTAAATCATGATCGTACTTGAAAAGATTAAAAGGCCGGAAATAGAAACAGATATTGTTCCTGTTGTATTAACAGATGAGACCATGGAATTAAGAAAAAATGCAATTCTTGATAGAATGAAACAACGGAATCTTGATTCAGTTATTATTTGGGCAGATTTAGAGCACGGTAGTAACTTTGAATATTTTGTGGGGTTTCTGCCTCGATTTGAGGAAGCATTGCTTGTTTTGCATAAAGATGGACAGGCGCATCTAGTTTTGGGTAATGAGAATCTGAATAAAGCCGATAAATCAAGAATTAAAGCTACAGCGGTACATATGCCTCATTTTTCTTTGCCTAATCAGCCTATGATGACAGATAAAACAGTGAGTGAGATTTTATCGAAATGCAGTGTACAAAATGATAAAAGAATTGGTATCGTAGGTTGGAAAAATTTTACGAGCAAACTGGAAGATAATTCAATGTTGTTTGATATTCCAGACTTTATTATGTGTGGCTTAAGAGAAATAAATTCAAATGCAAAGTACATTAATGTGACAGATTTATTAATTGGAGAAGATGGTATTCGAGTTCAAAACAATGCAAATGAATTTGCCCATTATGAATTTGGCGCTGCTTTAGCTGGAAATTGCATTCTAAAAGCAATGGACGCAATTGAAATTGGAAAAACAGAAATGGACGTTGCTAAAGAACTCGATGCATTTGGACAATATCATAGTGTTGTAACAATCATGGCAACAGGTGCAAGATTTGAGAAAGCCAATATGTATCCAATAAATAAACAGATACAAAAGGGAGATACTTTATCTATTACAACTGGTTTTAAAGGAGGATTACAAAGTAGAGGAGGATATGCGGTAGACAAAAAGGAAGATTTACCTGAAAAAGTAAATGATTATTTGGAAAAAGTAGCTAAACCTTACTTTAATGCGGTTGTTACTTGGCTGGAAAAAATTCATATTGGAATGACTGGCGGTGAACTATATAACTGCATAGAGAAGGTTTTACCAAAAGATATATACGGTTGGACTTTAAATCCGGGTCATTTATGTGCTGATGAAGAATGGTTGTCAAGCCCAATATATCCGGGATCTAAAGAAATTATAAAAAACGGAATGCTTTTTCAAATTGATATTATCCCATCCGTATCGGGTTATGGTGGAATAAGTTGTGAAAGTGGAGTCTTATTGGCCGATGAACAATTAATTCAGGAAATAAAGCAATCCTATCCAATGTTATATAAACGAATTTTAAAGCGTCAAGACTATATGCGTAAAGAATTAGGAATCAAGATTAGTGATCAAATCATACCAACTAGTATGGCTACGGCTTATTGTAGACCATTTATGCTAAATAAAGATGATGCATTAAAAAATATATGAAATGGAGGAAGTATGTCAAAAGTAAAAGATGATTTTTTATGGGGTTCCGCAACAGCGGCTTATCAATGTGAAGGGGCTTGGAATGAAGATGGTAAAGGATTAGGGGAATGGGATGTTTTTAGTCATGAAAATCCTCTAAATATTAATGGTGCAACTGGGGATGTCTCCTGTGATTTTTATCATCATTATAAAGAAGATATTGATTTACTTGTCAAAGGAGGACAGAATTCTTATCGATTTTCAATAAGTTGGGCAAGAATATTACCCGATGGTAGAGGTAAGGTTAATCAAGGAGGAATTGATTTCTATAATAGAGTCATTGATTATTGTCTTGAAAAAGGGGTGGAACCCAATGTTACGTTATTTCACTATGACTTGCCGAATACAATTGCTTTAGAAGGTGGCTTCGAAAATAGAAATACAATTGAAGCATTTGTGGAATATGCCAAGACTTGTTTTCAGTATTTTGGAAATCGAGTAAAAATTTGGGTTACTATCAATGAACCTAAATATTATGCTTATTGTTCAAATATTGTTGGGAATTACCCTCCAAATCATAAATTAGATTTTCAAAGATATTTTAATGTTATGTATAATGAGGCTCTTGCAAGTGCAAAAGTGGTAAATATTTTTCACGAAATGGGTTTACCTGGACAAATTGGAATAGTTCATGACAGCAGTAATGTGGAAGTGGCTCCGGATTGTAAAGAGCCTGAAAAAGTATATCTTCGTGCAGATATGTTTTATAACGGGATTATTTTAAATACGGCTTTAAAGGGAGAAATACCTGTTGAATTGATTCCATTTTTACATGAGTTGAAAGTCGATTATTCTTTCATGAAATTAGAAGATGCATTGGATTTTAGAGAAGGGATCGTTGATTTTATTGGCATGAATGTTTATAACCGTTTTTATGTTACGGACTATTCAGAAGGGGAAACAGAAGTTTTTCATAATAATAAGGGCGCAAAATCAAAAATGAAAGAAGGTATACGAATCAAAAACCTTTATGAAACAACAGATGACCCAAACACAAAAAGAAATTTATGGGGGAGAGAAATTTATCCTAGATGCATGTACAATACCTTGATGGAAATAAAAAACAAATATGGTGATTTTCCTGTTTACATTACAGAAAATGGACATGGTATGTACGAACAAGCGGATGAGAAAGGCTACGTTGAAGATGATGACCGAATCGAAATGATGCAAGGTTATATTGATTTTATGTTTAAGGCAATAGAAGATGGTTGTGATGTTCGTGGATATTATGCTTGGTCTACTATGGATCTATATAGCTGGGTAAATGGATATGAAAAAAGGTATGGATTGGTTCGTGTGGATTTTGAAGACAACAATAAAAGATATCCTAAGAAGAGTTATTTTTGGTATAAAGATTTAATAGAAAGTATGAGATAAATCTTCATCTTGTAAAAACCGGGTAAATTTTAAAGCTAGAAATACTTATTTAAAAATATATTATTTTCTCTTTTTTAAGATGTTTTGTTGTGATACCATGAGAGTATAGAAAACGCTTACAATTTTGACGCTTTTTAAAGGAGGAGACACAAAATGAACAAAAGAGTAATCGTGACTGGAAAAGCAGTTTTAAGTACGGTCATGGCTTCAAGTATTGCATGTTCAATGTTAGCAACAAACATTCATGCAGAAGAACTTGAAACACCGCCTGAAGAACTGGCAACTGTTGAGGAGTCAACAGAAACAAGTGAGGTTATTGAACAACCGACAACTGGAGATGCAGATGTTGTAGAAGGAGAACCTGCAGAATCCATTCAACCATCAACGGGTGAAGTTATCACTTATGCAACTATTGATTATAGTAAGCTGGATAGTGCTTTAAAAACAGTTCAAGATGGGTTGCGAGATGAATCTATGTATACTAAGGATTCTTGGGCTCAGTTTAAACCTGTTTATGACAAGGCATTAGGGGCTAAAAGTGATGCTTCATTAACACAGGAAGATGTTGATCAATTGGCTATGGATTTAATAGGTGCATTTATGATGTTACGTATAGATCCAGGGGCTGAAACAGATTTAGATATTATTGTAACTATGGAAAAAACGGATCATAATACTATGATCGTAAATTTAGATAGTTATGATTTATTACAGACACCTCGTGGAACACCAGATGGTGAAATCAATGAAAAAACATGGGTATATCATTTCTCTAACTGGCGATATGTTTACCAAAAAGAATTTACACAAAATGGTACATATAATGTGTCTTGTACAGATGTATTTGGAAATACAGAGACTATTACATTTACTGTAGAAGGATTGGAAGCTTTAAACTTTAAAGGTTTAGATAATGCGATTTCAAATGTTGAAAGAACATTAAAAGATGAATCGGCATATACTGAAGAATCCTGGGCTAGATTTGAACCTCTATACACACAAGCTAAAAATGCACGAAGTGATGGTTCACTAACACAAGCCGATTTAGATAAATTATCAGAGGATCTAATAGTAGCATTCTTAAAACTAGAAGCTGTTCCATCCACGGAACTGGATATTAAAGTTAGTACAGAAAAAACAGACCACAATACGGTAATCGTAAGTTTGGACAGTGCTGAATTGTTACAGACACCAGAATCTGACGTAGATGGTGAAGTAAACACAGAAACTTGGGTATACCACTATAAAGATGGAAGATATGTATACCAAAAAGAATATACACAAAATGGAACGTATACTTTACATTGTGTTGACTGGATGGGAAATGAAGGAGATGTTACATTTACAGTTAGTGGATTAGAAGTTAAAAATGAAGCTCCGGTAATTAATGCTACAGACAAAACTATTACAGTAGGTGATAAGTTTGATCCAAGAAAAGATGTAACTGCTATTGATAAAGAAGATGGCGATATCACAAATCTTATGACGATCAAGAGCAATGTAGATACTCGTAAGGCTGGAGAATATCAGGTAACATACACAGTTACAGATACACAGGGAGCTACAACAACAAAGACTATCAAAGTTACTGTTAAGGCCAAGGCTGAAGAAACAAATAAGGATAAAGATGAAAAAGACAAAGAAAAAGTAAATACAGCCGTTTGTCTATCAACAGGATTGTTTGCTGGAATGACAGGTCTTTCTGCATTAGGAATGGCTGTGTTAAAGACATTAAAAAAACGTGATGAATAAAAATATATAATCGCTAAAATGTATTGAATCAAAGTAAAAGGTTATCTATCCATTTTGGATAGATAACCTTGTTGCTTTATTTTACGATTTCTGGATTATTAAAGATATCAAATGCTGTCATTACCATAGTTTTTGTAGCTGTATGTAAAGAGTATCGAACGTTTTCTCCATGAATATATGGCAGGAAATCTTGATTGTGACCATAAACTTTTGGGCTGGCACCGGTATCAGTTTCGCAATAGACAGTAGGACAAACTAATGAGATATTACCAATATTTCTGGATCCACCTAAAGAGTAAAAATTGTTTCCAAATAATTAAATGGATTATTTCGATAAGAAATTCATGACTAAGCTGATCATTGTTTCTTTTTCTTCTGGTCTAGATTCAGCAATCATCAAAGTAATTGCGACAAGAGCGCTATTAGAGATAATTGGAGTACCCTCTATGATAAGATGGTTATTCTTATTTAAGAACTCAAGAAAAATGGTTGCACCAATTCGTTTGCAACCATCGGCAAATGGATGATCTTTAATTAAGAAGTATAGAAGATTGGCTGCCTTTTCTTCAATACTTGGATATAATTCTTGACCAAATACATTTTGATAAACGGCAGCTAAGATACCATTAAGTTTACCTTCTTCTTTTTCTATACCAAAAACATCAGAATCAAATTTCATTTTATCAATTAACTCTCGACACTCTTGGTAACTTAAACGATAAATAAAATCTGTTCCTTCTGGTTTAGAAAGTAAACCATGGTCATAATCATCTAGTAAAGATAAGGCGTTGGCATAAGTTTCAATAACGTTTAAAACTTCTTTTTCGTCTAATTCTAAGGTTGATGCAAGTATTCTAGTTTGAATTTCAACAGTTTTATGCAAGGCATATAGTCTTTTAAGATAGAGGTAGCCCATTTTCTAAAGGCAATGCCTCTTTGCGACTTCACACGATATCCAACAGAGATAATTACATCAAGGTTATAGTACATTGGTGGGCGTGATGCTTTTCCTTGACTTCTGTCGAAAATTTCGACAGAAGTCTCTTTAACTAATTCGCCTTCTTTAAAGATATTATTGATGTGATAAGCAATAGAAGATCTTGCAGTATCAAACAATGATGACATTTGATCTTGAGTAAGCCATACAGTCTCTTTTTCGGGTGTTATATTGACCTCTAATTCCAATTCTCCATTTTTAAAGATTACAACTTCGTTTGACATATTATTGCCTCCTATCTTATATCTATTACTCTAGCATTGTTAAAAGATGTTGTCATTGAACCTGTTGTTTAAGTTTCAGTGTATGATTTGAGAAACATAAGCGAATTACTTTTTCATCTAGCTAATATGAGTAACTGTGCTAATTGGAGCTTTAGTCAAAGAATGATATATTGTTCTATAGTTGGTAGTATGGTACTTCTTGAATGTTTTTTCTTAATTAAAGTCTGATAACGGTATATATAAAAAAATTCACAATCATGGTAAACAATATACTTTAAAGTATAATACTCATAAGTATATAAACGAAATAGGAAATATATGTTAAGGAGGAATGAAGAGTTAAATTGTTCAGATAAATAATTAGCCAAATTGGTCTATTTCAAACTATGGGTTAATAATAGGATGGCTTTATGGAAATAAAAGGGAATTATTTTTTCATGATAACGGTTTCATGACTTTAAAAATTTAATTGATTCTGCTATTATGAGTAAGTAATTCGGCTCTCTTCCGGACTTGTCCGGGGGGGGGGCGGTCATTTTTTCGGCCCAAAAAAAGAAAAGCCAGGATTATGAGTTCTTATTGTACCTTTGAGAAATATATTTCTTATATTTCTTAGATTTTGTTTTATGGTGTGCTGTATCGATATTGTACAAATATTCACCATTTTTTTAGGAAGAAAGTTGGGTATTAAATTATGAACTGGTATGTGTTGTTTGTACAAACCTTGTACGAGGATAAACTTTGTGCTTTTTTGAATCGAAGCGAGGGTATTCATGCTTTTAGTGCTAAACTTGAATATTATCGTAGGGATCGAAAAACGAATGAACTAAAGTCATTATTCCCAGGTTATGTTTTTGTAAAAACAGAGTTTGATCAGTTGGAATTTAACGAATGGTTAAGAAAACAGGAATTAAAAAAAGGTTTTATCAAACAGCTACAATATGATCATGTTTCTGCATTACAGAAAGAGGAGATTCAAATATTGACTGTATTGTTAAATGATAATCATGTTTTACCAATGTCTTATGGACATTTGGAGAATAATAAGATTGTTATTGATCATGGTACTTTGAAAGGGTTGGAGTCTTATATTGTAAAATATGATAAGAGAAACCGATTAGCAAGTTTGGATTTATTCTTTCTAAATCAGAGATGGATTGCTGGTGTTTCAGTAGAACAGAAAGGATAGATTACTTGTTTATAGCTGGTTTACCGCATAAATGAGTTTTTCTTGGTTATAGTTCAAATATCCATTTTATATGGGTTAGGGGAACTATACCTTTTTTTATGCAAGAAAGGGTTAATTTGAATTTGATATGACTAAGATTGGGATATTGAATGCTATTTTAGAATTGTTGTTTGTATCTTTAATTCTTATAGTTTCTCCTTTTAAGGGAGAGGTTGGATATAAACTAGCAATTGTTTATTTAGTGGTTCAACTTGCACTTGGTAGATATAGGGATAAGGCATTATTATTGTGGGATGAAATTCGTTTATTGATTATGTCTCATACAGTGAGTTTTGTCCTTGGATTATTATTGATTCATATCGATGTTGTTAATGTATTGATTTTTGCAGGCTTAACGTTAGGAAGTTTTTGTTTTGCGGTTTTATGTAATCGCTTTACAAGAATTATTTTTAGAAAGTATTTTAAGAAGAATACAGTTATTATTGGTGCTGGAAAAACTGCAAAAGCATTAGGAACTGTTTGTGAAGGTAATCGATTTGCATTAACGGATGTTAAAGCATATATCAATTGTAACAATAGTAATTTCTTCAGAGATATCAATCAGACGATTGTACTAACGGGTGAAAATGTTAAACCATTAAGTGAATTAGAAATCATTATTGAAAAAGAAAATATTGAATTAGTTTTTCTTGCGATTCCTGAGATGGGAAAACATGATATGAAGTTGATCTATCAAAGGATTGCAAACAAAGTAAAAACAATTAAATTTTTACCACGCGTTGAAGGTTTGATTACTTTTGATACAAAGGTAGAAGATTATGATGGTTTATTAGTTACTTCTACAAGCCAGGGTACAATAAGAGTATTGCCTAGAATCGCAAAGCGTATTCTAGATATACTTGGTGCTTTGGCTGGTATTCTTATTCTGATTCCTTTATCGATTTATGTATTCTACAAAAATCGAAAAGAAGGAGATAAGGATCCTATTTTCTTTACGCAACAGCGTATTGGTAAGGGCGGAAAACCATTTAAGATCTATAAATTTAGAACAATGGTTCCTAATGCGGAACAAGTTCTAGAGGAATTGATGGAAAAAGATCCAGCAATTAAAAAAGAATACTTAACAAACAAAAAGCTTGAAAATGATCCTCGTATCACAAAAGCAGGGAAAATGTTAAGAGAAAAGAGTTTAGATGAATTTCCTCAATTCATTAATGTATTAAAAGGGGAAATGAGTGTTGTAGGACCTAGACCATATTTATTAAGAGAAAAAGAAGATATGGGTTATGCCTATAACTCAATTATTAATTGTAAGCCAGGAGTTACTGGTATGTGGCAAACACATGGTCGAAGTGATGTTAGTTTTGAAGAGCGTTTAGATTTGGATGATTATTATTATCGAAATTGGAACTTCTGGTTGGATGTAACACTTCTTATAAAAACAATAAGAATTGTTATTCATGGAAGTGGAGCTAAATAATTAGGGAGAGATAAGCATTGAAAATCGCAATGTTAGGACATAAAAGAATTCCATCTCGTGAAGGTGGAGTTGAAATTGTTGTTGAAGAACTGGCAACTCGAATGGTTCAACTAGGACATGATGTGACTTGTTATAACCGAAAAGGGAAACATGTCATGGATAAAAATATTGAAGAGAATCATTTGAGAGAATATAAAGGGGTTCATATAAAACCTGTTCTTACAATTGATAAAAGAGGATTATCAGCAATGAGTGCTAGTTTCTTTGCGAGTATCAAAGCTGCTTTTTCAAAAGCTGATGTTGTTCATTTTCATGCTGAAGGACCTTGTGCTACTTTATGGATTCCTAAGTTATTTGGTAAACGTTGTATCGCAACGATTCATGGTTTAGATCACCAAAGAGCAAAATGGGGTAAATTAGCAAGTACTTATATCATGATTGGTGAAAAATGTGCTGTAAAATATGCAGACGAAATTATTGTGTTATCTAAAGGAGTACAAGAATATTTCAAAAACACTTATGGAAGAAAAACGGTGTTTATCCCTAATGGTGTAAACAAACCAAAAATTGTTGAACCAAATTTGATTCAACAGAAATTCAACTTAAATAAAGATGATTATATCTTATATTTAGGAAGAATTGTTCCTGAAAAAGGAATTCATTATCTAATAGAAGCATATAATCAAATTAAAACAGAAAAAAAATTAGTAATTGCTGGTGGATCTAGTGATACTGATGAATACTTTGAAAAATTAAAACAAATGGCAAATAATAAAAAAAATATTATATTCACTGGCTTTGTTCAAGGACAAATTCTAGATGAATTATATAGTAATGCCTATATTTATTGTTTGCCTAGTGATTTAGAAGGAATGCCACTAAGCTTACTTGAAGCTATGAGCTATGGAAACTGTTGTTTAGTTAGCGACATAGAAGAATGTACAAGTGTCATCGAAGACCAAGGAATCTCCTTTAAAAAAGGAAACGTACAAGACCTACAAAATAAACTAAACCAACTACTAAAAAACAAGGATAGAGTAGAAAAACTATCAAACCAAGCTTCGGATTATATTTGTCAAAAGTATAGCTGGGATACTATAACACAAAGAACGTTGGAGTTGTATTAATAAGGAAAAGATTATGAAGATACTAATGATCAATAAATTTCTCTATCCTAATGGGGGATCAGAGACATATATATTTAAATTAGGGGATTTTTTAAAATCTCAGGGACATGAAGTTCAATACTTTGGAATGGAACATGAAGGACGTTGTGTTGGTAATGCAGTGAATGCATATACTTCGGATATGGACTTTCATGGAGGTTCCAAACTATCGAAAATCACCTATCCATTAAAGACGATATACAATAAAGAAGCTAGAAAGAAAATCAGATTGGTATTGGATGATTTTAAACCGGATGTGTGTCATATCAATAACTTTAATTATCAATTGACTCCAAGTATTATATTGGAAATACAAAAATGGAGAAAAGAGGGTAACTCTTGTCAAATCGTTTTTACCGCACATGATTATCAATTGGTTTGTCCAAATCATATGTGTAAAAATCCAAATACGGGAGAAAACTGTGAAAAATGTCTGGGAAGACATTTTTTTAATTGCACTAAAGGAAAATGTATTCATGGTTCAACTGCCAAAAGTTTTATTGGGACATTGGAAGCTAATTTCTGGAAATTAAATGGAGCTTATAAATATATAGATACAATGATATGTTGTTCTGAGTTTTTAAAAACGAAAATGGATACTAATCCATTGTTCGCTAAAAAAACAATTGCGATGCATAACTTTGTAGATGAAGTTGAATGGAAAGATACAAAAAAGAAAGACTATGTTCTTTATTTTGGAAGATTTTCTAAGGAAAAGGGTATCGATACTTTATTGAAAGTTTGTAAACAGTTGTCCGATGTACAGTTTATCTTTGCGGGGACTGGACCACTAGAAAAAGAAATTAATGGAATTCCTAATATTAAAAATGTAGGATTTCAAACAGGTGATTCATTAGAAACTTTGATTCGGGAGGCAAGATTCAGTATTTATCCATCGGAATGGTATGAAAACTGTCCTTTCTCTGTTATGGAAAGTCAGATGTATGGAACTCCTGTATTGGGAGCTAAAATTGGTGGCATTCCAGAGCTGATTATTGAAGGTCAAACTGGAGAATTGTTTGAAAGTGGAAATGAAGAAGAGTTAAAGAATAAAATTGAAAAATTATGGAGTAATAAATCTTTAATGGAAAAATATAGTACAAATTGTAAAGAAAATAAGTTTGATAACGTGGAAGCTTATGTAAATAAATTGATGAAGATTTATGAAGGAGAAAACTAAAATGGCAAAGAATGAAGAAAAGAAGTTAAATGGTACCGTCATTGTAACGTATCGTTGTAATGCACGTTGTTCTATGTGTAATCGTTATAAAGCACCTTCTAAACCAGAAGAAGAAATAAGTATTGAAACGATTCGTAAATTACCAAAAATGTATTTTACAAACATTACGGGTGGAGAGCCTTTTATTCGTACGGATTTAAAAGACATAGTTCGTGAATTGTATAAGAAAAGTGATCGTATTGTTATTTCTACAAATGGTTTCTTTACAGATAGAATTGTAGATTTGTGTAAAGAATTTCCTCAAATTGGTATTCGTATTTCCATTGAAGGTTTGGAACAAACAAACAATGATATTCGTGGATTACAGAATGGATATCAAAGAGGTTATGGAACTTTAAAGAAATTAAGAGAAATGGGAATGAAAGATGTTGGATTTGGTATGACAGTGCAGGATAAAAATGCACCAGATCTTGTTCCTTTATATAAAATTTCAGATGAAATGGGAATGGAATTTGCCACAGCGTCTTTACATAACAGTTTTTACTTTGTAGAAGCGAAAAACATTATTCATGATAGATCAATGGTAGCCAAAAACTTTGAGGACTTAGTGAATGAATTATTACGTTCCAATAGTCCTAAGAAATGGTTTAGAGCTTACTTTAACCATGGTTTGATCAATTATATCTATGGACAAAAAAGATTATTACCTTGTGATATGAGTTTTGATACCTTCTTTATTGATCCTTATGGGGACGTTATGCCTTGTAACGGTACAAAAGATAAAGAAGTTATGGGTAACTTAAATAGACAAACTTGGGATGAACTTTGGAACAGTCCAGAAGCAGAACAAGTAAGAAAGAAAGTGCGTTGTTGTGACAGAAACTGTTGGATGATTGGTTCTGTAAGTCCGGCAATGCATAAATATATTTGGAAACCAGCTACATGGGTTTTGAAACATAAAGCTAAAGCTTTATTTACAAAACACCCATACAGCATGTACGAAAACAAAATCTGTAGAGACTACAGAGATGGAAAAGTCACAAAAGAACAATTAGATAAATGCAGTACATGTGACTTTAATGCCGTAATCAATGATGGATTAAGTGAAGCTAGTAAAGCACAGTTAAAAGGTAAAACTGGTGAAGAAATCGTTGATGCGGATATTGCAAAACAGATGGGGAAATAACGGAATAAACGATTTCATCATAATTGTTTAATATTAATATAAATTTTATTACATAGTTTCAATAAATGAGAAATAGAAGTCAAGAAAGAGAGAACGATAAAAATGGACATGCTGAAATTAGAAAAGAAAACAATATTAGTAACGGGAGCGGCAGGTTTTATCGGCTCCAATCTTATCAAACGTCTTTATGAAGATGTTAAAAATGTAACAGTAATTGGTATTGATAATATGAACGATTATTATGATGTTCATCTTAAAGAATACCGTTTGAATGAATTATCTTCGTATGATTCTTTTACTTTTATAAAAGGAAATATTGCGAATAAAGAGTTAATCGATGAGATATTCAAAAAATATGGACCACAGATTGTAGTAAATTTAGCGGCACAAGCGGGAGTTCGTTATTCAATTATTAATCCGGACGCATACGTAGAAGCTAACTTACTAGGTTTTTATAACATCTTAGAGGCGTGTAGACACTCATATGAAGGGAATACACCTGTTGAACATTTGGTATATGCTTCTAGTTCTTCTGTGTATGGTTCAAACAAGAAAGTTCCATATAGCACAGATGATAAAGTAGATAATCCAGTGTCTTTATATGCAGCGACAAAAAAATCAAATGAGTTGATGGCGCATGCTTATTCTAAGTTATATAACATTCCGTCTACTGGTTTAAGATTTTTTACAGTTTACGGACCAGCGGGGCGTCCGGATATGGCGTATTTTGGGTTTACGGATAAGTTAAGAGCAGGTAAGACTATTCAGATATTCAATTATGGAAATTGTAAAAGAGACTTTACATATATTGATGACATTGTGACTGGTGTAGAAAAAGTTATGCAAAAGGCTCCAGAAAGAAAGAATGGTGAAGATGGCTTACCTGTACCACCTTATGCGCTTTACAACATTGGAAATAATCACCCAGAAAACTTAATGGATTTCGTTCAAATATTAAGCGAAGAACTTGTAAGAGCAGGGGTTTTACCTGAAGATTATGATTTTGAAGCTCATAAAGAACTAGTTCCAATGCAACCTGGAGATGTACCGGTAACTTATGCAGATACTAGTGCATTAGAGAGAGATTTCAACTTTAAACCAAGTACAAGTCTCAGGGAAGGTCTAAGAAAGTTTGCTGAGTGGTATAAAGCGTTCTATATGTAAATTTTAATCTTAATTAAACAATTTAAGTTAAGGAGAGAAATGATCGTGAGAGAATTTAAAGATTTAAAAATTGCTGTTGCTGGTACAGGATATGTAGGTTTGTCTATTGCGACACTTTTGGCCCGGCATCATAAGGTAACAGCTGTAGATATTATTCCTGAAAAAGTGGGATTAATTAATAAGAGGCAATCACCTATTCAGGATGAATACATTGAAAAATACTTAGCAGAAAAAGAATTGAATCTAATAGCTACATTAGATGCAAAAGAAGCATATGAAGATGCTGATTTTGTGGTTATTGCAGCTCCCACAAATTATGATAGTAAGAAAAACTTTTTTGATACATCGGCTGTGGAAGAAGTTATTAAATTGGTTATCGAGTATAATCCAGATGCAATCATGGTTATCAAATCTACGATTCCAGTAGGTTATACGGCTAGTGTAAGAGAAAAGTTCCATTGTGACAATATCATTTTCAGTCCAGAATTCTTAAGAGAATCAAAGGCTTTGTATGATAACTTATATCCAAGTCGTATTATCGTTGGAACAGATATAAAAAACGCTCGCTTGGTAAAAGCTGCAAAGGTGTTTGCAGAATTACTTCAGGAAGGTGCATTAAAGGAAGATATTGACACATTATTTATGGGCTTTACTGAAGCTGAAGCTGTGAAGTTATTCGCCAACACATATCTAGCACTGAGAGTTGCTTACTTTAACGAACTAGATACTTATGCAGAAAGTAAGAATCTAAATACACGTGAAATCATTGATGGAGTTTGTTTAGATCCTCGTATTGGTACTCATTACAACAACCCAAGTTTTGGATATGGAGGATATTGCCTTCCAAAAGATACCAAACAGTTATTGGCAAACTACCAGGATGTACCTGAGAATTTAATTGAAGCTATTGTAGAAAGCAATAGAACAAGAAAAGATTTTATTGCCGACCGAGTATTAGAAATCGCAGGAGCTTATGGCGCCAACGATAGTTGGGATGAAAGTAAAGAAAAAGAAGTTGTAGTAGGAGTTTATCGTCTTACAATGAAGAGCAACAGTGACAACTTCCGTCAAAGTTCCATTCAAGGTGTTATGAAACGAATCAAAGCTAAAGGTGCAACTGTTATTGTTTATGAACCTACACTTGAAGATGGAGAAAAATTCTTTGGAAGTGTCGTGGTGAATGATTTAGAAAAATTCAAAGAAATGTCACAAGCAATCATCGCAAACCGCTATGATAACTGCTTAAATGATGTGAAGGAAAAGGTATACACAAGGGATATTTTCCAAAGGGATTAACAAAGATAAATCATGAAATCAATTTACGTTTTCACTGTTTATATTGGGGAATTATTGAATAATTTCTTTTTTGGATGAATTTACTTCGAAATAGTCCTTCGATAGAATTCATTGTATTTAATGATACAATACGGAGGGGTCCCTATCAATTTAAGGATTCTGTTTTTAATATTTAAAGAGATAAAAGAAAGAATACAGAAGCAGTTTTCATTTCAGATAGCACTTATATAAAAAAATACAAACTATAAAATTACAATCATATTCATAAAAATCCATTTAAAGAGTATTTTTAGGAATATGACTTTTTAGGATACACAGACATTGATATTTTTATCAATCGAGAATCCATTTGTTTGATGTATACAGTGATATAGAAAGAATAATGAAATACAGCAATGAATAAATGTATATTTGGCTTGATGATAAAAATAGGGATCTTATGTTGATACAAATGAAGAAAATTCCTATAAATTTCTACATATAGAGTGGAAGGTAGGAAAAAAGGTTTTCAAGAGAATTTAGAAATAGCGTGATAGAGCGTGCATTCGAATAGGCATTATCGGGATATATTGAAAAGTACAAAGGGAAGACGTTTATACTCTTGTAAAAAACGTTTACATTAGAGATGGAAGAGAGGACCTATGAAAGTAAAAAATATTGCTTTATTTGATAGTAACAAAGAAGAGGCGGAAGATTTCATTAAAGGGCTTGAACAATCAACACAGCAAAAATGGAAAGCGTTGGTTTATACAGCAAATGAAGGACGAAAGAATAGAATTGGAAATCTTGTTAGGTATTTTAAATATTTTTTCTTTCCATTCACCATTTTTCTCCATCGTAAGAAATATAACAATATTGTTGGATGGCAAGCTTTCTATGGACTTTTATTTGCATTTTATTGTAGGCTTTTCCATGTAAAAAAAGTAAATACGCTATTGATAAAAAATTTTACTTATAAACCGAAGAAAGGGTTTATTGGAATAGTATACTTTTGGTTCATGAAATATATTGTTAAGAGTAAATATATTGATGTATTCGTATGTACATCTCAAACTTTTTGTGATTATTGTGCAGAGGTTTTTTGTGAACCTAAAGAAAGATTTGTTTTCCTTCCTTTTGGGGTTAATGATTTTACGGAACGTGTAGATATGAGTGTGCCGGCGACAAATGATTATATTCTGTCTCTTGGACGCAGCAATAGAGATTGGGATTTTCTTATCGAATGTTTTTCAGAAACTCACTATCCGTTGAGAATTGTTTGTGATGAATTGCACAAGGATAATTTGCCGGATAATATAAGAATCTACAATAACGTATGGGGAGAAGAGTCTTTTGAATTCATCAAGAACTGCAAATTTATGATAATTCCAATTATGGATGGAAAGATTGGTTCAGGCGAAACTGTATTACTCCAGTCTATGTCCTTTTCAAAACCCATAATAATCACTAAGCCGAGCTGTTTAGCTGATGACTATGTTATAGATGGAGAAACCGGATTAGTGGTTTCAAAGAAAAAAGACGATATGATGGTCGCAGTCGAAAAATTGTGGGGTAATCAAGAACTATATAAACGGTTATCATCTAATTGTAGAGCATTGTATGAGAATAAGCATTCTTTATTAAGCTATGGAAAATATGTTGGTAATACTTTGATTAATAGAGGATGCTTAAAGCGATGAGGTAGAATGTAAGTGTTTGATGAAATTTTAATAGTTGCAATTTTATTAATACTATTAATGTTTTTTATATCAGATAAAATTAGGGACAATTGTGTTCATATGGAACAGTCCAGAGTTAGAAAAGGTAATAATGCTAAAATAAATGTAATTTTGTTAGTGTGTGGAATAGCAGATGCATATTTTTTCTACTACTGGACAACGTAAAGTTTGTAGATTTGCTTTTTATAATACAAGCAATATATTGGTAATTGATTTGGACAATATAGAAAAATTAAAGATTGTAAAATTCATTGAAAGATTATTCTATCGCTATTCCAATGAATATATATCTGAACTTAACTATCAAAATTAGGTAACAATGTTTAAATAAGAGTGAAGATTAACATATTTTCGTATATTGGTGGTGACTTTATGAAACAAAATTCGAGGATAGTATTTATTGTTCCATCACTTAAAAGCGGAGGAGCAGAACGAGTAATTGTGACATTGGCCAATAATTTTTCGCAAAATTTTAAAGTGGAAATATGGTTGATGGTTGATTCACAAGTGGAATATTCAATAGCAGAGAATGTATTCGTAGATAAATCATATACAGCTGTAGCCAAGGGTGGAATAACTAGGATATTGTGGCTTGTAAATAGGTTGAAAAAAAATAAAGAAACAGTTGTAATTTCATTTATGACAAAACTGAATTTGTATGCAATTTTGGCTGCTAAATTAGCTAGAGTTGGGGTTATTGTATCAGAACGTAATGATCCATCAAAAACAATATCTTCGAAGTATAATTATATTAGAGATTTATTATATAGATTTGCTGATAAAATTGTATTTCAAACGAATGGAGCAATGAAATTTTTCTCAAAAAAAGTACAAAAAAAAGGATGCATTATACTTAATCCACTAAGAAAAGATATTCCAGAAATATATGATGGCGTAAGAAAACATAATATTGTTACAATTTCGAGACTTCATCCACAAAAGAATCTTAAACTAATGATAGATGCATTTGATATTTTTAGGGTCAATCATGAAAATTATCGATTGATAATTTATGGAGAAGGTCCGATAGAACAAGAACTGAAAATGTATACAGTGGAAAAAGGGTTAACAGAAAAAGTAACATTCGCTGGAGTTGACGAAAAAGTTCTACAGAAAATTAGAGATGCATCTATGTTCATTATAACTTCAAACTTTGAAGGGCTTTCAAATGCCTTATTAGAAGCTATGTCGATAGGGCTTCCTTGTATAAGTACAGATTCTCCTCCTGGCGGTGCAAGAATGATTATTCATAACGGAGAAAATGGGATGCTTGTACCTGTTGGTGATAGAGAAGAATTGGTTAAGGCAATGAATAAAATCGTATCAGATACAGAGTTTGCTGAGAGTATTGGAAGAGAAGCATTAAACATTAGATGGGAGATAAGCGAAGAGAAAGTATGCGAACAATGGAAAAATCTTGTTAACAGTCTTACATATAGAATTTAACACAGAATGGATAGAGGCTTAAGAGGATTTTTATTTGTGGATATCTAAATTTTACACGGGTGAGACAGTAACAAATTACCTACGATCTTTGTAATAGTTTTTGGAGATTAGATAAAAAACGATTGTAATTTTAACAGGAATCCAACTGTCTTTTTTGTGGGAAACGAGTATTAAGGAATTAAAGTAGAGATGTAAACTTAAGGGAGATAAATTCGAATATTACTTGAATTTCAATTATCTAATAGGCAAATACTATAAGGAAAATTTAGCATAATATTTTTTGGATGGCGGTGATTTTCTTATTATATATTCAAGAGATTTATTTATTCTTAATTTGGTTTGTGAAAATAGAGAGTGAAATAGTTAAAAAAGATTATAGCAGATAGCTTTTCAATATTGATTATTGAAAAGCTTTTGCGTAATAAAAGAATATTTAATTTTTTTGGGAATGTAATAATGAAGGAAACATTGAAAGAAACAATTTTTGAATTTTCTTTATCATTAAATATAGAAAATTCAAAAATAAGTTTTCACATTTGTGGAGGTAGGGAAAATGGTAAAGCAAATTATGGAAGAATATCACTTAGGAAACAGTCCTACTGGAGAAATTAATATACATGATTGGATGTCGTATAGGGAATTTGTAGATTCATACTATTGGGGGCATTTCACGATATTAGCAAGAGTTGTTTTACGGAAGACCTTAGAAAGCTTTCTTAGAAATATTTCCGAAAAACTTTCCCATGAGATTATACCTATATGCTCTAAGGGTGGTGATCATACTAAGTTATACCTGGAAGATGGTAAGAATAGTTCAATGATGGATGGCTGTGATGTAAATACGATATTGCATGACATAAGACGTAGCTTGATTATGATAAAAAATAATTGATTACTCAAATAGATGCAAGATTACAGAGAAATCTAAGTTAGATTATATATAATAGTTTTAGCAATTAGTTAACTTTTTTGAAAAGAGGAATTAAAACGATTACCATTGATAATGGAGGATATAAAGAGTGATTATTAGGAAAAGTGCACTGATACAATATGTACTCATATATTTAATGATGATTTATAATGGTGGTGTTCTTTATTACACCATACAAGGAGAGAACCCGATATATAATCAAGTGGTCTCTTACGCGATTATATTAATAGGGTTTATTGCAATTCTTTTTAATAAAAGAAAGTATAGCAATCGGTATTGCCTGTATATATCTTTAATTTTAGCTATTGGGGTTATTGTCGTAAGATATACAGTAGGTGGTGTTGGACTTTCTGTGTTGGTAGAATATCTTTCATGTATTATGATGGCGTTTCTTGCGGTATGTGTGGATAAGAGCATGTTTTCTACTCGCATGATAAATGTTGTCTATTATTTTGCAGGATTGAGCGTGATTTGTTATTTTATTCAGTTGTTCTATCCTGATATCCTTAAAACGATTCTTACCCCTTTTAGTTCTACGTTTTCATATAATGACTGGAGTGCTGCCACTTATGGTGGAAGTGTCATTAGAGTGCCCTATACAGCGTGGGGGAAATTATTTTTTACAATGCGCGAAGGTGAAATGACCAGGAACCTTGGAATCTATACGGAACCCGGCAACTATCAGATTGTTTTGAACTGTGCATTATTTTCGCTTTTATTTTTACCACAGTTTCATTTATTTGACAGGAAACAGGTAAGAAGAAGATTTATCATAATTACTCTGGCTGTACTTACTACACAATCTACATCCGGATATCTGATTCTACTGTCCTATTTCATAGCATTTTTCTTTGTGAAAGAATATGATAATTTAACAAATATCAAAAAGACAATACTAGGATCACTATTTTTTGTCGCGATTCTTTTAGTTCTTAACTATAATATTCGTGGAAATGAGAGTTTATTATATACTGCATTGCTAGGGAAGCTATTTAGTGATGGAAATGTGGATATAACCGCATCAACCGGAGTATGGCGTTTGGGCACGATGGGAACCTCTGTAGTAATAATGATTACGCATCCTTTTGGAGTAGGATTTGATGCAACATTTTCTACTATACAGCAGCAGCTTGCAGGAGCAGCAGGCGGAGCGTTGATGACTTTTGGCGCTGCTTTGGGTGTTATACCATTCTTTGCCACGATAATATGGCATATTCGTCCTATAATTAAAAGCTGTAATTTGACTACAGCTGCTAAAATTGTTTTTATGATTTTGTTCTTCCAGTCAACAATGGCTCAATCTATGGTTTTTTATCCATTTATTGTGTCTATTGTTATTTTACTAGTGGTTAATAGGCGAAATAATTGTCTGAGATATGATACTGATGCATCTATCGAGGCGAAGTATGAATAAAAATACGAAAAAAAAGATGGTAAAAATATTGAAAAAAATTATAAGTTGACTTGAATAGAAGAAATATCAACACCAGATTGTTTCAAAAAATTTAATGCTTTTTCAACTGTTAGTGATTGGTTGTTGTTTAGTTTTGGATTCATAAAGAACTCATAATTACATGGATTAAATTCTTCACCTGTAAGGATCATGTGATAGATGCTGACCAACATCATGCGTGCGATCGCAATGATGACTTTCTTGTGACCACGTCGTTTCTTTATATTGGAATACTTTCTTCCAAAATAAGATGTCTTATCTTTGATAGCCGATAAAGCACTGATTCCTTTTATTTGTGTGATGTACTGGAAAGATTCGTGCAAAGGATAAGCCCGTTTGAACTATTCCGCTTCGCACGAATTGATGAGGTGATCCAGATATTCCATATAATCCAAAGATTTCTTCATCTTGAACCGTTGATCTGATTCAATTCGATAGCCATGAAGAGAGTCTAGTATCTTGTCTTTATTCTTACAGTTTTTGTGAATGAGCTTTAGGATCTTGTCATCGTCGATCACATTGGACCTCATGACTTCCTTCATGATGTTGGAAGCTGTTTTCCCAAAAGGATCTGAAACAACCGAAGCCAGACCAATATTGGAAACGGTCATGCAGTTCTGATAACGATTCCGTTCTGAAGTACGCATGCAGACAAGTTTGTATCGGTAACAGGCAATCTCACGCAGTTCTCGAATCTCTTTTGGAGGGATAAACGAAAATTTGATCAGATCATGTTTGAAGGGATCACAGATCCATTTGGAATCTTTCTTATCGGTTTTCTTGCCTTTGATGACTTTGACATATTTGGGATGCGTTAAATGAACATTGATCTCATCTTCAAGAATGTTGAAGATGGGGATCCAGTATTTACCGGTAGACTCCATGCAGACATCCGAACAGTGATGAGATTTCAGCCAATCCTTTAAACGATATAGATCCGAGTTTAAAGTGGAAAAGGATTGTTGGAAGTATTCAGTAATGTTTGACTGTTTGTCGGTAATTCCGATCGTAGCAGTAATCGAGTCTTTGTGAACATCCATGCCACAGCAGTTGAAACGAACGATTTTCATTGACATATAAAAAAGCTCCTTTCATATAAAAGGAGAGGTAGCATTGACTGTCATCAAAGCGAATCGACAACAGTTGATTGAACAATCATAAGTGTCCAGGCTCGAAGTCCTACTTATTTGTGCTTGAGATGATGACGGCAACTTATAAAAATACAGGATATTCAATCGAGTAGAATTCCTACTCACCTCCACGTGCTCTGTAGTGTACCACCTCTCTTATAGGGTAACATGAAAATGGGACATGTGAAATTTATTGATGAAATATTTGTGACCGCGCGACCTTAGGCGCGGGGAAATGGAGAAATTTATGTTTAGAAAAATAAAGCATAAAATCCAACAGATTTTGTGGAAACGTAAAATGGAACGAGTTAATTATTGTATTATTGAAAAGGGAGCTTACGTTGATCGGAATTGTATATTAGAAGGGAGAAATCGTTTTACAAAAGGAACAAAATTGTTTTCTTGCAAAGTTGGGAAAGCCACGTATTTTAATACAGGAACAGAACTACACTATGTGTCAATAGGGCGCTATTGTTCAATTGGAAGTAATGTGAAGGCTATCATTGGAAGGCATCCCACATCTGAATTTGTTTCAACACATCCTGCTTTTTTTTCTACATCGAAACAAGCTGGCTTTACCTATGTTAAAGAAAACAAATTTGAGGAATATCTATATGTTCAAGATCACTATAGTGTTGAAATAGGAAATGATGTTTGGATAGGTTCAGATGTTAGAGTTATAGGAGGTATAACTATAGGTGACGGAGCAATAATTGCTGCGGGAGCTCTTGTGACTAAAAATGTCCCTCCATACGCAATTGTTGGTGGAGTTCCTGCACGCATAATAAGATACAGATTTGATAACGAACAAATCCAGAAACTTCTCCAGATCAAATGGTGGGATAGGGATGATGAGTGGGTGATTAAACACTCAGAGTGTTTCGAGAATATTGATAAATTTTTTATTGAAGTTGAAAGGGAAACGACAGAATGCTGAAAACAATGATTAAGATAAAAAGTTCAATAAAAAACAATGATACAAGGAGGTTATTTGCTAATATAATTGGTTCATTTGGAGTGAAAGGGCTATCTCTTTTTATAGGTCTTTTTACTACTCCCACTTATATCCGTTATTTTAATAATAATGAAATTCTAGGTGTCTGGTTTACTATTCTGTCTGTACTGGCTTGGATTCTAAACTGTGATATGGGGATAGGGAATGGTTTAAGAAATAAGCTAGTAGGGGCACTTCAAAGCGATGACAGAGACGAAGGAAGGAAATATGTGTCATCTGCCTATATATTTCTATTCAGCATATCATTGATTATCATCGTCGTAATTGCTCTGATTTCACAATTTGTGAATTGGAATAAAGTGTTTAATATAGATGTCTCTGTTTTGGATGAAGATACACTAAGGAATGCTCTTACAATTTTGCTTATGAGTATAATTCTTCAATTTGTATTACGACTTATTACTTCCATTTTATATGCACTTCAAAGAGCATTCGTTCCTAGCTTGTTAAATCTTTTAACTAATGTAATAATGCTCGCATATGCATCCGTTGCTATCGGAATAGGTCATAATGGAAGCATTGTTACTATGGCAATTGCATACTTGATTGCGGTTAATGGGCCGCTTATTATAACAACATTTATCGTATTTGGCATAAGCAATAAAGAAATAGCGCCTTCGCTTAAGTTTGTAAAAAAAGAGTACGCGATGTCAACGTTAAGAATTGGAGGTGTGTTTCTTTGGATTCAGTTAATGTCTATGGTTTTGAATAGCACAAATAGTTACTTTGTAACACTGTTTGTTGGAAATGAAGCTACCGTAGAATTTAATATCTATAATAAGATATTTACGTTAATTGGAACTTTTGTTACATTGGCGACTACACCAATATGGTCTGCTGTTACAAAGGCTCAGGTGGAGAAAAATTATAGATGGATGTATAATTTATTTAAGAGATTTCTATTTATTGCCTTATTGGCTATTTGCGCTGAGTTTTTCTTAATTATCCCACTCCAGTTTATATTTGATATCTGGCTTGGAGCGAACACGATTCCTGTTGATTATGGAATAGCTACATTGTTTGCGTTGTATGGCTCTGTGATGATTTGGTCTGGTTCGATTACTTGTTTTGTAAATGGGCTTGGCGAATTAAAATTGCAATCAATTTTCTTGACAATTGGTGCAATTATTGATGTTGCACTTACATATATATTGACACAAGCTACTAATAGTTATGCAGCTATTGTCGCTGCAAATATCTGTGCATTCATACCCTATCTAGCTGTACAAACAATATGGCTAATCAGATATATGAGAAATGCGACTCGTTGTGAATAATAAAAGGATACTATTTGTGAAGAATATCTGAATCAAGTATGTCAATACTTTGATATGCAAAGTATTGACAGTATTTATAACTTAGTTTGGGCTATTAAGTAAAGATAAGTGGTTTTGCAGTGTTATCTACATTTTTGACAGTCATTGTTAATGTTCATGTTTTTTATTATGATTCTTAAAATAATATTTAAATTGAAGCAGTGAAAAGAACATAAAAAATGGAGGTTATATCATGTTTTGTAGATTATATTCGTTGTATCTGAAAAAAAGAAAACCTATGATATATGCTAGAAAAATAGGTGTAAAGATAGGAGAAAACTCAAGATTGACGGATTCTCCTAATTGGGGAAGTGAGCCTTGGCTAGTTTCTATAGGTAACCACACATTGATTTCTTTTGATGTTTGTTTTATAACACATGACGCTGGTACGTGGTGTTTTCGGAGTCTGGAGAAATATAAGAACACCGTTAAATTTGGACGAATTAATGTTGCGATAATTGCTTTATAGGTGCTAGGAGTGTGATTTTACCAAATGTAAAAATTGGAGATAACAGTATCGTTGCAGCGGGAGCTGTTGTTAGTAAGAATATACCTTCCGGAGAAGTGTGGGGAGGGGTACCAGCAAAATTTATTATGACAACAGCGGCATATGCTGAGAAATGTTTTGTAAATACACCGCCATATGACTATGTAAATTATCAATCTAATTTCAAAGAGGAAGTAATTCATATTTGTGATATGATTGAGGAGGATCTTGATGAATAAATTAGATGAATGGATAGGGAAATATAGAACTCAAATTATGGGAATTGCAGCTCTTGGTGTGGTGCTAGGACATTCAAGAGACATAGTAGAGTGGCCGGCTATTATCAATAGTATATTTGGGTATGGTGGAATAGGAGTCTATATTTTTGTTTTTCTCTCTGCAATTGGTTTGTATCATTCTTTAAAATCACGAGGAAGGAATTATAATAAAGCTTCATTCTACAAAAGAAGATTTGCAAGGGTTATAGTACCATACTGCCTAATAGCTATGACTTGGTACGGAATACAAGACTTGTTTCTCAATAAGGATATTCTTTTGTTTATATATGATGTAAGTACATTGTCTTTTTGGGTTGAACACAAAGGAGCCTGGTATGTTGCAATGCTTATTCCCGTGTATTTGCTGTTTCCGTGCTTTTATGATTGGGCTGAGAAAAGGAAAAACATACGAATTATTTTGACTCTTGTTATAAGTGTTATATTTAGTTTCATTTGTTCCATTTGTATACCAGATATATATGGACATCTTGCTCAGGTTTTTTCCAGTGTTATTGTTTATCTTATAGGTTATCTGTATGCCGGGTTTACAAAATCAAATAAGAATGGGCTTATATTAAGTGGAATATGTGTAATCTTGTTTTTAATAAAATCAATGACCCCTTTAAAGAATTTCTTGTTTGTAACTAATATAACATGGGCGATGCTGGGCTTCCCGATAACATTCATATCATCTTGGATACTTGATATTTTACATAGCAACAAGGTTAATACAGTTCTTGGATTCTTTGGGAAACATTCTCTTGAAATGTATTTGTGGAATATATTTGTTATTCAGGCGGTGTTCATCTTTAATATTGATGATATTTTAAAGAGGACAGGGGATGTTTATGGATTTTTAACGTATGGTTTAGTTGTTATGTTTGGATGTCTATTGAGTGCAGTGTATGGGAAGTTATCAGAGATTGTTGCGAAGAAACTTATAGGTAATTAATTATTTTTGAAACAATGAAGTTGGAATATATTACGAAAATATTGGTAAGAGCAGGAGTGATTTCACTAGAATTATATATAACAAATATATTTTTTATGCTTTGTTTGGATAAATGTCTTCACTTTTTTACTAGATTAGAGTTAAAAATCCGTACTATTTTGAAAGATCTTTCTGTATTGTTTTTTTTGAGTTATAGTAAGTGCTGTTATTGTGAAAATCAGAATGATGAAGAGGTGAAATGATAAATGAAAATATTGTATGTTGGCGCAATTGGACAAAAAAATACAGCAACATCTATTCATGTTCTTAGAAATGCACGGCTGTTAGAAAAAATGGGAAACACCGTGTTTTTTTGTTGCGAGTATCCCATACAAGGAGAGGCGATTCATAGTGAGGAATTTAAAATTGATTATTCAAAACCGTATTATGGAAGTCGGAAAGTAAGAAGTATTCAATGGATCTTGGAACAAATTGTTGGATTTCGAATGTGGCGCAGAGTAAAAAAAAATTTATTGGAAATTCGTCCGGACGTTATGATATTTTATGATCCGGCATCAATAATTTTATATTTGCGAGTTTTAAAGTTATGCAAGAAAATGCATATAGCTCTTTCAGTTGAAGTCACGGAATGGGCCGAAAGTAAGGATTATACGGGTATTATAAAGCTGGTTTATTGGCAAAGAGATATAAGAAAAAAGTATCTCGATATTAAATGTGGGAATATGATAGCAATTAGTCCGTTATTGGAAAAGCATTATATCAGTCAGGGAGCAAATGTTCTTAAACTACCACCAATTTATCAGGATAAGGATTTCAGAGCAGAGCCTGTGGAAATAAATGGAGAAAAAGTACAACTTGTTTTTGCAGGAACACTAGCACAGAAAGATTTTTTATTACCAATGATTAAAGCAGTAAACGAAATTAATTTAGAATCAATAAAGATTGAATTTATAATTATAGGTGTAGATATGCAGTCGTTTAAAGCTTATAATTCTTCTGAATTTGGAAAAGGCATTAGGTTTCTGGGTAGAATAGAACACGATAAAGTACTTCAATATGTAGCAAAAGCTCATATGTCTGTACTTTTGCGTGAAAATAAACGCTATGCAAAGGCAGGGGTTTCAACAAAGTTTACGGAAGCTATGTGTGTTGGGACTCCAAGCATTTGTACAAAAGTAGGAGGAACAGATATTTATGTTAAGGATGGTGTTAATGGCATTTTGGTGGAAAACAATGATATAAACACATTAATAGAAGCACTTGGTCGCATTCTTCGAATGTCTGTGGAACAAATGATGAAAATGAAGAAAGAGGCTTTAAAAACGGCAAATGAATATTTTTATGATGAAAACTATAGAGATGCATTTTTAACTTTTTTAAATAAAATGTTAAAAAGAAACCAACCTGATGGTAGTGATAGGTTGATAAAAAACCAATGAATAATTCTTTATCTTTATTTGATTTAGGAAAATAGGGTAATAATGATTGAAAACTTTTATCAATATTATCAAAGTGAAGTGAATCTAGTATTAATTCAACTGAGGAAAGATCGTAGATACTTGTGATATGTTCGAATTTAGCAACATTGATGCTGCAAAACGATTTTGTCACATAGAGCTTGCTTTCTATAAATTTTGTAATGATCTTACCAATGTAAATTTATGAAACATGAAGATATCAAAAACTATCCATCTATAAACCGATGAATTCTAACAGATTCACTTTCCTCAAAGTAGATAAATTACATATATTGGTATAAAGAGTATGAAAGTTCTATTTACAATGTAAAGGTTAGAAAGGAGAAGAGATATAAATGTTACGATAAGTTACATTTGTATCATATAAAAATAATAATATGTCAGCATTTAGTGGAAAAACATTAATGATTACAGGAGGAACAGGATCTTTTGGGAATACTGTTCTAAAACATTTTTTAACTACAGATATTGGAGAAATTCGTATCTTTTCACGTGATGAAAAGAAACAAGATGATATGAGACATGATCTACAGGCTAAATATCCAGAATATGCCAATAAAGTTAAATTTTATATTGGAGATGTTCGTAATATACAGTCTGTTCGTGATGCAATGCCAGGAGTGGATTATATCTTCCATGCAGCTGCATTAAAACAAGTGCCATCTTGTGAATTCTTCCCTATGGAAGCTGTTCGTACAAATATTGTTGGTACAGACAATGTACTACATGCAGCAATTGAAAACAATGTAAAACGAGTTGTTTGTTTAAGTACAGATAAAGCTGCTTATCCAATCAATGCCATGGGTATTTCTAAAGCAATGATGGAACATGTTATCTTTGCCAATGCTAGAGTTGCAGCGGAAAGAGGAAATACAGTGATTTGTTGTACTCGATATGGAAATGTAATGTGTTCAAGAGGAAGTGTTATTCCATTGTTTATTGATCAGATCAAGGCAGGGAATCCAATTACCATTACAGATCCAAATATGACACGATTCTTGATGAACTTGGATGAAGCTGTTGATCTAGTAAAATTTGCCTTTGAACATGCTAATCCAGGCGATCTATTTATTCAAAAAGCAGATGCTTCTACAATTGGAGATCTGGCAAAAGCAGTTCAATCATTGTTTGGAGATACAGGAACACAGATCATTGGAACAAGACATGGCGAAAAACTGTATGAGACATTGATGACAAGAGAAGAAAGATTACGAGCTGAAGATATGGGCGGATACTACAGAGTAGCTGCAGATAGTCGAGATCTAAACTATGATAAATTCATGGTGAATGGACAAGTGCATACACAAGCAGATGAATCTTATACAAGTCATAATACAAAGAGATTAGATGTAGAAGGAACTGTTAAAAAGATTCTTACTACAGACTATGTGCAAGAAGCATTAAAAGATTGGGAAAAGTAGAATGATAAATATAGAATGGTTATCTATTATTATTCCGAGTACAGTTTCTATCATTGGTTTTATTATTTCTTATTGGCAAAATAGAAAATATATGGAAAATGAAGTGTTGAAAAATAAAAGATCATTAATGTTAGAAAAGGGAATAGAACTAATAAATGAGGCTAAAGTATTCGTTGATCTTAATGAGATGGGAAAACTTAATCAAAAAAAATTAAATGATTTGGTTAATGATCTTTATTTGTATGGGTCAAAAGATGTTATAACTATTTTATCTGAATTTATGCAGTTTAATTATCTTCTACAAGATAGATCTAATCAAGATAACATATATAAACTTATGGCTTATTGTACATTAATAGTCGTACAATTGAAATATGATTATTTTGGGGAAATAACAAATCCTATGGATACATTAAAAATTAGACTAAATGACCTTTATATAAAAGAAGGTTTATATGATCAAATGAAGGTAAAAATAAATTCTATCATCGAAGAATTAAATTTACGAAAAGAATTTAAAATCAAGTAAATTTACTCGTTGATTTAGATATATGAAAAAGTTATTTTTAATAGGCAATGGTTTTGATCTAGCTCACGGACTTAATACTAGATATTTAGATTTCATGAATTGGATGTATGAGCATGACCACCAAACATTTTTAACTTTTAATAAATTTTTATTAAAGAATTTTTTAATGAAAAATGGTTATATGTGGGAAGATGATTGGAGATATACTAGACCTTTAAATTCAGTTGATGAAGCTATTAGTAAAATGAATGTTTCAAAAATAGAGAGAACTGTAGAGTATAGTCGGTTATATGAAGTTTCCGGGGAAACATTAATTCTCTATACTATATGGGAATCTCTAGAAAATTATTTATGGTATTTGTTTTTAGATGAAGAAGTATTAGATATTGATACGGAACGTATATTGTTTCTTGAATTATTAAAACAAGAGGATTACGGAGAAGTTATCGAATCTGATTTAGATGCTCTTTATAAACCTGCTGTGGAGAAATATAGATATTTACTCAGCCTTTCTGAAAAATTTGAAATAGATTTATTAAGTTGGGTTGAACATATAAATTCGACAATTTTTGATCCCATAGATTATGAAAGTCCAAGTGGAAAAGATACAATGAAACTATTACCAGATGATTTTTTTGGCGGTGATGATTATATCATCAATTTCAATTATTCTGATACTATTGAAATTATCTATTCTAAACAACCATTACATATACATGGACAATCAGATCTTCGAAATCCACCAAGAATGGGTCATACTAAGAATATAGAGTCTTTACATTATTATGACGAACGACAAATAAAATTAATTCAAAAGTTTTATAAAGGACTTGAAAAAGCTATTCAATCTTGTGAAAGTTATTTAATAGATTGTGAAAATATTCAAGAAATAGTGATTTTAGGTTTAGGATATAGTGAAACTGATTTTCCTTATTTTGAATACATAAAAGATAAGATACCTAATGTAAATTGGATCCTGTATTATTATTCTGAAGAAGATTATGTTAATTCGAAAAAATATGTTGCTAACTTAAAATTAGATATAGACAAGGTAGAATATATATCAATTAAAGAAAAATCACCTTATACAAAAGTTGTCAGATATGATAGTTCTTTAATATAAATCAATTTAATCAAAAGGAGATTATTGTGGTTAAAAATAGTTTGACACATGAAGAAAAAGTAGCTTTTCATGAAAATTATTTAAAACGTTCAAAAAATTGGCAGAAGTATATTGATTTGTTAGAAGAAAGATTTGAAATAGTTGAAATTACATCATGGAAAGAATTTTTTAATCAGTTCTCTATCTTAGGAAAATTATTTAATTATTTTTCTAAAATCATTGAGTGTGATCCAAAAACAATATGGTTTTCAAATTTTTTATTTCAAGAAATATATTTAATTTGTGAATATTTTTCTGGAAAGAAAGAAAAAGACGGAATAATGGATTTGGTAAATAGTTTGTTAGGAAAAACGCTCTTTTTGATAACCTGGATTACTAAACTTGAAAATCAAGATAACAATACCGATCAGTTGTTGGACCATAGACTTATTACTCACAAAAATATCTTTCAAATATTAAAAACCAAGACTTTATCATTATATGAAGAAGACATAACGGAATATCTTGATTCCATTAAGATTGATGGAATTTCTGAGTTAAAAGATATTTTTGTTAGTAATATTAATGAAAAGCTTTATCCAGCAGAGTCTAAATTTCTAGATGATTTACAAGAAAAGATTGTTAATGTTAATGCTTTTAATTATCAAAGTTTAAAAACTAATTCATTTAACACATGGGAAGAAAACTATCTCTTAGATATGTTAAATGTAAGTTTTAAGAAAGATAAACGGCTAGTTCCATTATTTTCATATACTAATTCAAACGAGGAATTAAAAGAAAAATGGAGCTTAGAAGTATTAAAAGTAATTCAGGATTATTATCATTGTTTTATTTCAGATTTTGTGATTGAAACTATAAGATATGTTTTGTATGGGAATAAACCTACTGAAAATGTAATAAATAAACATATAGAATTATTTTTAAATTACTATCCTACTGCAACTTCTCTTTATGATAAGTATCATAATTCTTCATTTTCTGTAATCTCATTTTTATTTAAAGACAAATTAATAAAAACCTCAATGTTTTCTGAGTTAATGCGCTTATTTTCTAAAATAAGTGATATAGAAGAATTAGAAATTTTAAATAGTCATAATGTTATTTTAGTTGAATCTCAAAGAAAGATACTTAAAAATTACTATAAAACCAAATTTCAAAGATTAGATACGATCACTAGTGGAGCAGAATATTTGCAATATTTGTCAGATGACAAGATTTCTGAGTTTATAAATAAAGAATATTTTAATAAAAACGCTAAATTTTTTAATAACATAATTGAGGAAGATGATAGACTTTGTTCAAATTATTTTATTAAATATATGTTATTTCTTTTGCGTTTGCAAAATAATCAAAATGTAGATAAAGAGAAAGTAAAATGGGAAATGATTCGTATTCAATCTATTTGGGAGAACAAATATTTTGAAAAATGTTCAAAACAATTACATACTTTTTCGCAAACAATCTCTATAAAAAACGAACAACTAGATAAATATAATCAGGCTATCTTAAACAATCCTATGCTTTTAGCAAACGCTTGTATGTTTACTAAAACAGATCAGTACATAACTCACATGGAAATAATATCTGAAAATGCAATATTTTCTAAAGTTAGTAAAATTCATTTAGAAAAAACTTTTCCTATAGATGAAACAATAGTATTTGATGTTGATCGTCATGATGTAGATAGATTAACAGGTGCAATAATCGAACAAATTATAAAAGAATACGGTTATCGATTTTTAAATATCCTAGATACAAAAGTTTATATCAGGGAACTTTTAAGGGATATGAGAGATTGTGTTATCAAATATACATATTTTTTTAATGAAACAAAAGAGTTATATGAATCCATTCAAGAGTCTTTAAAAGATTATTACTCATTAATTGATTATTCAGATGATATAACACTTGCTCATTTAACTCAATTATTTCCAATTATTGAAGCATTAATACATCATCTAGGTAGTCTATATAGTATATTTCCTTTCAAAGAAGATGAATCAAATTTTATGAAAAGCAAGGATCCTAGCTCAATCTTAAAGATACTTCTTGAGAAAACATATTTTACAATTCAAAGCTTTGAGACTGTTTCTGATTTTTTGTTTATTTATCACAATCTTTATAATGGGAATTTTTTCAATATTAGAAACGAATGTGTACATGGAAGATCATATACAACAGGCGATGAATTAGTCTTTGGATTTAAAGTTACATTATTAAGTTTAGCTATGTTAATTCAAAGAATTGAAGAGGTGTATTCTTATATAGAATATAAGTATGAAAATGAAACTATTAGTGAGTCATAGATTTAAAGAAATAGAATTTATTATGACAAGGAGGCCCTATGAAAATACTAATAACAGGAGCTAAAGGCTTTGTAGGAAAGAACTTAGTAGAAAATCTAAAGAACATCAAAGAAGGAAAGAATCGAACTAGAGATCTAGTTGTTGATTCTATCTTTGAATATGATATTGATTCAACACAAGAAGAATTAGAAATATATTGTAAAGAGTGTGACTTTGTCTTTAATTTAGCGGGTGTTAATCGTCCTAAAGATGAATCAGAATTTATGAAAGGAAACTTTGGATTTGCTTCTATATTACTAGATACATTAAAGAAATATGAAAATAATTGTCCAGTGATGTTATCAAGTTCGATACAGGCGACTTTGATTGGTCGTTATGGAACCAGTGATTATGGAAAGTCAAAATTAGCTGGTGAAGAATTATTCTTTGATTATGGAAAAGAAACTGGGGCTAAAGTATTAGTTTATCGTTTTCCAAATTTATTTGGAAAATGGTGTCGACCAAACTATAACAGTGCTGTAGCTACTTTCTGTAACAATATGGCTAATGACTTACCAATCCAGGTCAATGATCCAAGTACTGAATTAGAACTTTTATATATTGATGATCTAGTAGAAGAAATGTTAGATGCGCTAGAAGGAAAAGAACATCATTGTGAATTTGATGGATTAGATGTTGTACCAAGTGAAACAGGAAGATATTGTTATGTTCCTGTAACTCATAAGGCAACTTTAGGAGAAATCGTTTCTTTGCTAGAAAGCTTTAAAGCTCAACCAAATACATTATTGATGCCTTCGATTCCAAAGGATTCTTTTTCTAAGAAATTGTATTCAACATATCTTTCTTATTTACCAAAAGAAAAGACTTGTTTTGATCTAAAGATGAATTGTGATGAAAGAGGAAGTTTTACAGAATTACTAAAAACAAATGATCATGGACAATTCAGTGTCAATATTTCAAAACCAGGGATCACTAAAGGACAACATTGGCATAATACCAAATGGGAGTTCTTTATTGTAGTGAGTGGCCATGCATTAATACAGGAAAGAAAGATCGGAACCGATGAAATTATTGAATTTGAAGTAAGCGGAGAAAAGATTCAAGCAGTTCATATGTTACCAGGCTATACACATAACATTATCAATCTAAGCGATACACAAGATCTAGTAACAGTGATGTGGGCCAATGAAAGTTTTGATCCAGAACATCCTGATACATTCTTTGAAAAGGTCATTTAAATTTGGCATGCGTCTATAAAAAGTGGTATAATTCAATAAAATCAGAAAAGAGTTGATAGATATGATTTTAGTGGATAAAAATATAAAATCATTAGCTGAAAAGATAATAATTAAAGGATATGATGAGAATAACGTAGGTCCTGTTTCTTATGATGTAACAATTCAAAGTATTATTTGTGAAAACGAAGATAAAGATATGTTTGTTTTAAGACCACAGGAAATGATTTTTATTAAAACTATGGAAAAAATAAAGATGCCTAATAATTTAATGGGTCGCATTGGAGAAAAAAATTCTCGTATGCGTCAAGGTTTATTTGTATCAGGACCACATTATTTTCCAGGTCATGAAACATATATGTTTTTACGTGTAGTTAATTTATCAAGTAATTCTATAACTATTTCTAAAGGTGATAAAATCGCACAGATTTTCTTTGAAGAATTAAAACAGGAACCGGAACAAAACTATGCTTCAAATCCGAATGCATCCTTTAATAATGAAAATGAATATAGAGGTTTAGGTAAATACGAAAGTGAATATGAAAAAAGAGTTTCAAAAATAGAAGAACTAAATGAAACTTTAGAAAAAAAGGAAAATAGTGTCTATTTGAATATTATTACTTTCATGGGTTTATTTGTCTCTATTTTTTCTCTAATTACAATTAACTTTTCGCAGTTAACGAATAATTTTTCATCGGAAAACATTATACCAATTAATATTTCATTGGGTGTAGTTATTGCTTTGTTTATGGGATTAATTTTGATATTTTTGAATAAAGCAAAATCTAAATTATTTTTAGGAAGTTATATTGCTTTATTTGGCGTTTTAATTGTTTTAACTTGTTATATTTTATAAAAGATGGGTTTCCATCTTTTTATTTACAAATGAATTAAGGAGAGTAAATGCGATTAGTACTATTAGGGGCAGGTGGGTACGGTCATGTGATTGAGGATATGGCTATACAATCCAAACGATATAAAGAGATCTTATTTTTGGATGATAATACAGAACATACATGTTCTACGTTTTTAGAATATAACAATCCAGATACTGAATTTTATCCTGCCTTTGGAGATAATAAGACAAGAATGAATTGGATCAAGAAGTTAGAGCAAAATAGCTGCATGATTGCTTCTTTAATTCATCCAAGTTCTTATGTAAGTCCAAAGGCACATATAGGCAGTGGATGTATGATCCTACCTTTCGCTGTGGTGAATACCAATGTAGTTGTTGAAAAAGGTTGTATCATCAATTGTGGAGCGATCATCGATCATGACTGTCATATTGGAGAAGGATGCCATATTTGTTTGAACGCAACGATCAAAGCGAATAATAATATTCCAGCTTATACCAAGATAGAAGCTGGATGTGTTATAGAAAATAACACATTTATTTAGTAAAATAGAATCACGGGAGTGATCATATGGTAGAGAAACTGATTGAATATTTATTATATGAATTTGAACATCAGATACGAAATGGCGTTTATGGTTTGACCCAAAGAGAATTATCCTACAATTCCAATCGAATTGAGGGAAGCACACTAACAAAAAAACAAACGGCTTTTTTGTTTGAGACAGGAACATTGACAAGTGATGGAGAGATCATTCGGGCTAAGGATATTGAAGAGATGACAGGTCATTTTGCGATGTTCAATGAGATGTTAAAAACATATCATGAACCATTAACAGAAGATTTGATCAAACGATATCATTTTCAATTAAAAAGCGGTGTCTTTGAAGATAAGCTAAATGGATATCCTATTGGAGAATATAAGAATAGATCCAATATTGTCGGAGATATACAAACGGCTTCACCAAATGAAGTAGAAAATAAAATGAAATCTTTACTGACTTCCTATCATGAAAAACAAATAATCGATGTTGTCGATTTGGCTTTGTTTCATGCGGAATATGAAAAGATCCATCCCTTTGCTGATGGCAATGGGCGAACAGGTCGTATGATCCTTTATAAGGAATGTTTAAAGAATCAGATCATGCCTTTTATCATTCATGATTCTAATAAAGTGGAATATTATTATGCTTTAAATCAGGCACAGAATGAAAATGATTTTGATGCTCTTGTTATTTTGTTTAAAAAGGAACAAGATCAATATCATGATGAAATAAAGAATTTTATAAAAGGAGAATGAAGATGTTTAAAAATAATGGAAAACTAAAATTGTTGATTATTGTTGGTACTCGACCTGAAATCATTCGTTTGTCAGCTGTCATCAATAAATGTAGACAATACTTTGATGTGGTATTAGCTCATACAGGACAGAACTATGACTACAATCTAAACGGAGTCTTCTTTAAAGACCTGGAACTGGCCGATCCGGAAGTTTATATGGAAGCGGTCGGAAACGATCTGGGAGAAACGATGGGGAACATCATCGCCAAGTCCTATCAGCTGATGGTGGATATCCAGCCGGATGCCGTGCTGGTATTAGGGGATACCAACAGCTGTCTGTCGGTGATCGGTGCTAAGCGTCTTCATATCCCGATCTTCCATATGGAGGCAGGGAACCGCTGCAAGGATGAATGCCTGCCGGAAGAAACGAATCGAAGGATCGTGGATATCATCAGCGATGTCAATCTATGTTATTCCGAGCATGCCAGAAAATACCTGCACGAGGCCGGACTGCCAAAAGAAAGAGTGTATGTGACCGGATCTCCAATGGCGGAAGTATTACATAACAATCTTTCTAAGATCGAAACCAGCGATATCCATGAAAGACTGAACCTGGAGAAAGGAAAGTATATCCTCTTATCCGCTCATCGAGAAGAAAATATCGATACGGAGAAGAACTTTCTTTCTTTGTTCAATGCGATCAACAAGATGGCAGAGAAATACGATATGCCTATTCTGTATTCCTGTCATCCAAGAAGCAAGAAGAGACTGGAAACAAGCGGATTCAAACTGGATCCAAGGGTGATCCAGCATGAGCCGCTGGGATTCCATGACTATAACTGTCTGCAGATGAACGCCTATGCGGTGGTCAGTGACAGCGGGACGCTGCCAGAAGAAAGCAGCTTCTTTACAAGCGTGGGACATCCGTTCCCGGCCATCTGCATACGAACAAGTACGGAAAGACCAGAGGCCCTGGATAAAGGCGACTTTATCCTGGCAGGCATTGATGAAAGATCCCTGTTACAGGCGGTGGATACAGCGGTAGAGCTGAACAAAAACAATGACCTTGGCATACCGGTACCGGACTATGTGGATGAAAACGTATCGACAAAGGTGGTCAAGATCATCCAGTCGTATACAGGTGTGGTCAACAAGATGGTCTGGAGAAAATTTTAAAACAGTTTGATTTTATCAGACTGTTTTTCTTTAGGTCATTATGAATATATGGAATGAATGGATTGAAATCATCTTTAGTTTTATATTCTTTATTGGATATTATTATTTTGTGATAAGAAAAGAAGAATACAGGATCAAGTATTGTGTTATAGGTATATTGTATTCTATATATCTAGCAGGAATGCTTCATTTTACTTTATTGCATCGAGTGATCCTTGATACAAGGCAAATTAAGTTTTTCTCATTGAACACAGGAGTTTCTATCTATGATATGAGTGAAACTTTTTATAATATCCTTTTATTTATCCCAATGGGGTTTTTGACTCCTTTGTGTTTTAAGAATATAAGACTAAAGAGAATATTATTTCAATGTTTGTGTATTAGTTTTGGTATCGAAATAATTCAATTGGTATTTCAAATTGGATTTTTTGACATAAATGATTTAGTGAATAATGTCCTTGGCGGCATAATTGGATATTTATTGTTTACGTTAATAGAGAAGGAGTTAAAGAAATATGGGAAAGTACTTTGGAACTGACGGTGTTCGAGGCAAAGCCAATGAAGGCTTGACTTTAGAAATGTCCATCAAGATCGGACAGTATCTTGGATGGTACTATGGAAAAGAAAAACATGCCAAGATTCTGATTGGTAAGGATACTCGCTTATCTGGCGATATGTTTGAATTAGGATTGGCAGCGGGAGCTACCAGCATGGGTGCCCAGGTTTATTTGTTGGGGGTATGTCCAACGCCGGCCATCAGCTATCTTGTTCGCAAGGAACGCTTTGACTGCGGGATCATGGTCAGTGCCAGCCACAATCCATACTATGACAATGGGATCAAGTGTTTTAACCATAACGGAGAAAAGATGGAAGAAGATCTTCTTCTGGAAATTGAAGCCTATATGGATGGAAACTGTACGATCGATCTGGCAACCGGAGATCATATCGGTGAATATTTCAACTGGAAAGATGGTTTGGAAATCTATATGTCCTGGTTGAAGGAAATCGTTCCAGTGGATCTGGAAGGCTATCATATTGCCGTGGATCTTGCCAACGGTTCTGCAACAAGTACCGTGGTAGAAACATTGGATTCCTTAGGAGCTACAGTTGAAGCCATCAACAATTCACCAAACGGGATCAATATCAATACAAAATGCGGAAGCACACATCCAGAAAATTTACAACGCATGATGCGTGAGAACGATTTTGATCTGGGACTGGCATTTGATGGGGATGCCGATCGATTGATCGCAGTGGATCCGGATGGAAATCTAGTGGATGGTGACTATATCCTGTATATCTGCTCAAGATATATGAAAGAAAAGAATACATTGAACAAGAACATGTGTGTGACAACGGTCATGGCAAATCTAGGATTATATAAAGCTTTGGATGCCAATAAGATCGACTATATCAAGACGGATGTAGGAGATAAATATGTCTTTGAAGAGATGCAGAAAAATGACTACTACCTTGGTGGAGAACAGAGCGGACATATCATATTCTATGAACATGCAGTCACTGGAGATGGTCTGTTGACAGCTTTGAAACTGCTGGAGATCATGAAGAATACAGGCAAGTCAGTCAAGGAATTAAGCGAAGGCTTGTTCATCTATCCGCAGTTGTTGAAGAATGTAAAGGTAAATGATAAGACCAGGGCCTTGAATGACAAGGCACTCAAAGAAGTGGTCGAAGATGTTGCCAAAGAACTGGGAGATGAAGGTAGGATCTTAGTAAGGCCTAGTGGAACGGAGCCGTTGATCCGAGTAATGGTGGAAGCCAAGACGGATGATCTATGTGCCCAGTATGTTGATCGAGTTGTTGAGTTTGTTGAAAAGAATAATTACTAGGAGGAACGATATGTATACAGTTAAAGAGCTATATAGTCTAGAACATAGTTTAGCTGGTGATTACTTGTCTCAGTTTGAGTATCCTTGGCAGGCGCTTTCTGGAATCAAAGAGTTTATTGTTTCTTTAGGAAAGACTTTGGATGATTCTTATGAAGAAGTAAAAGAAAATGTATGGGTACATAAAAGTGCCAATGTATTTGAGAGTGCTTATATTGGAGCACCTTGTATCATTGGCCCTGAAACCGAAGTAAGGCATGGTGCATTTATTCGTGGTTCGGCTTTGGTTGGAGCTAATTGCGTGGTTGGAAACAGTGTGGAATTAAAGAATGTTATCTTGTTTGATAATGTACAAGTTCCTCATTATAACTATGTAGGAGACAGTATTTTAGGGTATAAGTCACATATGGGAGCTGGTTCAATCACTTCAAATGTTAAATCGGATAAAAAGCTTGTAGTAATCAAATCGGATTTGGAACAAATTGAAACAGGTTTAAAGAAAATTGGGGCTATGTTAGGAGACTATGTTGAAGTTGGCTGCAACAGTGTTTTAAATCCAGGAACCATTATTGGTAAATGCAGTAATGTATATCCAACGTCTTGTGTAAGAGGTGTGATTCCTGAAAATAGTATCTTTAAAAATTCTGGTGTTGTAATTCGAAAGGATTAAGGTTATGCCGCAAGCATTTATTGATTTACATTCTCATATTGCCTGGGATGTAGATGATGGAATCAAGACCAAAGAAGATGCCATCAAGGCTCTTGAACAGGCCATAGAAGATGGGATCATGGGGATTTGTTCAACACCTCATGTTATTTGCGGAAAAACAGATACGAATGCTTTTCAAAACATCTTATTGAGACAACAGGAATTGATGGAGATTGCAAAGAAAATGGGCGTTTACATTTATTCGGGTGCAGAGATGTTTATGAACATTGATTTTCTGGATAGTTTGGATAATGGAATTTTTCAGACATTGAACGAATCGCGATATATGTTGGTTGAATTTGATCTATCAAGAGATATTCATTACATATCTTATATAGACGAGTATCTGAATGAATTGTTTTGTCGAGGATTTATTCCAATCATAGCTCATGTTGAGCGTTTCTTTCCTACAGGTTTAGATCTTGAAATGGTTGAAAATTGGCTTGATATGGGGTGCTTATTGCAGACAAATCGTACAAGTTTGATGGGATTTCAAGGAAAAGTGATTCAAAGAAACGCTCATCATTTAGTAAAAAATAAGATGATTCATCTAGTAGCCAGCGATACACATCGAACTGTAGGAAACCGTATTGAAAAACTGAGTGATGCATATCAAGTGGTTATAAAATTAACAGATACTGAATATGCCGATCAATTGTTTCTTCGAAATCCTTTAATCATCTTAGATGATGAAGTTTTATAATAAAAAAGAAAGCATTATTTATTATTATAGTGTATAATAAAGCAGTTATTTGTATGAAGGGAGAAAAATATGGCTTCAGATAAAGTGACAAGAGAAAATGATGAAATTGAAATTGATCTACGAGCGTTTTTTCTTAGATTAAAGACGAAGTGGTTAACTTGTATATTAGGCTTATTGCTAGGAGCAGTACTAGCATTGGGATATTCAATTTTCTTGGTAAATCCAGAATATCAATCCACAGCTATGGTTTACTTAAGAGGAAATGGATCCTCTTCTATCTCAATTCAAGATCTTCAGGTAGGAACACAGCTTACCAAAGACTATGAAATTATTTTTAAATCACGTCCGGTTTTGGAAAGCACGATCGATGAGTTAAATTTAGATATGTCTACCAAAGAATTAAGCAATCTAATTTCTATAACAAATACTGAAGATACACGTATCTTAAGTATCACTGCTACAGCGGATACACCAGAGCTTGCCAAAGATATCGCAAACTCAATTATGGATAATGGTGTTCAAAAAGTGAGCGAAATTGATGCACAGCAACCTTATGTAGTAGAAACAGCTATTGAAAATGCTGCACGTGTTGGTATGTCTCGTTCTAGAATGACGATTTTAGGTGCGGTTGCTGGTTTAGTGATTACTTTAGGATACATTTTCTTACGCTTTGTATTAAGTGACAATATCACTTCGGCAGATGATCTAGAGAATACATTGAATGTTCCTGTACTTGCCGTAGTTTTAGATGATCCACAAATGGATTTTAAGAAAATGGCTAAAAACAACAAGAAAGGAGCTTAGAAATGGAACAAGGATTAGTAGAAATTCGTTATAACACCATGACGACAGCTTCAACGGAGTCATTTAAGGTATTAAGGACAAACTTAATTTATTCAGAAGGTGTACAGGTTATTACAATGACAAGTGTGCTTCCAAATGAAGGAAAGACAATTACTTCATTTAATTTGGCTAAAAGTTTTGCCCAGATCAATAAACGTGTTTTATTGATTGATGCTGATTTAAGAAAAGGTTCTTTAAAACGTTTCTTTACAGTAAGACATAAAGTCGCTGGTTTATCGGAAGCTCTTTCTAGACAATCAGGGCAAATCATTGAAGAGACAACAATTCCTAATTTAGATGTTGTATTTGCTGGTAAAATTCCACCAAACCCAACAGAATTGTTATCAGGAGAAATCTTTGAAAATATTATCAATCGTTTAAGAAATGCATATGATTATATCATTATCGATACGCCACCAATGAATGCAGCCATGGATGCAGCTATCATTGGACGTGTTACAGATGGTGTGGTTTTGGTTGTTCGTAATGACTTTGTAAAGAAACAAGATTTAAAACGTATTAAATTACAACTGGAACGTAATGGTGCTCGTGTCATTGGATCTGTTTTAAATCGTGTGAAAAAAGATCAAGTAGACTATAAGAACTATGGCTAGGAATACTACTACGAAGAAAAATAAGACGAAAACATTAGGTTTGATAGCTGTTATATTGTTTTTGATCCTTGCTTTGATGAGCATGTTATTGTTTTTTAATGAAAGACCTTCTAACGAAGATGTTTCTTCGACTTCAGATTATCATCACATTGAGTATAATGGTAAGAAATATGATTATAATTCTTCTATTGTATCTATTCTTTTTATGGGAATTGATTCCACTGACCCTGAACAAATGGGGCAGGCGGATGCAATGCAGTTGGTATTATTAAACCGAGAGGAAGAATCCATCCAGGTTATTGCATTATCAAGAGATATCATGACAGATATCCATCTATTTGATGTTGAACACAATGATCTTGGATGGGATAAACAACATTTAGGATTGGCTTATGCTTATGGGGATTCTCCTAAAAATGGTGCCATGTTAACAAGTCAAGCGGTCTCTAAATTGTTATATGATGTACCAGTCGTCCATTTTGCAGCTATGGATCTTTCAATTTTACCAGAACTGCAAAATGTTGTTGGCGAATTGCAGGTAACAGTTCCTAATGATTCTTTGGTGGAAGTAGATCCAACATGGACAAAAGGAAGTGTTGTAACATTAAATGCAGACAATGTTGAGAGCTTTGTTCGAACACGTGATATTGAGCAAGATTTTTCCAACACAGATCGTATGGAAAGACAAAAAGCATATATAGGAGCATATGTGCAAAAAATTAAAGAAATGTTAACAAATGATTTTGATAATACTGTACAATTGTTGTATAATGTCTGCAAGGATATGACAACGAATATTACTTTGGATGATATTCAATCATTTTCTTCAATGTTGTTATCCTATTCTTATGATTCCAATTCTGATTTCTATACATTGCAAGGAGAAAATAAAACCGGTGAATTGCATGATGAATTTGAAGTGGATCAGGAAGCATTACAACAATTGGTCGTAGAATTATTCTATGAGGAGGAGAATTAATATGAAGAATATATTTAAGAAATTTGCGTTAGGATTAGGTACAGCTACAGCAATCTGCATGAGCTTGACTCCAGCATTTGCTGCAGGAAGTATTACTTCAAATGGAACACCAAGTGGTGAAGTTCTTGTTGATGGTGTAGTAGTTGAAGGCTCTTATGCTCAGTTTGTAGATGATTTATCTTATTTAACATCAAGTGAAAACGAGCAGGATGTTAAGGCAGCTGACATTATCGAACAGTTGAATGCAGGAACACCATTGACAGAAGCTTTCTCTGGTGAAACCGTTGCATTACCTGAAGGTGTAGAAATCGATTTATCTGAATTTTCATTGTTGACAAAACTTCAGGACTTACAGGCATTTGATGCAGATGGAAATCGTCTTGAAGAAAATGTAACAATTAGCTGGGAAGTTCCAAACTTAACAAGTGAACTTGGTGAAGTATATGTACTACACTACAGTACAAAAGAAGATAAAGGCTGGGAAGTTATTAAACCAGATGAAGTTAACTACGATACTAAGATGATTACAGCAACATTTGAAGATCTTTCTCCAGTTGCGGTAATTTATAAATCAACAGAAAATGTACCTACTGAAAATCCTAATACAAGTACTTCAACAAACGCTGGATTATATTTAGGTGTTGGTGCTGTTGCTTTAGTAGCAATCGGATTGATCGTATTCAAAAAACATAAAGCTTAATAATCAAGTCAAGTAAATTTCGGGGTTGTCAAATTAGACAACTCCTTTTTTTTTATCTAAAAGGTATTCCCAATTTCTCGGGAATTTTTTTTTGTTTTCATTTTGTGTTAAAATATCACTAGACAAAAAATTGAATGGAGTTTTATTCTATGGAAAAAAGAAAACAGCATAAAAAGATAAACGTTTTAGAAGGTCTTGAAAAAGAAGAGAAAAAAGAAAAAGAAATAATCAATCTAGATAAAGAAATAGGTATTGATGAAGAAACTGAAGAAATGTTTCAAGAGGAAATGGAATCTTCACAGGAAAATGAATCTGTACTTGAAGAGGAAGTATCAGAGAATGAAGAAATTTTAGAAGCGCAAGAAGAGATAGTTGAAGAAAATAATGAAACTGAGAAAATTTCAGAAGAAGATAGTACAGAAGAAATAGAAGAAGAGCAAGAAATTTCTTTAGAAGAAGATGTTGAAGATTTGGTGGTTGAGGAAGATACGGACTCTAAACCTAAAAAGAAAATCGATGGCCGTTGGTTTTTGATTTGTATTCTTTGTGTACTACTAGGAATTGTATTCTATGCTGGATTCAAAGTGTTTAATCAATATCAAAGTCAGGAAAAAGTTGGTGAAGTAGCAGAAAATAAAACAGAAAACAAGGATACGACAGGTCCTGCTTTTGTTGGTTTTCTTGATCGAATCGTTATAAATTTAAACGCAGTTGATGTAGATTATTCAAAGTATTATTTAGCAGTTGATAATGATCAACAGATGCAAGTTACAGTAACTGGAGATGTTAATCTTTCACAAGAAGGAGAATATCCGATTACAGTTTCCAGTACCGATGAAGCCGGTAATACAACAAGTCAAGATGCTATTGTACAGGTGATTTCAGAAGAGACCATGGTAGCTGTTCCTATTGAATTAACACCTATGATCGATGGCAGCATTCCTATGGCTACGGATACTAAACAACGTGTAGATGCTAATGTCATAATGTATTATTACGGAGAAGTATCTCAAGAAATCAAAGATGAAATTGCTCGTCTTGGTTTGGATGTTTCAGGATATCGTTTAGATTCTTATTGGCATCCATCTGATTTAAATATTTAAATATTAATTGATTAAAAGATAAGCTAGGTTCCTATTTGCTAGGATCTAGCTTTTTTTTAGCTTTATTTAAGACTTAACCTGCATAATTATAAAAGATATCCGCTCTCGTGTGATTGTCTAATACATAAGTAATAAGTAAAAAAACACTTTGATCACTCCAATTGAAATTCAAAAAAAGTTATGTAAAAAAATAATGATTATGTATTGACAAATTCAAACGGGGGGGGGGTATTATATCAATGATAGATGAAGTACGCTCATCTATTGGAGATTTTTTTTGTACAAAAAAAATTTATTTTAAGAAATGGAGTGATTTAAAGTGTATCGAAAAAAATTCACAAAATCAGCACTATCTGGTTTAGTTGCAGTTTCTATGATTCCTTGTGTAGCTACTCCGATATTTGCTGAAAGTCAATCTGAAGAAGAATTATTAGGCCGGAAAGTAAGTATTCTTTATATTGACGAAGCTACAAATGAAAAAGTAGCACAGAACACAATGTTATTCAGTCATCTTGATAAAGATGGAAGCTGGACTATTAACGCAAATGAACTTCCTACAATTGCTAATTATACAATTACTTCTCAGGGAGATTTATTATCGCTTTATGGTGGAAGTGTCATTGAGGTTACAGTAAAAGCCAATGAAACACAAAAAGATGTAATCATGAAGGTTCAGTTTGTTGACGAGACAGGTACTGTAGTTGGCGGTGGAGATTATTTCTTACCTGAAGGCGTACAAAACTATTCAGTATTAAGTCAATACGTTCCTGTAGGTTATCAGATGACAACCACTGGAGACTTCATGGTTGAAGAAGGTGGATCAATCCAAGTTAATGTTGAGAAAATTCAAAAAGATGTGATCCTTAACGTACAGTTTGTTGACGAAAATGGAACAGTAGTTGCAGGTGGAGACTACTTTGTACCAGAAGGAATCAATAATTACTCAATTTTAGAACAGTATCTACCAGCAGGATATGAAATGACAGTTTCTGGAGATTTCAATACTGCTAATGGGCCATTGACTGTTTCTGTAAAGAAAATCGTAACTTCTAAAACAATCAATGTTGTATATGTAGACGAAAATGGAAAGAACTTAGGTGGTGGCGATTATATCGTTGATCCAGATGGAGACGGAGTTGCAAACTATAGTGAATTGCCTCTACCAGAAGGATACAAATTAAAAGAAACTGGTGACTTCTTTGTAGAAGATGGTGGTAAATACACAGTAGTTCTTGACAAAATCGTTGATGGAACAGTAGTTAACGTAGTATTCGTAGACGAAGCTGGAAACAACTTAGGTGGCGGTGACTACAGAGTTGACTTAGACAACGATGGTGTTGCAAACTACAGCGAATTAACTTTACCAGCAGGTTATGAATTAATCGAAACTGGTGATTTCTTCGTTAAAGACTTCGAAGGAAAAACAAATACTATTACTGTTAAAAAGATTTCAAAAGGATCTATCGTTAACGTAGTATTCGTTGACGAAGCTGGAAATAACTTAGGTGGCGGAGATTATTATATCGATGCTGATGGTGATGGAATCGCAAACTACACTGAATTCGCATTGCCAGAAGGTTATGAACTAATCACAACAGGCGATTTCTTCGTTAAAGATTTCGAAGGAAAAACAACAACTATTACATTACAGAAAATTGTTAAAGACACAATCATCAATGTAGTATACGTTGATGAAGAAGGAAATGTCCTTGGTGGTGGTGACTTCTTCGTTGATCCAGATGGAGATGGAATCGCTAATTATAGTGAATTAACTTTACCTGTAGGGTATGAGTTGATCACAACAGGTGACTTCTTCGTAGAAAATGGGGCTTCTTACACAATCACATTAAGAGCTATCACTACTGAAGAAGAAACAAAAGCAGCTACATTAAATGTTAAAGTAGTTGATTATGATTCTCGCGAAGTTTTATCAGCAGAAACATTTACTTCTGCAGATAAAGGTCAAGCTGATCAGACATATACATTTGTATATGGTGAAGATTATCAGGTAAATATTCCTAAAGGATATAAACTAATCAAAGATGTTGAGCCAGCAGATATTACTGTAAACTATGGTTCAACTATGACAGCAGAATTCTATGTTACTAAAGATGAAGGTACAGGAAACACTGGATCTACAGAAGAAGGTAACAAAGAAGACAGCAGCAAGACTGATGGTGTTGATACAGGTGTTGCAACAGCATTAAGTGCTTCTATGGCTGGTGTGGCTGCTAGCGGTATTGGTATTCTTGGTCTTCTTCGCAAGAAAAGACACAAAAAATAAATAACGGTTATTAAAGGTCTCCCCCTTTAAAATAACAGAAAAAGCCCTGTATGAAATTGCTTCTAAGTACAGGGTTTTTTTCTATGCATATTTTTTTATTGCAATAATTGTATAAAACACAACAAAAACACAACAAAAAGTGCAAAAAATATCGTAAAAATGTTTGTTTGTGCATTTTCGAAACGAGGGGGGTATGATATCATACAATAAAGAAAGCGTTATCAAAAAGCTTTTTTTTAAGGAGGAGACCAATAATGAACGAAAAGTTAGTTTTGACCGGAAAAGCGGTACTCAGTACGGTCATGGCTTCAACGATGGCATGTTCGATGTTATCGACGAACATCCTAGCGCAAGAGCCAGAAGTAGTACCGGAAGAAGAAACAACAGTGGAAAAAACACCTGTTGAAGAAGAACCAACTGAAACACCTGAAGAAGCAACAGGTGGTAATGAGGAAACTACATCAAGTAACACAATTACGACAAATGAAATTGTTGATACACCAACAACATATAGTTTCCCTAGTGGATATGATGATTCATGGACAGAGCAGAAATTACGTGATGAAATTCAAAGATTGCTAAATGAAGCAGCTAGCCTTTATGAAGAGAATAAGTATCGTCCAATTACAGAGAATGACTACATTACAACAAAGGCAACTGCTGAGGCAGCTTTAGCAGATACAACACTTGCAAAAGATAAATTGGCTTGGCAAGCACAGTATTTGAGTAATTGTATTAAAGCAATGAATACGGCTCAAAATGTATTAAGTGAATCAGCTAAACAAATTGTAATTATCAATAAAGAAGTAGCAAAATTGAATCCTTCTGAATATCAATTGGATGCTTGGGAAGCTCTTTCTAGTGCATTATCTTCTGCTAGAGGAAGAATTAACGGTAATGCTACTGATGATTATTCAGAAGATTTAGCTAATATTCAAAGCTTATATGAAGCTGTATTACAGACAAAGGTAGATGAGAATTTAGTTACATTAAGAGATCTAGTTGCAGAGTGTGAAGTTATAGTTAATAACCAATATTATCCTTCAAGAAGAGTTAACTATACACGTGATTCGTATGCTAATTTTACAAATGCGCTTAATGAGGCAAGAACAGAAGTTAATAAAGGAGAAACTACAATAGATCCTGCTGTAGCTCAAACTTTAATTGACAATTTAACTCAAGCAAAAAATAATTTGGTAGTAGTAGATGAAAACACAGTAGGACAAGAATATGGAATCAACGACAAGTGGTTAAACGGCTGGGATGGAAACTACGCAAATTACAATAAAAGTGCTTTGGTTCGTGGTGGATCATTATACATCAGTGGATATAAAGCTAATGGCGATGGTACAGTAACTGTTACTGTAAAATGGGAAAATTCAGGAATTGATCCAGTAACAGGAGGAATGTTCTACAATGTCCCTAAACAAGCAGCTTATAACAAATATGATGCTGAATATAGCTATCGTCCTTTCGAAGAAAATGATTTAAAGAATGGTGTTAAATTAACTTCCACAGTTGAGTTACCAGATGGAGATACTGATTATAGCGCAATTAAGGTTGATCCGCTGAATGATGATGAAGTACTTAATGGTTTTGAAAAAGATTTTGTTGTTCCAGCTGGTTCAAAAATCAATTTGACATTAACTCAAAAAGGAACCACTAGTAAGGCAGCCTATACATTATCTTTAGGAACATACTATGTTCCAACTGAAGCAGAAGATACAGTTGATAAATCTGAGCTAAAAGCTTGGATTGATAAAATTAATGCATTGAATCCAGATGATTATACACAAGAGTCATGGAATAAATTACAAGGAGATTTGGATATAGCAGAAATGTTCTATGAATTAGACGGATTCAAACAGGAAGAAATTGATCTAGTTGTTGATAGATTAGAGCAAAACTTCAATGCATTAGTACCAGCTGATAAAACGGCTCCAACTGTAGATCTTTCTTATGAAATGACAGATGAAGGAGTTAAAGTAACACTAACTGCTGATGAAGCAATCCAATCTATTGATGGATGGACTAAAGTAAGCGATACTCAATATCAAAGAGTTTATGCAGGTGCAGTAGATGAAACGATTACTGTATATGATCTAGCTGGAAATGAAGCTGAGGTACAATTAACATTAGCAGATAAAACTGCATTGAAAGAAGCTATCGAGAATTTTGGAAATCTTGAAGGATCAGGATCTGTTTACGATAACTATGTAAAAGTTTTGAATAATGGTAAAGCATTATTAGAGGATCCAGAAGCAACTCAAGTGAAGGTAGATAATGCAGCAAGAAATATTGAAACTTGCTATTATAAAGTTTTAGTTGCTGCTTTAAATACTAAATATGATCCAGATACATTTGATTATAGCAAGTATACAACTGACTCTATAATTCCTGTACAAAATATGTATGGTATTACTCATAACAGAACAAATAACAGTTACCAGGAAAGTGAAGCACAGGGTAATATTGGACAGATGAAAGGCTGGTATGAAGAATACTTGAAAGCAGAAGCTGGATTAACATTGGCAGCTCAAGATGAAAAATACATTGGATTTAATCCTGATTCTACTTCAGTTGATGATCGTCAGGGTAATTTTGCAGTAACTGGTCAAGAAGTAGTAGAAGTTGATGGTGTTAAGAAAATTCGACTTCATGTATCATTCTACAATGATGGATTACATCCAATTTATGGAGAAGAATTACCAAATGCAAATGGAAGTACTGAATTTGATAAATTCAGTATCGGAAAAAATGATGCAAAGGCCACAGTTCGTACATATACTTCAGAATTTGGATCTAAAAGAACAGCATGGTTGAAAAATATAACTTATTTGGATGGTCAAACTAGCTACAGCAAAGGTTTCCAAGGTACATTTGATATCAATGATGGAGAACAGTATGTAACATTTGAATATACAAAAGGTTGGGATAATACATATTCTCCATGGTATTACAATATTCAACTAATGGATATGGTGGATCCAGAATGCACAGTAACTTATTCTAATAATGGAAATCCTACTAATGAAGATGTTACGGTAACTATTCAAGCTAATGAACAACTTCAGCCTGTAGAAGGATGGACTTTATCAGATGATGGAATGTCATTGACTAAGACATATTCAGATAATACAAGTGAAACGGTTACGGTTAAAGATTTGACTGGTAATGCAATTGAAGTTCCTGTAAATGTAACTGGTATAGATAAAGAAGGTACTACAGTTAAAGTTAAAAATGAAACAACTGAAGATGGTGTATTGGTTACAATCGAAACAAGCGAACCAATTCAAACTCCAGATGGATGGACAAAAGTAAGTGATACAAAATATACTAAACTTTACACAGAAAATACGAGTGAAGATATTATAGTATATGATTTAGCTGGCAATGCTACAAAAGCTCATGTAACAGTATCTAGCATAAGTAAACCAGGAACAGGTGGATCTGATCAGGATAAGAATCAAGGAACGGAGACAAAGAAAGAAGAGTCTAAGAAAACAGATGGAACAAATACAGGTGTATTTGTTGGAACTGGATTATTTGCTGGATCAGCAACTGCAGCTGCAGCTGGTGCTGGTTTATTAGCGTTCTTGAAAAAACGTAAAAAATAAGAAATAATACATTTTCCCCGATTATTATGAACAGGAATCAGGATTCTGGTTCCTGTTTTTTGGCATTTACAAAGTGTAAATTTGCATGCTAAAAACTTCACATTGTTTTAGTGGAAAAGCGCTTGCAATTAGTCTATACTAGACACGAAAAGAGGTTGTGAAAAATGATTATAAATGAACTAGAGAAAAAAGTGACTGGCTCAGGGACCAGAATTGTATTTACAGAAGGTTGGGATCCACGTGTTCAGGAAGCTGCAATCAAACTGGTAGAAAATAATATCGTGGTACCTATTTTATTAGGAGAGCCAGAAGAAATTGAAGCTTGTGCCAAAGAAAATGGTTTTGATGTTTCTAACATCCAGCAGATGTCACCAAAATCTTTCGATAAAATGGAAGAAATGGCAACCAAAATGGTTGAGTTACGTCGTGGTAAATTAGACATGGAAACATGTAAGAAAATGCTTCAACATACAAACTATTTTGGAACTATGCTTGTTCAAATGGGCTATGCTGATGGATTATTAGGGGGAGCTACTTATAGTACAGCAGATACAGTTCGTCCAGCTTTACAGTTAGTTAAAACAGCTCCAGGTAATGCCTTAGTAAGTTCTTGTTTCTTACTTGTAAAAGGTGATCAACAGTACATCATGGGTGACTGCTCAATCAACATCAATCCAAATGCAGATGAATTGGTTGAAATCACAATGCAGACAGCTCACACAGCTAAACAGTTTGGTATCGATCCAAAAGTAGCCTTGTTGTCATATTCAAGCATGGGTAGTGCAAAAGGTGAATGTGTTGCGAAAATGACTGAAGCTTCTTTACGTTTAAAACGTATGCCTATTGATTTTGAAATTGATGGGGAAATGCAGTTTGACTGTGCAGTAAGTCCAGAAGTTGCTGCATTGAAAGCACCAGATTCTAAAGTAGCAGGTCATGCTAATACATTTATTTTCCCTAACTTATCTAGTGGTAATATTGGCTATAAAATTGCTGCTCGTTTAGGTGGATGGGAAGCTATTGGACCAGTATTACAAGGTTTAAATGCTCCAATCAATGACTTATCTCGTGGATGTACAGCACAAGAAATCTACAAGATGGCTATTGTTACAGCTGCTCAAAAATTCTTAGATATTTAATTAAAAGTCTTTAGACTAGCTTAGCGCTAGTCTTTTTATATGCAATATGACTGGTTTTTATATGAAAGACATCATATAAATATGTTTAACTAATTGTCGATTAATTGACTTTTAGAATGAAATCCTTTTTAATGAGTTTGTATATAGCAAAGGGGAAAAAAATGAAAAAAATATTAACAACGTTTTTAATTTCAGTTTTGACGATTTTAGGAGTAAGTTATCCTGTGCATGCTCAATCAGATTCATCTACTTTTGAAGTTGGAGAGATACAAAGAGAAGATCAGCCAATTACGAATGTGGATGAAAATGGGAATGTAACTTTTATTGATGCAGATGCAATGGAAGAAGAGATTTCAAGTACACCAATGGTAATGGCAAATGATACAAGCTCTAGATCTATAGATGTAGGTGTTGTCAATTTTAGAACAAAGTCTAGCGCTAATGAAAATACATTGTATGTGGAAGATAGTACCAATAAACAAGGATATTTAAATGGTTATGCAGCAAGTGATGGAGCTTTTTTAGGTTATAATTCGGATTATTCGAAAGTTAAATTCAAAATAGCTGGTGTTATTGGTTGGGTAGATTCTAATCAAGTAAGCATTGTGGATTATAATAGTGTTTCGTCTGTTAGCTATTATGTCGTAAATTCAGGTGTTCTATATCATGTAACTACAAATAATATTTATCAATCTAATTATGCTTCAAAAGTAATGATTGGATATAATCCAGGCTATTTACAAGAAAATGTGCCATATTATAGTTATGATGGACATTACTTCTATACTTCATATCAATCAATGATAAATGACTATCGTGCTGGCAGTTATACGTCTAGTGTGAATTCTAATGATCCATATTTTAATTATTTTCAATACTTACCTCATCGTTCAAAAACAGCGCATACTACATCTGATTTCGATAATTTAACAAATTCTAAAGCAAACGGAAAATTAAATGGTTTAGGTTCCTATTTTATTGAATATCAAAACCAATATGGTACTAATGCGGCTTTAATGTATGGAGTGGCTGTACTTGAAAGTGGTTGGGGAACTAGTAATATTGCTAAAACTAAGAACAACTTGTTTGGGCATGGTGCAGTTGATTCAAATCCTTATTATGGAGCCAATGGATATGATACGCCTGCAGACAGTATTTTGTACCATTCTAAAATTTTTATCTCAGAAGGATATTGCGATCCATTAGATTATAATGGACGATATTTTGGATCACATTTAGGGGATAAAGCTAGCGGAGTTAATGTTAAATATGCATCTGATCCATATTGGGGAGAAAAAGCAGCAAGTATAGTCTGGCAATTAAATGGCGCTTCACAAAATGATGATTATAGTAGGTATACAATTGGAATAAAAACAAAAGGCATTAATATAGAGGTTCATAGAGATCCTACACTGTCTTCTACAACTTTGTATCAAAGCGGTTCTGCAGATTATTATCCAATGATTTTATTAGCGGAAACTCAAGGAGATAATGTATCTGGCAATAACATTTGGTATAAAATTCAATCAGATCCAACATTGGATGCATCTCGTTCGCAAATTGTACAAGATCAAGGAGAATACGATTTTAATAATTTTTATGGTTATATAAATAGTCACAATATGTTTAAAATCATTCAAGGTTCTAATTCATGGTTTCATGATGTCTATACGACAGACTGGTTCTATGAATCTGTAAAATACGTCTATGACAATGGACTGATGACAGGACTTAACGAAACGACCTTTGGACCATATGAAAACCTAGCCAGAGCACAGTTTGCCGTTATCCTGCACAGGATGAATGGTTCACCGGATATGGAATATACAAATAAGTTCCCAGATGTAGCCGATAATCAGTGGTATACGGATGCAATCCTATGGGCAAGTGATATTGGAGTGGTCACAGGATACGAGGATACAGGAAAATTTGGCCCTGGAGACAATATCAACCGAGAACAGATGGCCGTGATGATGTATCGATATGCGAATTATCTTGGATATGATACAAGTGCAAGAGCCAACATAAGTAAATATACAGATGCTGGCAATGTAAATGAGTTTGCCAAAGAAGCGATGTCCTGGGCAGTTGGAGAGGGAATCATCACAGGAAAATACAATGAAACCCAGCTGGATCCACAGGGGAATGCGAGCCGTGCTGAATGTGCGACGATCATCATGCGATTTATAGAAAGTTATAAGTAAAGAAACCCGAGAATCAAAAAATTCTCGGGTTTTAATAAGTTGTAAAGTAAAAATGTAAATTTATAATGTGGATAAAGTGTAGATTGTTTATATAAGATAATAAATGGATTAATTCGTACAAAACAGTGTAAATAAATCACAATCTACTCTTTATCTTTATGTATCGTTCCAGTTCCACCTTCGACAACTCCTTCGTGTTTTAGTACAGAAGTAATTGTCATCCAGAAACATTTGCAGTCAAAGCCAAAACTCATATTTTTAACATAGTCACCATCCAGCTTGGCTTTTACATCAATTTCAAGTTCATCACGTCCATTGACCTGTGCCCATCCAGTAAGTCCAGGAAGAATATCATTGGCATGATATTTATCTCTTTCTTCAATCAAATCGTATTGATTCCAAAGAGCAGGTCTAGGGCCAACGATAGCCATGTCTCCTTTTAAGATATTAAATAACTGTGGGAGCTCATCTAAAGAGGTTTTTCTTAAGAATTTTCCAATACTTGTAATGTATTGATCTGGATTTTCTAATAAATGAGTTGGTGTATCTTTGGGCGTGTCAATTCGCATTGTTCTAAATTTATAGATATTAAAGTAGGTTTTATGAATGCCTACTCTTTTTTGTTTAAAGAACACAGGCCCTGGACTTGTAATCTTTATTAATAGAATCAAAATTAAGAGAACAGGGGATAGAATAACAGTACCTAATAAACTTACTATGAAATCAATCAATCTTTTTATATATTTTGCATAAATCATAATTTCACTCCATCTAAAAAACCATAACTAGTATAGCATAAGTCTTGTTGGGAGTGAGATTGAATCTATTTGAATATTAGGTAAATAGCAAGAAAATAATAAGTTATTTGTAAAAAATGGTATAGATGATTTGATTATTTTGCATATTTAATAAATATTTAGTAAATCTTAAATGAAAATTTGACATTTTAAAAAGAATCGTTTTTAATAATTTCATGAGAAAAAATGAGAAATCCAGAAATATGGATAAAAAAAGACGTAAATTTCGCTTTGGAATCATTACGTTTTTATTTTCAATTATAGCTACAATTTTATCGATATTGTTTGTTATACAGATTTTGGCTATGGGAATATTACCGTTACATTTATCTGTGCCTTTATCATTGATAGCTATAACTATTTGTCTAATTATATTTGTGATTGCTAATTTCATAAAAAAAAGAGGAATCATTCATTTTTTTTGTGGATTTTTAGCTTTGGTTCTTTGTGTTGTATTTGCGGTGGGAAATAATTACATTTATAGAACGAACACAATGTTAGAATCTGTTACTAACTTAACAAATAAAATGACAAATACAGTATCAATTATTACAATGAATGGTAGTGGAATAGAGAACCTTTCGGATTTGAATGGTCTTACTGTTTCTTCTGCAGAATCAATGGATAAGGATGCTACTGATCGTTGTATTTCTGATTTAAATTCAGAAGGAGTATCTGTTAATTTAGTAGATTACGAAAATTATCAAGCTGCATTGGCAGCTCTATATAATAACGAAGTTAATGCGATGGTTCTAAATGAGGCGTATCGAGGACTGCTTCATGAGAATGAAGAGTTTACTGGGTTTGGTAACATAACTACTATCATTCATAAAACTGTATATTATACTGAACGTGAAAATACAATAGAAATATCAAAAGATGCTGTCAATGTCGTAAGTGAACCATTTACGATATTGATAAGCGGTAATGATTCATATGGTAGTTTAAATGAAACTTCTCGTTCGGATGTAAATATGCTAGTTACGGTGAATCCAAGTACGCATAAGATTCTTTTGACTAGTATACCTAGAGACTATTATTTAAAGATGGCTTGTTCTGCTTCTTCAACAGACTGTCCAGAAGGTTCATACGATAAGTTAACTCACAGTGGTCTTTATGGTGTTGATTCTACAGAAAAGACTATTGAAGAAGCATTTGGTATAGACATTAACTATTATGTTCGAGTTAATTTCTCTAGCTTGGTTAATCTAGTAGATGCTTTAGGTGGTATTGATGTGGAAGTTGAGCCAGGTTTAGAAGTTGACACTTTCTATGCTAATGGAACAGAAGGTGTTCATGCTGGTACAAATCATTTAGATGGAGAAAGAGCCTTAGCTTTTGCAAGAGAACGTTATGCTTATGCAGATGGAGATATTCAAAGGAATAAAAACCAACAACAAGTATTAATGAGAATGTTTGAAAAAATTGCTTCACCAAGCATGATTGTGAATTTTGGTAATTTTGTTGATGCATTAGGTGGTGCTTTTGAGACAAATATGTCAAGTGAAGATATGTTGTCATTAATTCGTTATGAATTTACATTCTTTCCTGATTGGACTTTTGAACAGTGTAGTGTTGAGGGATATCAAGATACGATGTATAGCACGGTATTAGGAGATTATAGTGCTGTGACAATAGGAAATACGCAGTCTATGGATATCGCTAAACAAAAAATTCAAGCTGTAATTAATGGAGAGAGTGCCGATTCAATAACTACAGTGATAGATGAAAACGTATATACGCCATATTTAGATGACAGTGTTGCTTCAGACACGCCTACTTATACAGAGGACCCAAATCAGTATTATGATGTTCCTGTTACTGAGGATTATTATGATTCAAGCTATGATACGCAAATAGATAGTTATGAAGATCCATATGCTGGAACATATGATACTACTAATGGGAATGAAGATATTTATTATGATCAGAGTTCTGAATATCAATCCTGGTAGAATAAAAGTAGAGAAATCTCTACTTTTTTGTGGTTTCTTTAAATTAGTGCTAAAATAAATAAGATGAAATGAGGAGGTCCCATGGAAAGAGTTTCGAAAAGTCCGGAAAAAAAGAGTAAACTATTCGTGGTTTTTGCGATAATTATCTCGTTAATATTAGTTCTTTTTACAGGATACGTTATCTATTTATTATTAACTTTAAATATTCTTCCAGAACAGTTATTAATTCCTGTATGCTTGATAGTAATCTTATCGGCAATAATTTTATTAGTACTTTTAAATTTTGCTTCTGCTCGATTATGGTCAAAAATTTTGTCCTCTTTCTTAGTGATTGTAATGTCTATAGTGATGGGGTTTGGAAGTGTTTATCTTCAACATACGGCGAATACATTAAAGAAAGTTACTGAACAGGCAGGAAAAGTAAAAACGACTGTTTCCGTGATTTCATTAGCGTCATCTTCATATGAAGAAATTGACGATTTGATGAACAAAAAAATTGCGACTTTAAAAAACATTGATCAATTAGGAACAGAAAAATCTTTAGATGATATTAATTCGCAAGATGTAAAGATAGAAAAAGTAGAATATGATAATGTTCCTGCTCAAGTAAAAGCTTTATATGATGGAGAAGTGGACGCTATTGTATTGAATGAGGTATACAGAACAAATGTTTCAGAGTTAGAAAATTATTCGGATTTTTCGAATCAAACAAAAGTAGTATATCAAACGGTTTTTTATACTGATACAGCTAATGAACCACTTGCTGTATCTGATATTACAACAAATCCATTTAATATTTTGATTACCGGAAATGATTCTTATGGTGAATTTGAGGAAATGTCAAGATCTGATGTGAACATGATTGTAACTGTTAATCCTGTTACATCTACTGTCCTGATGACAAGCATACCTCGTGATTATTTTGTAGAAGAAGTTTGTGACGACTATGCTTGTAATTATGGAGCGACAGATAAATTAACACATACTGGTATTTATGGAGTCTCTACAACTAAAGATACTCTAGAAAATCTTTTGGGAATTGAAATTAATTATACTTTCCGCGTGAATTTTTCAAGTATGGAAAACATTGTCGATGCTATCGGTGGAATAGATATTGAAGTTGCTCCAGGTATGGCGGTTAGTAAATTCTATTCAGATAGTACACTTGAGGGTGTAACCGAAGGAACAAATCATCTTGATGGAAAAAGAGCCTTGGCTTATTCGCGAGAAAGAAAAGCATATTTAGATGGAGATACACAACGAGCAAGAAATCAACAGCAAGTATTAGAAGCGATTATTGATAAGGTTACTTCTCCAACAATTTTAACAAACTATTCTCAATTATTAGAGGCATTAGGAAATGCATTTGAAACCAACATGACAATGGATGAAATAACATCTTTAGTACAATATCAAATTCAAGCGATGCCTGAATGGAATTTTGAACAATATGTATTATCGGGGTATGGGGATATGCAAGTTTCTCCAGAATTAGGAACCGAAGTTAGTGTCGTTATTCCGGATACGAATTCAGTATCTATAGCTTCTCAGAAGATTGCTGCTGTCTTAAATGGTGAATCAAGTTCTACTATTGAAAGTGAAGAGGATGTACCGGCAGGAACACTATCTCAAGAACAGATAGAAGCTCAAATTCAGGAAGGCTTATTAACAGAAGGTGGATACTATTATTATGATCCATATTATTATGGTTCAACTCAAACATATGATGACTCTACTTATTATGATCCAAACGCAGTAACAGATACACAGACTTATGGTGATGGATATTATTCTGGATCAGAGACTACCACTGAAGAAGTATATTAAAATTGATTCTTATAGAATTCTGGGAGAAATCCCAGAATTTTGTATTTTATTACGATTTCGTATATAATGTATACGATTATGTGATTGGAGCATAAAATATGGATTTTATATATGAGACTAAATTATATCAACATTTCCGAGGATTACTAATTTGTTTAATAGATTTGTTAATCACCGGCTTTAGTTATGTTTTCGTTTTTTTTATGGATAACGGTTTCTTTTTGGAAGGAAGGTTTTTTCATATTACTCGATTGATTTTGTGGGGTATGTTCTTTGTACTGATTCTTCATTTAGTCAGTCAATTAATCTTCAGAACACACAAGATTTTATGGATGTATACCGGGCCAAGTGAGGTAATTCGTTGTTTCTTAAGTTCTTTATTATGCATGTTGATAATGTTGTTTTTCCAACAGATTACAAATTTGTTCCACCCATCTTTAATAATCATATCTGAATTATTATCTTTTATCTTATCACTAGGGGTTCGATTGATTTATAGAACATTAAGACGTTCAGCTTTAGCTTCAGATAGAAAACAAAATGCCTTGATCATTGGAGCAGGAAGTGCCGGTTATTTAATGTTATCAGAGATTTATCGTAATACTAAATATCCTTATAATGTGGTGGGGTTTTTGGATGATTACAAAGCAAAAGGTATGATTTTAAGCGGAAAACCTGTGTTAGGAACAATAGATGAGGTTGCCGATATTGCTAGAGAGAATGGTGTAAGCCAAATTTTTATTGCCGTTTCTTCAGTAACTCCTGAGCAAAAGAGAAGAATTATTAATTTATGTACCTCTACTAGCATTAATACAAAAGTGATGAACTTTTCGGTTGATAATGATTCTCAACAACATGTTTCTGTTGAAGATATACGAATTGAAGATTTATTAAATAGACCGAGTATAGATTTGAAAATAGAAGAAATAGCATCTTATCTAATCGATAAAACAGTTTGTGTTACAGGAGCTGGAGGATCAATCGGTTCAGAGTTGTGTCGTCAGATAGTAAGATTTAAACCAAAGAAACTTGTCATGATTGATATTAATGAGAATTCTCTCTATATGCTTGAACAAGAATTCATGCGTAATAAACGAATCGGTAAAGTAGACAGTTCAATTGAAATCGTTTCATTAATAGTTTCGATTCGAGAAAGAGAAGAATTATTTAAAGTTTTAAAAGAGTATCAATGTGATGTTGTATATCATGCTGCTGCACATAAACATGTTCCATTGATGGAAACTAGACCTTCTGAAGCAATATTAAACAATATTTTGGGTACTAAAAATGTGATTGATGCAGCAATAAATACAGGAGTATCTCGTTTGATCATGATATCTACGGATAAAGCCGTCAATCCAACAAATGTTATGGGTGCAACCAAAAGGATGACAGAGTTGATCTTGCAATCGAGAGAAACTGATAAAAAAATCAGAATGGCTGCCGTTCGTTTTGGGAATGTATTGGGATCTAACGGTTCAGTAATTCCAATTTTTAGAGAGCAGATCAAACAAGGAGGACCTGTTACAGTTACAGATAAAAATGTACAGCGTTATTTTATGACAATTCCGGAAGCTGCTCAATTAGTTCTGCAGGCAGGATATTATGCCAAACATCGAGAAATCTTCGTTTTAGATATGGGAGAACCAGTGAAAATATTGGATTTGGCTGAGAAAATGATTCGTTTAGCTGGTTATAAACCTTATCAGGATATCGAAATCAAAGAAATTGGTTTACGTCCAGGTGAAAAAATGTTTGAAGAACTAGCTTTAGAAATTGAAAAGTGTCATAAAACTGACAATAATCTTATTTTTGTTCATGAGAGCATGGATGTTCGCCAAGAAGATATTGATAAAAAGGTTGCTGAATTAGCACAAGCCGCGGTTGAGTTAGATGATCCTGCTAAGTTAAAGTCGATGTTAATGGAAGCAATAAAAGATACAAATTAAAATTTTAACTATTTAATATCTTCTTTATAATCGTGTTTATAAACTATATAGGAGATGTAGAATGAAAAAAATTCTTATAACAGGGAAAAACAGTTATATTGGTACTCATTTAAAGAATAGATTGTTACAAGAAAAAAACTCATATCATGTAGAGGAATTAGATTTACATGATTCTAAGTGGAAAACAGTTGATTTTTCTGATTATGATACGATTTTTCATGTGGCAGGACTAGCTCATTCTACACCTAAAGATAGCGAGAAGTCTTTATATTATAAGATTAATACAGATTTAGCATATGAGGTTGGTTTTAAAGCTGCTAAAGAAGGTGTTCATCAGTTTATTTTCATGAGCTCTGTGATTGTTTATGGTAGTGAAAGTTTCAAAAATAGTGAAAAAATTATTCGAAAAGATACGCCATTAAAACCGGATAATTTTTATGGGGATAGTAAAAAACAAGCCGAGATAAAATTGAAACAGCTGGAAAGTGATCAATTTAAGTTGTGTATTATACGTTCACCAATGATTTATGGAGAAGGATCAAAGGGGAATTATCCTATATTATCAAAATTTGCTAAAAAAACACCTATATTTCCAGATTTTGAAAATAAACGAAGTATGTTATATATAGGAAATTTAGTTGAATTTTTGAAAAATGTCATAGATTTAGAGTTAGCGGGTTTGTTCTTTCCTCAAAATAAAGAATATGTTGAAACGAGAAAATTAGTTGAGAAGATTGCATCAATAAATAATCACAGAATTATTTTTACACGCATATTTAATCCCGTAATCAAACGATTAAAGACAAACATTTTAGTTGAAAAAGTATTTGGAAGTTTAATAATCGATAAAGAATTATCAGTTTATAACTTTGAATATAATGTATTTGATTTTGAGGATTCGATACAAAGGACAGAAAAAAGAGGGTAACCATGAAAGTTGTCATAGTTTGTGCATTTGATACATATTTTGATAGAGTGAAACTTTTGAAAGAATATTATAAAAAAGAAGATGTGATCGTAATCTCATCTGATTTTTCTCATAGAAAAAAAAAGAAAATTCATAATGAGATGTCAGACTTAGATATAAATGTAAAAGAATATAAAAAAAATTTATCAATTGATAGGCTGATTTCTCATTATCAATTTTCTAAAAGTGTGTATAATGAATTAGTCGCAATTCAACCGGATTTAATACATGCTCTTGTTCCACCAAACAGTTTATCGAAATATTTATCTCTATACAAAGAAAAATATAATGTAAAATTAATTTTTGATATCATTGATTTATGGCCAGAAACTTTGCCTGTAGGCAATATAAAAAACATATTTCCAATAACATTATGGAAAAATATCAGAGACAAATACTTAGAACGTGCAGATATCATTTTTACTGAATGTGATTTATTCCAAGAAGTTTTAAGAAAAAAAGGTAATTTAAAATATCATACTTTATACTGGTCTCGCAAAGAAAGACCGCTGGAAACATCCTACAAATTTTCTAAGAATAAAAGAAGTTTTTGCTATTTAGGTTCAATTAATAATATTATTGATTTAGATCTTATAGTCCAATTTCTTAAAGAATGCAATAAAAAAATAGATACGACATTGCACATCATAGGTAACGGAGAAGAAAAACAAACTTTGATAAGCAGATTATCGGCTGAACATATAACAGTTATTGACCATCAAGAAGTATATTCACAAATAGAAAAGCAGAAAATATTTGATCAATGTGATTATGCTTTAAACATTATGAAACCTACCGTTGTAGTGGGACTTACAATGAAATCATTAGATTATATGTGTGCTGGAATACCGTTGATCAATACAATTCAGGGAGATACATATAAACTTTGTGCTCAAGAAGAAATTGGACATAATGTAAACAAAGACAATATCCAAGAAATAATTAATGAAATAATTCATGAGGATGAAGAAGACATGTCGTTTAAAAGAGAAAAGATAAAAAGTGTTTATTTAGAAACTTTTACGGACACTGTTTTTTTTGAGACGTTAGATAAAGCAGGTGTTTTACATGACTAAGAGATATAGCTTAATTGTTGTATATAACAAGGAACTTGATAAATCTCCAACATATAAATTGTGTAGAGAATACAATAATTTAATAACTATTGTATGCGATAATAGTACAACACCAAATAATAATCAAAACATAGCAAAAAAAGATGGAGTTATTTATATTTCCATGAACGGAAATAAAGGTTTATCCTGCGCATATAATGCTGGAATTAATGAAATACAAAGTAAGAATGGTTACATTATGATTATGGATGATGATACAGAGATTCCTAGAACCTATATAGAATGGTTTTTATCTGCAGAGTTACATGATACAGATATATATTTACCAATTGTAAAAGACGAGAAAGGAATCATGTCACCATCAAAGAATGTAAAGGGTGTAGTTTATCGATCACAAGATACAAACATTTCATATTCAGAAATAACAGGTATAAATAGTGGGATGATAATCAATTTATCATGTTTCAAGGATTTTTCTTATGATGAAAAACTCTTTTTAGATTATGTAGATCATTATTTTCTGATAGAAATGAAGAAAAGAAATAAAAAAATAGAGGTATTACCTTTTGAAATTTATCAAAATTTTTCTGCAAATACCAATAGTAAAAAGTCTGCTATAGTCCGGTGGAATATCTTTAAAAGAGACAGTAAATATTTTTATAGAAATAATAAGAAGAATTACTTTTTTATTCTGTTAAAAAGAAGAATACGTTTAATGCTTCAATATAAAGATTTAACGTTTTTATGGAGATAAATATGAGAAAAAAAATATCAGTGGCTATGGCAGCTTATAATGGTGAAAACTATATCAAAGAGCAAATAAAATCAATTCTTGTAAATTTAACAGAGGGTGATGAGTTGATTATCTCATTAGACCCTTCTAATGATAAAACCAGTGAAATCATTCAATCGTTTTCAGATGAACGAATTAAACTTTTAAAGGGACCTGGAAAAGGATTGATTTACAATTTTGAGAATGCGATAAAACACACTCATAATGACATAATATTTCTATCTGATCAAGATGACATCTGGGTGCAAAACAAAGTAGATTTAGTGCTCAAAGCTTTTGAAGATTCAAGCACAAACGTTGTACTGCATGATGCAAAGATTGTTGATAAAAATTTAGAAGTTTTATCAGAGTCTTTTTTTAAGGATCATAGGACTAAACTAGGTGTTTTAAATAACATTATTAGAAATAGTTATATAGGATGTTGCATGGCATTCAGAAAAGAGATGAAAGAATATATATTACCTTTTCCATCGAAACTTCCAATGCATGATCAGTGGATTGGACTGATTGGAGAATTACATGGAAAAAATGTAATGCTGGATGATCCACTTATTCTTTATCGAAGACATGGTTCAAATATGTCATCAACTGAGCATTCGAATATTTTGCAAATGATAAAATGGCGCTTTCAGATTATTTCTGCAGTATGCATGCATAAAAGAAAATGTAATAAATTATGATATATCTTAACTGAAATGGACAAAATTATGTGTAAAGTGTACAATATGTCTTGCTTGATTTATTTAGTGAGTATTTTGTTAATGTATTAGAAAGACTATAGACAAGCGAACTTGTATTTAAATGAGAAGGAGATTCTGATGTTAATTAAAGATAAGAATAATCGAATAGCAATTTACTTTTTTTATGATGGACAAGGTATTGTAGATAGATATGTAGAATATTTTTTAGAAGACTTTAGTCAATACGTGCGAACACTCTACATTGTTTCTAATGGTAATTTAGAAGAAACTCAGAAACAGAAATTACAACGATTTGGCGAAGTCATAGAAAGAGAAAATAAAGGATTCGATGTATGGGCGTATAAAACGACTTTAGAAAAAATTGGTTGGGAAAAATTATCAGAATATGAAGAAGTAGTCTTGTTAAATAGCACCATTATGGGGCCTGTGGATTCTTTTGAGAAAACTTTTAAAACTATGGATGAAAAAGATTTGGATTTTTGGGGAATGACCATCTATCCAAAATATAATCACGATCCATTTAATTGTATCTCGTATGGCTATATCCCTGAACATCTACAATCACATTTTATAGTGTGTCGTAGATCTTTAGTGACTACGGATGTTTTTCAAGAATATTGGAAAAACATGCCTATGATAAATAACTATAGTGAGGCTATAGGTAAACATGAGGCGATCTTTACAAAGTATTTTAGCGATAAAGGGTTTAAGTGGGAAGCTTTTGTAGATACACATGGCTTGGAAGACTATACAGGATATCCTCTTATGATGTGTCCAACAAAATTAATTAAAGAATATAATTGTCCAATCTTTAAAAAAAGAAGTTTTTTCCACGATATAAATGACTTTTTGCGCAATACTACAGGAGAGCAGACAAGTGAGCTTTATGAATATCTCGATAAACATACTAACTATGATGTAGATATGATCTGGGATCCAATATTAAGGAGTTATGATCAAGAGATACTTGTCAAAAATATGAATTTAACATATGTTCTTCCTAAAGAATTTGATAAGAATAAAACGTCAAATAGTAAAGTGGCTTTGGTAATTCATATGTATTTTCCAGATTTACTGGAAGAAAACAAGAAATATATTGAATCTATGCCTAAAAACGCAGATATTTATATAACAACAAATTCTGAAGAGAAGAAGAAAGAAATACTAAGAGTATACAAAGACTTACAATTTAATAAATTTGAAGTCAGAGTAATCGAAAATAGAGGAAGAGACGTAAGTGCATTATTAACAGGTGTTAAAGATGTAATTATGGATTATGATATCGTATGTTTTGCGCATGACAAAAAAACTGCACAAATTATACCAGGGACTAGTGGTGCATCTTTTGCATATAAGTGTTTTGAGAATGTTTTGGCTTCAAAACAGTATGTGTCTAATGTAATTGACTTGTTTGATGAGAATAAAAGATTAGGTATGTTAGTTCCACCGGAACCAAATCATGGGATTTTGTTTCCAACGGTTGCATATGGATGGGGACCAAATTTTGAAATTACGAAACAATTAGCAGACAAGTTAAAACTTACGGTACCTATTAATGCCTATTGCCAACCTGTGGCTCCTTATGGAACAATGTTTTGGTTTAGACCAAAAGCGCTAAAACTGTTATTTGATTGTGATTGGAAATATGAAGATTTTCCAAAGGAACCCAATAAGATAGATGGAACTTTATTGCATGCAATAGAGAGAATCTACCCATACGTGGTTCAACAAGAAGGATTTTATCCGGCAATTGGAATGACAGACAAATTTGCTGCTATCGAATATCAAAATCTTCATCACTATACTAGAGGTTTCGTAAGAGCAGGAGTAGATAGTGGTTTAGGACCATATTATGATGAAATGATTTTAGGTTTGAGACATAGAGTATTGGGAAATGGCGTTAAAAAAGATATTAAGATTTTAGCTAAAGATATTGTAAAGACAACAACTAATTTGATAAAGAGTGCGTTAAGAAAAATCATGGGTGAAGTTGCTTATGAAAAATATCGTAGAAAATGGGTTACACGTGTAAAATAGAGGCGGTGTTAGAGAATGTCTGAAAATTCTATTGAAATTAGAAATATGTCTAAATCTTTTAAGATAATGTATGATAAGCCATTAACTTTAAAAGACAGACTCATTTCTTGGAAGAGAAATAAATATGAGATGCGAACAGTTTTACATGATATTACATTAGATATCAAAAAAGGGGAAACTGTTGCTTTAATTGGAGTCAATGGTAGTGGAAAATCAACACTATTAAAAATAATGACAAAAATCCTTTATCCTAATAAAGGAACAGTTAAAACATATGGTAAGCTTTCTTCGTTATTGGAATTAGGTGCAGGATTTCATCCTGATTTTACAGGAAGAGAAAACATATATTTTAATGCAGCAATTTTTGGCTTAAGTAGACAAGAAATCGATAAAAGAATGGATGAAATAATCGAATTTTCAGAATTAGGAGCTTTTATAGATAATCCAGTTCGTGTATATTCTTCAGGAATGTATATGAGATTAGCTTTTTCGATTGCGATAAATGTGGATGCTGAAATCTTGTTGATTGATGAAATACTAGCAGTTGGAGATCAACATTTCCAAGAAAAATGCTTTAAAAAATTGGAGGAACTAAAGAATAGCAATAAGACAATAGTTATTGTCACTCATAACTTGCAGCAAGTAAATGAATTATGTTCTAGAGCGATATGGGTTCAAAATGGTGTCATTAAACTTGATGGAAATCCAAAAGAAGTGGTTAAAGCTTATTTAGAGGAATGCAGGTAATTTTATGGAAGAAATAAGAGAAATTATTCAATATAGAGAATTTTTAAAAACAAGTGTACAAAAGGATATCCGTGGAAAGTATAAAGGATCTTTTTTTGGAGTTTTATGGTCTTTTATTAACCCTTTATTACAAGCGGTTGTATATGCTGTTATTTTCCCTTATATTATGCGTACACAAATTGAGAATTATTTGGTTTATTTGATTATTGGTATTATCGCTTGGACTTTTTTCACAAATGTAATTAATGCGGGAATGATGGTTATTCAAATGAATGCAGGAATTATAAAAAAAGTGTATTTTCCAAGAATTATTTTGCCGTTATCATCTGCCATCAGTGGGGTGGTTAATTTCCTGATTTCTTGTTTAGTTATTCTTTTGTTCTGCATTTTCAATCCATCTATAGGAATTAGTTGGCATATTATTATTTTACCTTTGATTACTTTTATTCAATTTGTACTAAGTCTAGGTATTTCTTTAGCATTAAGTGCAATTAATATTTACATAAAAGATACACAATATATTATCCAATTCGTATTAAACCTAATGTTTTATGCAACACCAATTTTATATACTGTAGACATTTTTCCTGAATCATTAAGATGGGTTTTAATGTTAAACCCGATGGCTGGTTTAGTAGATGCATATAGATGTATTTTTATGTATCATACAATTCCTGATTTTTCCGTTTTAGCTTATACATGCGTTGTATCCGTTGTGCTCTTTGTTATTGGATTAATAGTTTTTAGAAAATTAGAAAAAGGTTTTGCTGAAGAAGTATAGTAGAAAGAAGGCGAGAATTCATGAAAATACTAGTTACAGGTGCTAATGGACAATTAGGAAGAGCACTTCAAAAAGTATTAATAAATGAAGAGATTGAGTTGCTTTTAACTGACACTAAAGAAATGGATATTACAGATGCGAATTCTGTAAAGAAAGTCTTTAATAAATTTGAACCAGAAATAGTTATTAACTGTGCGGCATTTACAAATGTTGATAAATGTGAAACGGAAGAAGAATTAGCATTTAAGATTAATGCGGAAGGTCCTAGAAACTTGGTTAAAATGTGTCTTGAATATGATGCTTGTTTAGTCCATATTTCTACAGATTATGTCTTTGACGGAGAAAAATCAGAACCATATGATGAAGAAGATATTCCAAATCCTCAATCTGTGTACGGGAAAAGTAAATTGCTTGCAGAACAAATCATTTTAGAAAATATGAGTAAATACTTTATTATCCGTACAGCCTGGATGTTTGGTGATGGAGAAAATTTTGTTAGAAAAGTGGTTCAGAATGCTAAAAATAAAAATGAAGTAACGGTTGTGGATGATCAATTTGGCTCTCCAACAAGTTCAATGGAATTAGCTAAAGTTATTAATCTATTGATTTCTTCTAACAAGTATGGTATTTATCATGCATCTTGTGAAGGTTATTGTAACTGGGCACAGTTTGCAGAACAAATATTCGAAGAATTAAATTTAAATGTTAAAGTAAAACATGTTAAATCAAATGAATATGTTTCAAAAGTAAAACGTCCAAAAAATTCGATTTTGACTAATAAAAAGCTTTTAGAAAACTTTAATTATAAAATGAAAGATTGGCAAAATGCTTTAAAAGACTATATTAGTGGAGGTTATGTTATGAGTGATTTAACAAAGAAAGTACTAGTTACAGGTGCAAATGGATATTTAGGAAGACATGTAGTTAAAGAATTATTGAATCGTGGATATGAAGTTTTAGCTGCAGATTTTAGATACGATGGTGTTGATGAAAGAGCTATAAGAGTAGAAGAGCCTATTTTTAGTGGAAAAGAGAATATTTACGAATTAATGGGTAAACCAGATGTTTGTATTCATTTAGCATGGAGAAATGGATTTGTACATAATGATGATTCGCATATATTAGATCTTCCTAGTCATTATACATTTATTAAAAATATGATTGCTGGTGGATTAAAGAGTATTAGTATCATGGGTACTATGCATGAAGTTGGTTACTGGGAAGGAGCTGTTGATGAGCATACTCCTACAAATCCTATTTCACTATATGGTATTGCTAAAGATGCATTGCGAAATATAACTTTTAATTTAACTATGAACAAAGACGTTTCTGTACATTGGTTAAGAGCGTATTATATCATGGGAGATGATTTAAAAAACAATTCTATATTCTCTAAACTTGTACAGGCAGAACAGGAAGGAAAAGAAAAATTCCCATTCACATCAGGAAAAAATAAATATGACTTTATTACTGTTCAGGAATTAGCTAAACAAATTGTTGCTGCATCTGTACAAGATCAAATAACAGGAATCATCAATGTTTGTACAGGAGAGCCGATTTCTTTAGCTGATAAAGTGGAAAGTTTTATTAAAGAAAATGATTTTAAAATAAAATTGGAATACGGAGCTTATCCGGATAGACCATATGATTCTGATGCTATTTGGGGAGATGCTACCAAAATTAGAAAAATTTTAGAAAATGAAAAATAATTATGAACGATAAAATGTATTCAACTGGAAAATTTGCAAAACTGGCAAATGTTACAGAAAGGACAATTCGTTATTATGACAAAATAGGGTTATTAAAACCCTCTTTTGTTTTATCTAATGGTTATAGACAATATACCGATTCTGATTTATTAAAACTACAAAAAATATTATCGTTAAAACATCTAGGTTTTTCAATAGAAGAGATTTTTCCGATTGTTTTAGAAGATCAAGATATTAAAGAATCATTTCAAATGCAAGTAGAACTACTTGATTCAAGAATAAAACACATGAATTTGATAAAAGATTCTATGGAAGCAATGATTATGACTCTCGATACAGGTAAAATCGATTGGGGAAAAGTGATTTCATTAATTCAATTATCAAGCGATGATAATAATGTTGTTGATCAATATAAAAATGCGAAAAATCTAAATGTTCGTATATCATTGCATGATATGTATTCCCAAAATAAACAAGGTTGGTTTCCGTGGATTTTTCATCAAATAGATTTTTCAAAGGTTAATCGTCTCTTAGAAGTGGGTTGTGGAAACGGAAAGTTATGGAAAAATCATAGTATTGATTTGAGAAATAGAGAAATATTTTTGTCAGATTCATCTCAAGGTATGGTTGATGAAGTTAGAAAAAGTTTAGGTAATGATTTTAATTGTTTGGTATTTGATTGTGAAAAAATACCCTTTAAAGATGGATATTTTGATGCAGTTATTGCTAATCATGTATTGTTTTACGCAAGAGATATAAATATAGCTTTAAAAGAAATAAAAAGAGTTTTGAATACAAGAGGAATTTTGTATTGTACTACTTATGGAAAGAATCACATGAAAGAATTGGATTCGTTGGTAAAAGGGTTTGATAATAAGATTGAATTATCCGCTAATAAATTGTTTGATGTTTTTGGTATAGAGAATGGAGAAACTATTCTATCTAAATATTTTAAAAAAGTTGAATTTAAAAAGTATGATGATTATTTGTTAGTTGATAAATCAAAACCAATAATTGATTATATTTTAAGCTGTCACGGAAACCAAAACGAATTAATAGGTCCGAGAATCAATGAATTTCGACATTATGTAAATGGTGTTTTAAAAAAAGAGAAGAATTTAAAGATTACCAAAGATGCAGGGATGTTTATATGTTACATATAAACATTTGATCATATAGGTGATATTTAATTTGTGAAAAGACATATAAGCAATTGATTATTTTGTGAATGTAAAGTATTATTACAGTATTAAAAATAGGAGGGTTTATGAAAAAAATAGTGAAAACATTTATTTTGTCAGCTTTAAGCACATTGTTGGCATGTAGTTTAAATGTAAGCGTTATGGCAAATACAACAGATCCTACTGTTGAACAGGAATTAATGATTTCTACTTCTGAAACAAATATGGGTACTTTGACAATTAAATTTTCTCTTTTTGATTCAGATAATTGGACAGAGCCTACACAAACATTTGATAAGATTGTTGAGAATGTCGATCTTTCAACACTTACAGATATTAACGTATTAGGCAAGATTGTTGAGGCGTATACACCTGAAGGATATGAAATCATGGAAGGGAAAGGATCCACAGGGCCTTCTTATTGGTTGATTAATGAAAATACTGCTGTAGCGTATGTTTATGAAAAACAACTTAAATTTACAGATGTTACCTCTTCAGATTGGTTTTATTACTCAGTAACATATGTCTATGACAATGGACTGATGACAGGATTGAATGAAACGACCTTTGGACCATATGAAAACCTAGCCAGAGCACAGTTTGCCGTTATCCTTCACAGGATGAATGGTTCACCGGATATGGAATATACAAACAAGTTCCCAGATGTAGCCGATAATCAGTGGTATACGGATGCAATCTTATGGGCCAATGAAGCCGGTGTTGTAGGCGGATATACCGATACAGGAAAGTTTGGTCCTGGAGACAATATCAACCGAGAACAGATGGCCGTGATGATGTATCGATATGCGAATTATCTTGGATATGATACAAGTGCAAGAGCTGACATAAGCAAATATACAGACGCCGGCAATGTAAATGAGTTTGCCAAAGAAGCGATGTCCTGGGCAGTAGGAACCGGGATCATCACAGGAAAAGAGAACGGAACGAAACTGGACCCACAGGGGAATGCGAGCCGTGCTGAATGTGCGACAATCATCATGCGATTTGTTGAAAACTATAAGTAGATCTTAGATGGTTAACCTTCCTTTTAAAAAGAATGGAAAGGGATATGTATGAATAAAAAGATAAAAAATTTTTTGAATTGTTTTTTGATTGTTGTGGTGACTTTATCAATGGTGAATCCCGTTTTTGCACAGGGGATGCCATTTACAGATGTTCCAGAAGGAGCATGGTTTTATGATTATGTTAAGTATGTTAACGACCATGGGCTGATGACTGGGTTGAATCCTACGACCTTTGGACCAACGGAAAACTTAGCAAGAGCGCAGTTTGCAACTATATTGTATAGACAAAGTGGTTCACCACAAGTTACTTATACAGATAAATTTCCAGATGTTCCACAAAATGAATGGTATACAAACGCTGTATTATGGGCTAGTAATGCCGGGATTGTAACAGGCTATACTGATACAGGAAAGTTTGGGCCCGCAGATCCAATTATCGAGAACAAATTGCAGTCATGATGTATAGATATGCACAGTATCTGGGATATGATACAAAAAAACAACAAAAGTTATATATATTTCATGATGGAGGCTATGTTAATAGTTTTGCTACTGAGGCATTAGGATGGGCCAGTGCCAAAGGGATTATTACAGGTAAAAATTATGGGACTCTTCTAGATCCGCAAGGATATGCTATTCGTGCAGAATGTGCAACAATCATTATGCGTTTTGTGTTATATGGAGAAAAGGGGTGTCCGTTAGAGCCTTATACTCCTGTGTATGTTTCCGGAACATCAATAGATCAATATGGGAATGAAGTTTATCCAGGACCATGGGAAGGTCACTATCAAGTAAGATTTCCTGGAGAGTCAATATTAGAAATATTGGAAACTGAGATACAAAACGATGGAAGGTTTTTTAAAGATATGCACGAAGCAGGGGATATTGCTAATAAAGAGATAATGGATGCAATTACACAAGGAGACTTTTCTCATCCAATGGGATATCAATTAGGAACTATATATTATCTTGGACAGAAATGGTGGCAAATTATTTGGAAAGAATAGAATAAAAAGTTTGTGAAAATTGAAGAATATTTATCATACTTGACCCTTACGTAACGTAAGGGTTTAATATTGAAATATAAGGAGGACTTTTCTTATGAAAGGTATTATTTTAGCAGGGGGTAGTGGAACTCGTTTATATCCACTGACAAAAGTAACAAGTAAACAATTATTACCAATTTACGATAAGCCAATGATTTATTATCCGATGTCAATTCTTATGCAGGCAGGAATTCGTGAGATTTTAATTATTTCTACACCGGATGATACACCTAGATTTAAAGAGTTACTAGGTGACGGACACCAGTTTGGGATTGAGCTTTCATATAAGGTACAGCCAAGTCCAGATGGATTGGCCCAGGCATTTATCTTAGGTGAGGAATTTATTGGAAATGACAGCTGTGCCATGATTTTAGGAGATAACATTTTCCATGGTCACGGTTTAACAAAACGTGTACGTGCTGCGGCAAAAAAAGAAAAGGGAGCAACAGTGTTTGGCTATTATGTTGAAGATCCTGAACGTTTTGGTGTTGTTGAATTTGATGAAAACGATAAGGTTATTTCGCTAGAAGAAAAGCCATTACATCCAAAATCTAATTATGCAGTCACTGGTTTGTATTTTTATGACAATAAAGTTGTAGAATATGCAAAGAGTTTAAAACCTAGTGCCCGTGGAGAATTAGAAATTACAGATTTAAATAGAATTTATTTAGAGAATGATGAATTATCTGTCACTTTGTTAGGAGACGGTTTTACTTGGCTAGACACAGGGACGCACGAATCTTTAGTTGATGCGACAAACTTTGTTAAAACTATAGAAGAGCATCAGCATAGAAAAATCGCTTGTTTAGAGGAAATTGCATATGATAATGGTTGGATTGATATAAAACAACTTGAAGAGACATATGAAATTTACAAGAAAAACCAATATGGTGCTTATTTAAAGAAAATTATGGATAGAAAATATATTAAAGGTGAGGAGGAGTTTAAAGGATGAAAGTAACAGAAACAAAGATTCCTGGTGTATTAATTATTGATACAGATGTATTTGGGGATCATAGAGGTTATTTTACAGAAACATATTCAAAACCTAAATATGAAAAAATGGGAATAACTGTTGATTTTGTTCAAGATAATATGTCTTTTAGTGCACAAAAAGGAACTCTACGAGGCTTGCATTGGCAAAATCCACCTTATGCACAATCTAAATTAGTATCTTGTACAAAGGGAAAAGTTATCGATGTTGCGGTAGATATTCGTAAAGGAAGCCCCACTTATGGTCAATGGGTTTCAGTTGAATTAAGTGCAGAAAACCATAGACAATTCTTTATTCCGCAAGGATTTGCGCATGGTTTCTTAACATTGACAGATGATGTAGAATTCAGATATAAAGTGGATAATGTATATAATAAAGAGTCTGAAGGCGGTATGCGATATGATGATCCAACAGTGAATGTTGATTGGGGTCAATTGTTAAACGGTATCGAACCAGTTTTAAGTGAGAAAGATAAAATCGGACCTACATTAGAAGAGTCGAATAATCAGTTTGTTTATTAGGAATATGAAAAAAATTATTAATCAATTAATAAAATTTGGAGTTGTTGGAGGAATCGCCTTTCTAATTGATTATATAATATTGTATATATGTACAGATTTTTTGGGTGTATACTATTTAATATCATCACTTATATCATTCTCAATTTCAACAATTTTTAATTATTATGCTAGCGTAAATTGGGTTTTTGATGTAGACGAAAATAAAAGCAATACAAGAAAGTTTACTTTATTTATTATTTTTAGCGTGATTGGATTAGGTATTAATCAGTTGATTATGTGGCTTGGTGTTGATCAATTAGGTATTTATTACATGATTGTTAAATTAGGAGCAACAGCAATAGTTATGATTTTTAATTTTGTTACCAGAAAAATGTTTCTAGAATAGGAGGAAAAAAGATGAAATTTTTAGTAACAGGTGGAGCAGGATTTATTGGTGGAAACTTCGTTCATTACATGGTGAACAAATATCCAGAAGATATGATCGTAAATTTAGATAAATTGACATATGCTGGTAATTTGGAAACTTGTAAACCAGTTGAAGATAAACCAAATTACAAATTTGTTAAAGGGGATATTGCGGATAGAGAATTTATCTTCGATTTATTCGAAAAAGAAAAATTTGATGTTGTTGTTAACTTTGCAGCAGAATCTCATGTAGATAGAAGTATCGAAGATCCTGAAATCTTTGTTAAGACAAATGTTATGGGAACAACAACATTATTAGATGCTTGTGTAAAATATGGTATCAAACGTTATCATCAAGTTTCTACAGATGAAGTATACGGAGATCTTCCTTTAGATCGTCCAGATTTATTCTTCACAGAGGAAACACCACTTCATACTTCAAGTCCATATTCTAGTGCAAAAGCTAGTGCAGATTTATTCGTATTAGCTTACCATAGAACATATGGTCTTCCAGTAACGATTTCTCGCTGTTCAAATAACTATGGACCATATCATTTTCCAGAGAAATTAATTCCATTAATTATTTCTCGTGCTTTAAATGATGAAACTATTCCAGTATACGGTACAGGAGAAAATGTTCGTGACTGGTTGCATGTATATGATCACTGCACTGCAATTGATTTGATCATTCGCAAAGGACGCGAGGGTGAAGTATACAATGTTGGTGGTCATAATGAAAGAACAAATTTACAGGTTGTTAAAACAGTTTTAAAAGCGTTGAACAAACCAGAGAGTTTGATTACATTTGTTACGGATAGAAAAGGACACGATATGCGTTATGCAATCGATCCAACTAAATTAGAAACAGAATTAGGTTGGGAACCAAAATATACATTTGACACAGGTATTCCAATGACTATTCAATGGTATTTAGATAACAAAGAATGGTGGGAAAACATTATCAGTGGTGAATATCAAAACTACTTTGATAAAATGTATGTAGAAAAAGGAAGAGCTAGTAAATAAGTAACATAAGGAGAGACAAAATGAAGAAAAGATTATTCTATCTTGATTTTGTTAGAGCTATTGCAGCAATATCTATTATTTTGATTCATTTTAATGCAATTTATCTTTATGCAGGGGCAGAATACCTGAATAATGTAGTTCTAACAACTTCAGCCTTTAATGTATATTTAGGTAACTGGGGAGTTTCACTATTCTTTATTATTTCAGGTTGTTCTTTGATGTATGTATATGGCGATAAATTTGATTGTAAAACATTTTATAAAAAAAGGTTCTTTTCCATATATCCGATGTTTTGGATTGCTTATATTCTTGGCTTTGCATTTTTGTTTCTTGTACATCATGGAATGTTTATGGCGGCTCCTAAGTGGACTATCTTACTAACTATATTGGGATTTGATGGTTATTTTGCTGGAGATATTCCCACTTTCTATATTTTAGGTGAATGGTTTTTAGGATGTATAATTTTACTTTATATATTATTTCCATTACTAAGATACTTGATAATAAAGTATCCAGAAATAACTTTCGGAACAAGTTTAATAGTATACTTTATATTTATTTTGTTTTACCAAGGAAGTTTTGCTCCTGCAAAAATCATTTTCATTAGACTTCCAGAATTTTTATTTGGTATGTATTTTGTAAAATACATCAAAAAGGTTAATATTCTTCCGTTAGTATTATCGATATTAGTTTTACTTTTGAATCAATTTATTAAACCAACATTTGATGGCTCATTACAAACAACCTACATTGGAATTGCATCGTTTTTGGTTTTAGTATATATATCTGATTATTTAAATAATAAATACATACAAAAAGTGTGTAAGCTGATTAGCAAATATTCATATGCAATATTTCTAGTTCATCATGTTATTATCACTGTGGTAATGGGATATATCGGATTAAATAATGTGTATCCTATTAAGAGTTATATAGTATTTTTAATTTGTTTGGTTATAATCTTCATATGCGCTTATCTGCTTTATCATTTACATTCGTATATAATGAGAATGATAAATTCAACTTTTATGTCAAAACAATGAATGAGAGGGAAATGTATGGGAAATAAAATAAAAGAATTTTGCTCGCATAACATTTTTAATATATTATTTTCTTGTTTAATGATATTGTCTGTATATGGGATAAAACTATTTAATTTAGTGTTATCAATAGATAATGAGGCTGCTATCTCGGTTCCAGAATCATTATATAGTGCATGGTTATCTATGGGAAGATGGGGATTAGTTGCAATTAAGAGGATAACAGGATTTGATTTTTATAATCCCTTTTTATCAACATTCTTTTTTATTTTTTTAATTGGGTTATCTGTGATTCTTTGGGGGATGTTATTTTCTAAATATATAGATAATCCCAATTTTAAGAAATTTTATTGGATTTTTCCGGTTATATTGTTCACTTCTCCAATAATGGCGGAGCAGTTTGGATTTTTGATGCAGGCGTTTGAGGTCTTATTTGCATTTGATTTATTGGCGATTGCTATATATTTTATATATAAATTTTTTCTAGAAAAGAGAAATTATCTATATTTGGTAGTTAATGTCGTACTAGTTGCATTCAGTTTCTCTGTATATCAAGCACTGACTACAGTATACGTTACAGCTATGATTTGTATATTTATATTGATTTTAGATCTTAATAAGAAAAAATGGCATTTCAAGAATTCTGATTTATGGAAAATGATTCTAATTTTTATAGTTTTGTTTTTTGTTGGGTATCTTATAAATTTGTTAATAACACAATTATTGTTTAATATCTTTGATATTCAAGCTACAGACTATACGGATGGTCAAATTCAATGGGGTAAAGCTAGCTTTTTAACTTGTTTGAAAAATGTCTTATTTTTTATTGTATCTGTTATAAGAGGAGATACAATTTTCTATTCATTTTCATATTTAATAGTTTTAATTTTAGTTTTGTTTGATTTATTTCAAAATATAAAAATGTTCAAAGGGCAATATGTACTGTATTTTTTATCTAGATTTGCTTTATTGATTACTCCTTTTTTAATGGGACTTATTCTTGGAGCGAATCCATCAAAACGTGTGGTTCTGAGCCTTCCTTTCATGTTGGCGTTTACTTTAATGTATTTATTGTGTCATAAGAATAATGATAAAAAAGCATTAAAAGTTTGTTATGTCTTGATATCAATTTTAATTGGTTTTAGTCAAATTCAAACTTCTGCAAGATTATATTACACAGAGTTTGTAACGAATAAAGAACAAGAAAGAATAGCGGCTAATATTTCTGATCAGATATATGAAATCACAGGGACTTATAATCCGGAAGAGCCCGTGATTTTCATAGGCAGCTTGAATCTAAATAGAAATAATAGTTGTTATCAAAGTGGAGATTTAGAATTGGTTGGTAGATCCTTTTTTGAAGTTTCTTTTTCTCCATCGCATGGAACTTATTTAATGCAGAATTATTTGAAAACAATAGGTATTAATTATATTTATCCAACAGAGGAACAAATAAATGTTGCGATTACATCTCAAGAGAACATGCCTGTATGGCCGAACACAGGATGTATACAACAGGTTGGGGGTGTTATTGTAGTAAAATTATCTTAAAAAGATTTTTATAAATTCACGTGTATTCGTATGTTGTTTCTTTTATTTTTTAATGTTGAATTTTAAACAAAGAACTGTGTTAGATGTTTTGTGATAAAAATATATGCAGAAAGAAGGTGTCTTGTGGAAAAAATTACTGTAATTGTTCCTTGTTATAATGAAGAGGAAGCTTTGAATTATTATTATGCGGAAATGAATAAAGTGATGGGAGAATTATCGGAGTATGCTTTTGAATTATTGTTTATTAACGATGGCTCTAAAGATAATACTTTAGGAATTTTAAAATCTTTTTCTCAAAAAGACGAAAGAGTTAAATATATTTCTTTTTCAAGAAATTTTGGAAAGGAAGCAGCCATGTATGCTGGGTTTAAGAATAGTACAGGAGATTATGTTTGCCTGATGGATGCAGATTTGCAGGATCCACCTAAACTGTTGCCTGTAATGTTAAAAGCAATAAAAGAGGAAGGTTATGATAGTGTTGCTACGAGAAGAGTAACAAGAAAAGGAGAGCCTCCTATAAGATCATTTTTCGCACGTCTTTTTTATAAAATTATGAATTTTATATCAGATACAGAGTTAATGGACGGAGCTAGAGATTATAGACTGATGACAAGGCAGTTTGTAAATTCTTTGCTAGAGTTGAGTGAATATAATAGATTTAGTAAAGGATTATTTGGTTGGGTTGGTTTTGAAACTAAGTGGATTGAATTTGAAAATGTTGAAAGAGTTGCGGGTGAAACGAAATGGTCTTTTTGGAAATTATTATTGTATAGTATTGAAGGTATTGTAGCTTTTTCAACTGCTCCTTTAGCTATATCGTCGTTTATTGGAATATTAATGTTAGTTGTTGCATTGTTACTCATTGTATTTATTGTTGTTAGAACATTGTTATTTGGTGATCCTGTAGAAGGGTGGCCATCACTAGTATGTATTATCTCTATGATAGGTGGTATACAACTTTTTTGCATAGGTATCTTAGGACAGTATTTATCAAAAACTTATTTAGAAACTAAAAAAAGACCTATTTATATTGTTAAAGAGAGTAAATTGAAATAAATTTATCATTTTCAATTATAGTTCTGATGTGCTTGGTTTATAATTGAGTTTAAAAATATTGAAAATTATTTTAAAATGTAATATTCTATGCTGACTCTTGTTTAGATTATAATTTTGTTAAGTAGGAATTATTTAAAAAATTTCCTGTAAAGATAAAGTTTTTTCCTTGATCAAGGTATTGGTTCAATATTTTACAATTTTAACGGCCAATGGATTAGGTGATATGGAAATCATAATCAAGTATACTGACGAGATAAATACAATTTAGAGATTAGGATTAAAATCTTAATATATATTCTTAAAGTCAGAGAACTATTAACCCCTAAAGTTAAAAAATGAAATTCAGGAACTGTCATGAGCAATTATACTGATGACTTACATAGTCTATCACATACAAAATGGAACTGTAAATATCACGTGGTGTTTGCACCAAAATACAGAAGAAAGGCATTTTATGATGCACGCAGATTGGAGATTGGAAAAATACTGAAGGATCTGTGTGCATGGAAGGGTGTGAACATCATTGAAGCAGAGGTCTGCGTGGATCATGTGCACATGTTGTTGGAAATACCGCCAAAGATGAGTGTATCCGGATTCATGGGATATTTGAAAGGAAAGAGTAGTCAGATGATCTATGAGAAATGGGCGAATGTACGATTCAAGTATAGAAATCGAAACTTTTGGTGCCGTGGATATTATGTAGATACGGTTGGGAAGAATACAAGAAAGATACAGGAATATATCGCGAATCAACTAAAAGAGAACCAAAGTTTCGAACAACTGGAATTAGAGTTCGAAGATCCGTTTACGGGAAATAAGAGATAATGCTCGCCGCAGACCACATAAGCGCTGTAAAGCGCAGCTTTGAGAGCAGGGCTATGCCCGAAACTGAAAAACCACCAGCTAGGCTGGTGGATATTTATTATATTGGTCTTGCTCCTTTTTTCTTTCTATGTTTTTACATTAATTGTCTTACTTATTTTAAAATGGACCCTGTAAAACGGACACCAGAAAAAAACCACCCAGGTGGGTGAAACTGAGGGTCTAACAGTTGAGTAGTTTTTGAACTACTTTGGACTATTAGTCCCTTTTTATATGTGTATGAACCCCTAAAT
>NZ_JAQLXG010000020.1:0-19210 GCF_028321995.1 Faecalitalea cylindroides
CAAAAAGGACTGGAGTTTCCATTTAAGGAATTCCAGTCCTTTTTTAGATCTAACTTTTAACTGTTAGACCCCCTTGTTCTTATTTAAATGCTCTTTTAAATCTTTCAAACGGTGAATCAGATTGTCCACTCTTTAACTGTTCATACAATTCACGCTCTTTGCGAGAAAGTTTCTTTGGAATTTCAACAGCTACTTCAACATATTCATCTCCTTGACCGGAACGAGATTTAACACCTTTTCCTTTCAATCTGAATTTTGTATTTGGCTGTGTTCCTTCTGGAATTTTCAAATCAACATCTCCATATACCGTAGGTACTTGAACTGTACATCCTATCGTCGCATCAATTGCACTGATTGGAACTTTAATATGAATATCGTTGTTTTCACGTTTGAATGTTGGATGTGGATTTACGATAATTTCGATATATAAATCTCCGTTTGGTCCACCATTTGTTCCTCTTTCACCTTTTTGCGCTATACGAATCTGCTGCCCAGTTTGAATACCTGCAGGAATCTTGATATCCAGTTTAACTCGTCTATGTTCATATCCTTTTCCATGACAAACATGACAAGAACGAGATACTTTCTTACCGGTTCCATGACAATCTGGACATACAGACTGTTGTTGGATCACACCAAAAGGTGTTCGCTGCTGGCTCATGACATAACCAGAACCATGACATGTAGGACATGTCTGAATATCACTTGGACTTTCTGCTCCACTTCCATTACAGTGTTTACATGTTTCATCGACTTCTAATGAAATCGTTTCTGTTTTACCAAAGATCGCATCCATAAAATCAATGCGCATCTGCATATAACGATCCTGTCCCTGGCGTGGCTGATTGCTTTGACGGCGAGATGAGCCACCAAAACCTGAACCAAATCCTCCACCAAAGAATGATCCAAAGATATCGCCTAAATCACCAAAATCGGTAAATCCCCCCTGGAATCCACCTTGGTTAAAAGCTCCATCCATTCCGGCATGACCGAATTGATCATATGTCTGGCGCTTTTGTTCATCACTTAAGACTTCATAAGCCTCATTGATTTCTTTGAATTTATCTTCGGCTCCAGGATCTTTATTGACATCGGGATGGTATTTCATCGCAAGTTTTCGATATGCTTTTTTTATTTCATCGGGCGTTGCGTTTTTAGAAACTCCCAGGACCTCATAATAATCTCTTTTTTCGGCCATGATCCTTCCTCCTTCTACACATGTGAAAGTTCTAGCGCGGGCTAGAACTTTGTTTTATTAATGTTTTTCAGTGAATTCTCCGTCAACTACATCATCATTTGCATGTGTTGTGTTATCTTGTGATGCACCTTGTGACTGAGCTTGTTGTTGATACATCTGCTGACCAGCTGCCTGAGCTGCTTTTTCTAACATGTCAAGTTTAGATTTAACCTCATCCATGTTATTTTCGTCAAGGGCTTTTTGAAGGTCATCTCTTAATTTCTTAGTTTCTTCAGCTTGTTTTGGATCAATTTTATCTTTGTTATCTTCTAACATTGCATCGATTTGAGAAATGAAACCTTCAGCTTTGTTACGTAAATCAATTTCTTCTTTACGTTTTTCATCTTCAGCTTTATGATCTTCAGCTTCACGAACCATACGATCAATTTCTTCCTCACTCAATCCACTTGAGTTTTGGATCGTAATAGATTGTTCTTTTCCAGTGCCTTTATCTTTAGCACTTACGTGTACGATACCGTTGGCATCAATATCAAATGTTACTTCGATTTGAGGAACACCACGACGAGCTGGTGCAATTCCTGTTAACTGGAAGTTACCTAATTCTTTGTTGTCAGCTGCCATTGGACGTTCACCTTGCAATACACGGATATCTACAGCCGGCTGATTATCTGCAGCTGTTGAGAAGATCTGTGATTTACTTGTTGGGATCGTTGTATTACGTGGAATCAATACTGTCATGACACCACCCATAGTTTCAATACCTAATGATAGAGGGGTAACATCAAGCAACAATACATCTTTTACATCACCAGAGATGACACCACCCTGGATTGCAGCACCCATAGCAACTGCTTCATCTGGGTTAACTGAGTGACTAGGTTCTTTTCCTAATGCCTTACGAACAGCTTCCTGAACAGCAGGGATACGAGTTGAACCACCAACTAACAATACTTGATCGATATCAGATTTAGATAATTTAGCATCTCTTAACGCATTTTCGATTGGCAATAATGTACGTTCTACTAGTGAACGAGTCATATCATCAAATTTAGCACGAGTTAATGTTGTATCGAAGTGAAGAGGACCAGCAGGACCAGCAGAGATAAATGGTAAGCTGATCTGCGTCTGCATAACTCCACTCAAATCTTTTTTAGCTTTTTCAGCTGCTTCTTTTAAACGCTGCATAGCCATTGGATCAGCTGTTAAGTTGATTCCGTTTTCTTTCTTGAATGTATCAACCATCCAGTCAACCAATACATTATCGAAGTCATCTCCACCTAAGTGAGTATCACCATTTGTAGATAATACTTCAAATGTACCATCGGCTAGATCCAAGATACTAACATCAAATGTTCCACCACCTAAGTCGTAGATCAATACTTTCTGTTCTTTTTCTGTTTTATCAATACCATAAGCCAATGCAGCAGCTGTTGGTTCGTTGATGATACGTTCTACATCAAGACCAGCGATCTTACCTGCATCTTTTGTAGCCTGACGCTGAGCATCATTGAAGTAAGCAGGTACTGTGATAACAGCTTTTGTAACTTTTTCTCCAAGATAGTCTTCTGCATATGATTTCAAATATTGAAGAATCATCGCGGAAATTTCCTGTGGTGTATACTGTTTTCCTTCTGCTTCTACTTTTTGATTTGTTCCCATCAAACGTTTGATAGAACTAATCGTGTTTTTATTTGTTACTGCCTGACGTTTTGCCGCATCACCGATGATACGTTCACCATTTTTAAATGCAACCACACTTGGTGTAGTACGGTTTCCTTCTGGGTTAGGAATTACTTTTGAATCCTTACCTTCCATTACGGCAACACAGCTGTTTGTTGTTCCTAAGTCAATACCAATAATTTTAGACATATTCTTTTCCTCCTTTATTCACTAACTTTGACCAATGCTGGTCTTAAGATTCGATCTTTTAACATATATCCTTTTTGTAAGACCTCAATAACGATACCTGGTTCGACGCCTTCTTTTGCTTCCTGCATCAAAGCCTGCATCGTATTGTGGTCAAAAGGTTTATTTAAAGCTTCAATTGGCTTTACACCTTCATTTTCCAAAACGCCTACAAGTTGTTTATGAATCATTTCAAAACCTTTGACATAATTCTTGATAGCTTCATCTTCAGATTCAACTTTTAACGCCAATTCCATAGAATCTAGAATTGGAAGAATTTCCAAACCTGCCTGCTGGAAACGATATTTCTTTGCGGTATCCGCTTCTTTTTGAAGACGTTTCTTCATATTTTCTGTATCTGCATAGGCTCTAGCCACATCATTTTTTGCCTTATCAAGTTGTACCAAAAGCCCCTGAATGATTTCTTCCTGTGTAGGTTCTTTTGTTTCTTCTTTTTCGACTTTTTCCTTCGTCGCTTCTTCTTTTACTTCTTCTTTTGTTTCAGGCTCTACCTTCTTTTCTTCTTTTTTATCTTTTTTATCTTTTTTACTCACCGTCTTTACCTCCTTTACCGTTACCAAAAACATCTTCGATAACGTTTGACATGTAATCCATCAAGGCTACGACTTTTGAATACTGCATTCGATTAGGGCCAACGACCATAAGTTGTCCTTCTTCTTCATTGTTGTAATGGAACTTTGTCGTTACGACTGAACAGTCCCCGATCTGGATAAGTTCATTTCGTGTACCAATTTGTACTGCTACATTATCCGCCTGGTCTGTCCATTGATGGAAAAGTCTACCATTATCCAGAACCTTCATAAGTTCTTTTAAACGATTGATATCGCTGAATTCTGGTTGACCCAGCATGTTATCTCGCCCTGACACCGCAACCTTCTCTGTCGCAAAGCGCATAAACGCTGTGACAAAAGCTTCAAACAAAACTTCATGTCGAACAAGTTTTGCAGCCATCATTGGTTCGATCTCACTCATCTTGTCAACAACATCACATATTGGTGTACCAACCAACTGATCATTTAATAAATCTGTACAGTTTTTAATATCTTCAACCGATACATCCTGTTCAAACTGGAACATCTTATTCTCCGTATGTCCTTGATTAGTCACAAAGATCGCAACAGCATTCTTTGAATTGATTGGAATCACCTGAATATGCTGTAGAGCTTGATGTCTAGCATCTGGGCCTAATACGATACTTGTCAAATTGGTCATATGACTTAAGATATCGCAACTTTTCTCAACCACTTCATCCAGCGAATAATGTCTTTCTCTAAAAACTTGCTGGAGCGAATTTCTTGTTGAGACATCCAAATGTGTTTCCATCAAATGTTCTACATAGAACCGATATCCTTTTTGACTTGGGATACGACCACTAGAGGTGTGCATCTTTTCCAACAATCCCGCTTTTTCAAGGACTGCCATTTCATTACGAATCGTGGCACTCGATACAGGGAAATCTAATAACTGCATCAGCGTCTTTGATCCAACGGGTTCAGCCACTCTGGTAAACTCCTCAACGATGGTTTTAAAAATAATTTTTTGACGTTGCGTTAGTTTACTTTCCGGCATATTAAGACTCCTTTCTAGCATTCTTACTCCATGTCTGCTAATAGTATACCACACTTTTTAGCAGTGGCAAGCTTAAAGTGCTAGAAAGTTGCACTTTCTTAAGTTTTTTATTTATATTTTCATTGTTATAATAAGAATATGAAAAAAATATTAACATTTGACTGCTATGGAACTTTATTAGATACTTCAAGTCTTTATGATCTTATTGGAAATATCGCCAAAACAAACAACCTTTCCTCTATAGAAACAATCCATATTTTTTCAAGCTATGAAGATCGTTTAATGTATGGAGAACCATTCATATCCTATGAACAATTGATCAAAAATGTCTTAAGCTATTGTGACATGGAACTAAAGACTTCACTTTTTTCAAATTATTACGATGCAATCATGAAGGCACACCAAGAGTTTCCTGTTTTTGATGATGTCATGCCTTGTTTAACATCATTAAAAGAAAAAGGATATGAATTAGCTTTAATGTCCAATACAACAAACTCCTTAATGAAATACCATCTTCTAAAGATGAATAATATCTTTGATTATGTTCTGACCAGCGATGAAACCAAATGCTATAAACCAAACCTTGAATTCTTTCGATTGGCCGAAATAAAATTTGATCTTATAAACAAGGATCACACTCATATTGCGAAAGGATATTGGTGGGATATCGTACCAGCTGCTAAGATGAACTGGAATAAGATTTGGATCGATCGCAGCCATATAAAGGCAGGAAGAAACACTGAAAAGCCTTATACGATCATACCCAATCTAACAAAACTAACTTTATTATAGAAATAGAAAAGAGGTCATTATGAAACAAATCACATATGTCAATGATTCTATCGTACTTGGAGCAACCACCTTAAAAGATACATCTGTCCCTGAAAATAATAATATGGCTCTTCATGTCTGTTTAGATCCTGAAAAAGTTATGATAAATCGTTATCAATTAAGCCAGGAGTTAAATCAGCCTTTATCCAATTGGGCACTGCCTTGGCAAAAACATACAGCCAACATTTATGAAGTAACACAAAAAGATAAACAAAAAGGAGCTTTCGATAAAGATACAAGCATAATGAATGTAGATGCAGTATATACTTGCGAAAAAAACATTCTTATCGGTGTGTTTACCGCAGATTGTGTTGGTATCTTTTTAGTCGATGAAACAAAGCCTAGTATCTGCTGCATACACTCTGGTTGGAAAGGGACCGTTCAAGCTATTACAGATAAGTGCGTCAAAGAACTCATTCAAAACAAAATAATTAATCCTAAAACCACGAAAGCTTTCTTCTCCCCAAGCATTTTATTTGATTCTTTAGAAGTTGGCATGGAAGTCATCGATCAAATTAAACAACTAAATTTTGATGTGGAACCTTTTATTCGTTATATGCCAAATCAAAAGGCATTTATCGATAATCAAGGTTTAAATATTCAAATGTTATTAAATAATGGATTAAACATTGATAATATCTATCCTTCAAAACTCGACACAAAAAAAGAGCTGAATGATTGTTTCAGCTTTAGAAATGACAAAAAAACCGGTGAACATTTCACTTATGGTTATATAAAATAATCCGATCAATTGATCGGATTTTTATCACGCAAGTAGTTATCAAGATTTATCTTTCGATACAAATCTTTATGCACATCATAGAAGCTGATTTTATCAAAATCTTCCTGTTTATTTGGTGCCGGAACAAAACGGTCCAGATAGTAAAGATTATGCGAATCCGAACACATATAAATTAGACCGGCAATCCCAGAATCAAGGACGTAAACTCTGGCATAAACAGACAATTGTTCTTTTTGAAGTATTTTTATAAATTCTTCCGGTTCTAAATGGACAACTTTATTGCACATAACCTTTACCTCCTTTGGACACTTTGATTATCGCTTTAACATCAATAAACCACAATATTATTTTTGAAATTAAATAAATTCAAAAGATATTTTTTTGGTATAATGAAATTAATTGATATAAATATTTTTTATTCAAAAAAAGGAGATATTATGACAAAGAAAAAAGAAGCTCGTCAAATTCGCATTCAAAAGATTCTTCTTGAACGCACCAAAGTCAAGATTTCAGATTTAGCCAAAGAGTTAAATGTTACTCCAGAAACTTTACGAAATGATTTAAATGAGATGGAAAACTTATCTTTATTGGTGCGAGAGCATGGATATGCACGTGTGATTTCCTCTTCGTTTGAAACCCCTTTGACCATGCGAAACAGAGAAAATCCAGAAGATAAACGCCGTATAACTTTTAGAGCCTTTCAGGAAATTAAAGATGGACAAATCGTCTATCTAGATTCTGGAAGCACAGTATTGCTTGGTGCTAATGCATTACAGATGAAAAAGGATATTACCGTTGTCACCAACTCGATTCCTTTATTAACGCATTGTATCGCAATGAACATCAATACGATCGTATGTGGCGGTTTTCTCTTTAATACTGGAGCTAGAACATATGGTCATTTTGCCGCAAATATTATTGATCACTTGCATATCGATGTTGCGATCATGGGAACCGATGGAATTTTGGATTCTAATGGATTTACAACGATGAATTCTAACGAATTAAGTCTGAAACGTCATGTAATGAACCAAACAAAAAAACTTATTGCCGTTTGCGATGGCAGTAAGTTTTATACATCCGCTCCATATATATTTTGTAAGTTTAAAGAATTTGATATGTTGATCACAAATAAGCTAACTGATGAACAACGTAAAATGGTTCAAGATATAAAAGAAGTTGTTGAAGTTTAGGCAAATGGATGATCAAGCGTCATCACAAGATACACTTTCCTATCCGAAGAAAGATGATTTAAGATTTCTTCTTTGATTTGATCTTCATTTCGTTTTTCCTCATACGGAATAACCAAGTCAAAAACTAAATTCACATGCGTTGGCCCGGATACGATCCTAAAATCATGAAATTGCCAGGAAGGTTCAATTTCTTCGATTGCACAGGCCAGCTTTTCTTTATATTGGTCGGTTAATGGATCGTTTACTTTCACAGGATCCATATGTAAAGACATTTCTACATTAAATTTACTTTTAATCTCTTTTTCTACATTATCGATATGATCATGCACATCAAAGATATCACAATCTGAATCCACTTCCACATGCGCACTGGCAAACAACTTGTTAGGCCCATAATTATGAATGATCAAATCATGAACACCTAAAACTCTTTTATCTGTCATCATTTCTTTAACAATATCATCTACAAGTGTTTTATCTGGTGCCTCCCCCAATAGAGAATTTACGACTTCTTTGATCAATCCATAAGCATTATACAAAATGATTGCCGATACGATTACACCCATATATCCATCTAAATTAAAGCCGATAAACGGAGAAATCACTGTAGATACTAAGACCGCACTTGTTCCTATCACATCTGATATAGAGTCTAGAGCCGTAGCCTCTAACATCGTTGATTCATATTTTTTTGATAACGATTTATTATAAAGATACATCCATAACTTCACTAAAATAGAAATAATAAGAATAAATACTGTTACAAGTCTAAAATCAATAGTATCTGGAGATAAGATCTTTCCAAAGCTTTCTTTTGCCATTTCGATCCCCAAAAATCCGATCATCAACCCAACAAACAAAGAAGCAATTGTTTCTGTTCTCTCGTGTCCAAAAGGATGATCTTTGTCAGCTGGCTTATTAGACAGGTAAAAAGAGAAGATAGCGATGATATTGGATCCTGCATCTGTCAAGTTATTAATAGCGTCTGCCTGAATAGAAACAGAATTCACGATAATTCCTATTACAAACTTAATTCCAAATAAAAAGACATTACACAAGATCCCTATCCATCCGCATAAACGTCCAACAGCACTTCTTACATCTGGATTCTTGGTATCTTCCGAATTTTTTACAAATCTTCTAACTATTAAATTAATCATATTGAGAGTATAACATTATCGGGTTTTTAACTCAATGGCATCTAGGTAGTAAAAACTTACTCTATCAACCACCTAGAAGCATGCTTAATAACGGTAAAGTAAATAGCGAAAACAGTGTAGAAACAAAAACCAGCTTGGATGAAAATACGGGATCTTTATCATATGTTTGAGCAAGCATTGCGGTTGTACTTGCAGCTGGCATTCCTGATAAAAGAACACATACATTGGCAACAAGTATATCTATATTCAAAAAACGTACAATTCCCAACAAAACTAAAGGTAATACAATTAGACGAATCATGCTATAAAATAGCGTGGTCTTATCAAACACATCATCTACATTAACATCACTCAATATACCTCCAATAGCAATCATGCTTAATGCTGTATTACAGCTGGCAATAGCTCCAATCGTATCATCCAATGCTTCCGGTAATACGAATCCAAACATACGACCTATCATCAAAAGTACACCTATAAAAATGGCAATAATACAAGGATGAAATAAGACATTTTTGATCAAATCTTGTTTACGACTTGTCGTATATAAAGATAAACCATAAGACCACATACATACTCTTTGTGGAATCAAAAAAATTGATGCATATAACAAACCGATATCTCCAAATACACCCTGTGCTAATGGCATCCCCATAAATCCTGCATTAGAGACCATTGTGCCATACTGCAAATTGATTCTTCGCGCCAGTGATTGATTCTTCCAAAGAAAACAGTTAAAGAGCCAATATATAAATTGTGTCATAACAGATACCAAAAACACCATGATACAGGACACAATCAAATCATGATCTACATCAATTTCAAAAGATTGTATGATAGAACAAGGCAAAACGATCGTCAATACGATTTTAGTTAATTGTTTTCTTGTTGAAGAGCTCATCAATCCAGTCTTAGACAAAATAAGCCCAACAACGATCAGTAAAAAAATTTCAATCTGTAAATTTATCATGTGATCTCCTTTTGAACTTATTCTACTCTTTTGTCCAAGTGAATAAAATAATAAAATGTATGACCTTTTCAAAAATCTTAATCTAAGCAGGAGAATAACAAAATATATACAACTCAAACAATAAACTTATATTATTAAAAAATTGACAAATAAAAAGACACTAGCGTGTCTTCGTTATTTTCATGATCCAATAACCTTTATCACGGGCAACCCTTTCTACATTTGCCTGTTTTTCTTCAAAATAATTAACGGCACTTTGCGCTCCATGTTGTTTGCGCATGACGATCCATAATCTTCCATCCTCATTTAAATGTTCTAAACATTGATCAAACAAGGAATAAATCACTTTCTTTCCCGTGCGTATTGGCGGATTTAAGAGGATACACTCAAAATTGCCCTCTTTGATTCCATCATCATTTTTCAAAGTGGCCTGAATCGAATGTCTTTCAAGATTCTTTTTTGCAAGTTCACATGCTCTTGCATTGATATCGATCATTGTCATGTTTGTTTTCCAAAAAGAGGAAAGTACAATTCCAATAACACCGATACCACATCCTAAATCTAATACTGTTTCAGGGTTGGATTCATATTCTAATACAGTATTTAATAAGATCTTTGTTCCTTCATCCAGCTTATCTTTTGAAAAAACGCCTTGATTCGATTCAAATTCAAATTTCTTTTCTTTTATTTGAAAAGAGAAAGTAAAAGGCTGATCTTTTACTTTCTCATCGTTTATAAAATAGTGACTCATAGATTATTCTTAACTACATTTACGATAGACTGTGGGTCTAAACCGTATGCTTCAAACAATTCTTTTGGCTTTCCGCTTTCACCAAAAACATCTTGAACTCCAACACGAGCCAATTTGCATGGGCATCCAGCTTCAGCCATTACTTCGGCAACAGCACTTCCTAATCCACCAATAATAGAATGTTCTTCACAAGTAACGATCAAATCATGACTGTTTGCCAATTCTACGATCAATTCTTTATCGATTGGTTTGATCGTATGAATATTTACAACAGTTGGTTCAAAATCTAAAAGTTCACTTGCCTTTAAAGATTCCTGAACCATGCTTCCTGTAGCCACCAAAGCAACTTTAGTTCCTTCTTTTAATACGACACCTTTTCCTAATTCGAAATGATATCCCTCAGGAGTTACTTCTTCAACACCACTTCTTCCAAGTCTTACATAACATGGACCATCATGGTAGGCAATAGAACGAACGGCCTGTTTTGCCTCATTATAATCACAAGGAACGACAACTGTCATACCAGGAATACCACGCATTAAGTTAATATCTTCAATACATTGGTGACTTGCACCATCTTCACCAACACTAATGCCTGCATGAGATGCACAAATTTTAACATTTAATCTAGGATAACCAATACTGTTACGAATTTGTTCAAATCCACGTCCAGTTGCAAACATTGCAAATGTAGAGGCAAATGCAATTTTTCCACTTGCAGCCAAACCTGCGGCAACAGACATCATATTCCCTTCTGCGATTCCCATATCAAAATGACGAGATGGGTCTACCTTTTTAGCTTCACCACTCTTTGTACTTCCTGCTAAGTCTGCATCAAGTACAACGATATTTTCATCTTCCTGTAATAGTTCTTTTAACGCATCTCCATATGCGATACGAGTTGCGATACTAGCCATAATTAACAAGCCTCCAATTCTTTGATTGCTGCATGATACTGTTCTTCATTAGGGGCAACACCATGCCATCCAGCCTGATTTTCCATGAAGGATACACCTTTTCCTTTGATCGTTTTTGCAATGATCACAGTTGGTTGTCCTTTTGTTTCTCTAGCTTCTTTAAATGCAGCTCGAATCTGGTCAAAATCATGACCATCAATTTCGATTACATGACAATTGAATGCCTTCATTTTCTCATTTAAAGGATAAATACTCATAACATCTTCCACTTTACCATCAATCTGTAAGTTGTTGTTATCGATGATAATGCATAAGTTGTCAAGTTTATGATGAGCAGCTGCCATAATCGCTTCCCAAACTTGACCTTCCTGACATTCCCCATCTCCACATAATGTATAGATACGGTGGTCATTTTTATCTAATTTATTAGCAAGAGCCATGCCTACAGCACAAGAGATTCCCTGACCTAAAGATCCTGTGGACATATCAACCCCTGGAAGTGCACGCATACTTGGATGTCCTTGAAGTCTAGAACCTAAATGACGGAATGTCTTCAGTTCCTCCTTTTCGATCCAACCTTTTTCCGCAAATGCAGCATATAAAGCAGGACTCGCATGTCCTTTGCTTAATACAAATCGATCACGATCAATTGAATTTAGATTATCTTCATTGATATCCAATTCCTCGAAATATAGGCTCGTAATGATATCTGCTGCGCCCAAACTTCCTCCTGGGTGTCCGCTTTGTGCATAAAAAACTTCTGTTACAATACTCTTACGAATGCTGTTCGCATGTTTTTCCAGCTCAATGTTTTTCATTCTCGATCTCCTTTTCGCTTATCCATTATAACAAATTTTTTCTTACGTTGTACAAGAACTTGCTCTTTTTTAGGTCTTTGTTCACATTATAAATAACATGTTTTATAATGATGATAACTTATTTAGAAAAAAGAGGTGAAAATATGGGTAATAAATCACTATATTATTTAACTTGTGTCTTGTTCTATATCGTTGCAATCATTAATTTTTTTAATTCTGATACAACAACTGGTGCTGTCTGGCTGTGCTTAGGATCGGTATTCTTATGCTTTGGAACATCTTCTAAACAAAAGAATAACGAAAATGATGATGACTCCAATCTCTAACAATTCATTGATCAAAAATGTCAATCAACTCTCGTAGCTATACCGTTATTATTGCTCATAAAGTATAAACTTTGAAAGGATTTTTCTATGGTTCGATATATTGCTTTATTACGGGGAATCAATATTAGTGGGAAAAACAAAATATCTATGCAAAAATTAAAAGAATGTTTTGAAGAACTCCCTTTCCATGAAGTCAAAACATATCTTAACAGTGGAAATGTCATTTTTTCTACTTCAGAAACAAATATCTCAGGTATCACATCCTCTATTGAATCTATGATCAAAAAAACATTTGATCTAAATATTCCTGTCCTGGTTATTTCTCAAAAATCGTTACAAAACGCTCTTCAAAAAGAACCGAGTTGGTGGGATTCAAAAAACAAAGACATTTATGATAATCTTATTTTTATCCTTCCTCCTGCCACATTTAAAGATGTATATGATAATTTAGGAAGACCTAATGATCAATACGAAAGAATAGAAAATGTAGAAAACTTTATCTTCTGGTCTTTTGATCGTAAAAACTACCAGAAAACATATTGGTGGGCAAAAACAGCCAGCTCTACTATCAGTACACAGTTAACAATTCGAACAGCCAATACAGTCAAAAAGATAATAAATTTATAGAATCGAAGGTAAATATGAAAACAACTTCTAAAATACTAAAAATCATTAACATTCTTTTTTTGATCCTTACGCTTATATTCCTTATAGTACAATGGAATCAAATCCCAATGCAGATTCCTACTCATTATGATTTATATGGGACAATGGATAATTATGGACAAAAAAACAGCTTGATTGGATTCTTTATTATTGAGCTTGTTATTTATCTTCTTTTAAAAGGCATTCAATGGATCGTAAAACTCGCTATTAATTCTTCCGATACAAAGAAATCATTTAAACAATATATTTCTTTTATCGCTGAATCTTTCATTTTTGTATCAAACTTTTCTTTTTCGATGTTGATTTACCATATGGCTACATCATCAAATATCTCTTTTTGGCTCACTTTTGGCCCACTAGTTCTCGTGATATTAATTATTTGTTTTACTTTCTTTAAATTCGAAACTTGTTAACGCGAAAAGTGTTTTTGCGTTTATTAAAGAGTTAAAATCTATACTTTTATCAAGAATTAACAAAACCAAGATGATTGAATTTTCATCTTGGTTTTGTTTTATCGATTATAATCGTCTTCAATACGTACTACATCATCTAGATGAGGCGTACTCACTTCGATGATCGTTGTATCTTCTAAAGCGGTGTTTCTATGACGATATGTTGGCGGATTATGAATAATATCCCCTGGACCATAAACATGCGTTTCCAGTTCTCTGTTTTCATTATCTTCCAACACTTCTAATTTTCCGCTTAAGATATAGATATGTTCTTCTTTTTTATGATGATATTGAAAAGAGCATCTCTGTCCTTTTTTAAAGAATATTTCTTTTAAGGCGTAGTTATCTGTAATGGCAATCCATTTCTCATAGCCCCATGGTTTTTCTACATACTTATTTAATTCTACTTTCATAAACTACTCCATATTGGCATGACGTCCAAACATCGTATCGGAGTCCAAGCCCTTTCTTTCCATTAACATCATAATTGAAATATCCATAAAAATTCCTTCTGATTGTTCAAACAAAGAACCCATAGGCTGAATAGACACAACATCACCTTGTTTGGCACTCTTAGGACTTGGTGCACTGATTTCGACAACCACGTCTGCCATTTTCGCAATCGTAGATTCTGGATTAATGGTAATCAAAGCCACTTTAGCTCCAACTTCTTTGGCTTTTGTCGCATGATTTACCAAACTCTTTGTTTCTCCTGATCCACTGCACACAACCAAAAGACCATCTTCTTTAATATTTGGCGTGCATGTTTCACCAACAACATAACTGGCTTTGCCCATGTGCATCAAGCGCATTGCGAAACCTTTGATTTGAAATCCACTTCTTCCAGCTCCTGCACAGAATACTTCATTCGCTTCATCCACCAGTTCAACGAATTTTTCTGCGTCTTCTGTATCAATTTTAGTCAATGTATGTGTTAATTCGTCGATTACTTTTTTTGCGTATTCCTGATTATTCATACTATCCTCCTATTTTAAATGAGATTTCATTTCTTTTGATGTTGCAGCTCTATCTTTAGCATTGCAGATGGCACCACCTACTACGATGATTTCAGCTCCTTCATTAACAATGTCATCAATCGTTGATAGTTTCACGCCTCCGGCTACAGCGCTTTTCGCATTTTTGATTACTTTATTTACAACCTTTAGTTCTTCTAATGGATCTTTTCCGCTTGCCTGCACATCAAATGCAGTATGAACACAGATATAATCCACACCCATATTATCAATTTCGATTGTTCTTTGTTCTAGATCTTTTACCGCTATCATGTCCACCATGATCTTTTTACCATATTTCTTAGCAGAACGTACACAACCTTCAATTGTTTCATCGTTACTGACACCTAAAACAGTTACGATATCCGCTCCAGCTTCAAAACACTTATCCGCCTCAAATTCACCGGCATCCATGATCTTGGCATCTGCTAAAACTTCAATATTATCAAATTTTTCTTTAATAGCTCGAACTGGAACCATGCCCTCTTCAATAATAAATGGTGTTCCCACTTCGGCAATATCAATATACCCTTTTGTTTCTTCCAATAATTCTAGACACTCATCTAAAGTTAATGTATCTAGTGCAGCCTGTAATTTCATATTGATCCTCCTATCTGATATTCATAGAATAGTAAATTTTAAATTTAAAAACAACGAATTTATTGGTATTTCACAAAGAAAAACAATATAATATTGGAAATACAAAATATTTACCAATATTTGAAATAAATTTCCAACTTTTTACCAAGGAGGCATTATGTCAAAATCATCACTATCAAGACAGAACAATATTTATCAAGCCATATTATCAAAAGGTAGAATCTACGTCAGTGAATTAAGCAAAAACTTCCATGTCAGTTCTGAAACGATCCGAAAAGATCTTGATATTTTAGAACAACAAGGCCTTATCCTAAAGAAACATGGATACGCAGAAATCATGAATGATTATTTTCAGTTACCTTTAAATGTGAAGATTACAGAACACGCTTTAGCTAAACAAGCAATAGCGAAAAAAGCCCTGGAATATATCAAAGACAATTCTATGATTTTTCTTGATCCAGGAAGCACTACACTAGCTTTAGCTAAATATCTTCCTTTAAAGAAAGGATTGACCATCGTTACCAATTCACTGGCCATTGCCCAACTTGTTTCGGATATGAAACATGATTTGATCTTTACAGGAGGAAGACTTCAAAAGAAAGGAAAAGCCTTTGTAGGGGCATTTACCGTTAATAATATTGATGCGATCCAAATTGATACAGCTTTTATGGGATGCGATGGATTTCTAAATACTGATGGTCCAACAACATTCTCTTTTGAAGAAGTCTTGATCAAACAGCATGTCATTAAAAAAGCATCCCAAAAGATTCTGCTTTGTGATGCTTCTAAATTTGAAAAAACCGGCACATATACATTTGCCAGTTTTAAAGATTATGATGTTTTGATTACAAATCCGGTTTCAAACAAAGAAAAAGAACTTGTTAAAGATGTAAAAGAAGTAATATACGTTAATGCTGACCAATAGCCTTCAAAATTTCCTTAGAAGCATGCAAAGACATGATATTGCTTTCAATACAATTTGATTCAATACACTTTGCGGCATGTTCTATTTCTGAAGTAAAATCACTATAAAAGTCGACCATAATTTTTGTCGTTTTATCTCCTTGAATCAGAAATGCTTCTTTTTCTTTCCAGTAAGCAGGTATCTTAAAATATCCTTTGGTTCCATAAATATATCCCGTTCCCTTATGATCTTTATCATATAGCCAGCTGCTTTTTATGCTGGCTTTTATTCCGTTTTCATATTCTAAAAGCGATTGAAAAAAGAAATCACATGGAAGATCTTTATATCCGGATTTCACGATATAATGAGACACGATGTCACTTTGGGCAAAATAATTTGAAAAACATGCAGGATACACACCAATATCTCGGCTTGCTCCTCCACTTTGACCAAAGACCCATTGTTCAAAATTGGGATCATCATTCAAAATATTATGACTATATTCTGCATCAATGTAATAAATATCTCCTATTGCCCCTTCTTGGATCATTTCTTTTACTTTGACTAATAACGGATTAAAAGCCGTCTTATGGGCTTCCATCAAAAATACTTTATTTCTTTTAGCAAGCTCAAACAATTTGTCCAGTTGAAAACTTTCTAAAACCATTGGTTTTTCACAAATCACGCTTTTTTTATTTTCTAAAGCCTCTTTAATTTGTTCATAATGAAGATAGTTAGGTGTACATAAATAAATTACATCCACATTTTCATCCTCATAAACATCTTTGATAGATGCATATGCCTTTTTAGCATGATACTCTTCTTTATATGTTGTTGCCTTATTAAGATCTCTACTCACAAAGCCATATAAGTTCATATGCTTAGCACCTAAACATCCATTACAAACTCGCCTTGATATTTTACCAAGACCATATACTACCATATTTATCATATGTAAACCTCCTTTAAAAAAGGGCATACACATGTATACCCTAAATACTACTCTTCTTCTTTTTCTACTTCGAAGATCGTTGCTCCTAAAGCAGGAACATTTACTTCGATCATAAATGGCATATTATGTCTCTTGATTCGAATCGAATGACAAGATTGAGGTTTGGCATTTACCCATGTTCCATTGTATTTATCCCATTGGGTATTCAAAATTTCTTTATAGACACCTTTTACTGGAACACCAAACTGTTGATGATCATAACCGTTTGTAGAGAAGTTGATAATGATTACAAAGTCTTTCTTAGTTCCCTTACGAACAAAAGAGAATGTATTTTGAGATGCATTGTCCGCATCGATCCATTGGAAACTTGTCCAACTATAATCATCTTTATAGAATGCATCATTATCGGCATAAATACCTGTTAGATCACTGAAGAATTTTTCAAATGCATCATGCATAGGATATTCACGCAAGAACCAGTCACAACTCTTCATTTCATCCCACTCACGAAGCTGTCCGATTTCATTCCCCATGAAATTTAATTTCTTACCTGGATGTGCATACATATATGTGTATAAAGCACGTGCTTGAGCAAACTTGTCTTCATAACTTCCCCACATCTTATCAACGATCGTTGCTTTACCGTGAACGACTTCATCATGGCTTAGTGGAAGGATAAATTTTTCGGAATAGAAATAAGCCATAGAGAATGTAACATCATTATGATGCCACTGACGATAAATTGGATCTTTTTTCAAGTAAGATAAAGTATCATTCATCCAGCCAAGATCCCATTTATAGTCAAATCCTAAACCACCATCTAAGCTTGATTTTGTGACATTTGGGAAATCCGTCGAATCTTCTGCGATCAACATGATCTTTCCATCATATTCTTTATTCAATAAATAATTCATTCGTTTCATGAAGTTGCAGGCACCCTCATTTACACCATTATTTTTGTTTCCATGCCAGAAAATCGCATTGGAAATTGCATCCATTCGTAACCCATCTACATGGTAAACATCCAACCAGAAATTGGCAGCTGACATCAAGAACGAACGAACTTCTTCTTTCCACAAATCAAAGTTTAATGTATCCCATTGAGAATTTGCATCTCTTTCATTTGGATATTCATATAATGGTGTTCCATCAAATAGTCTTAACGCAAAATCATCACGTACAAAATGCACAGGAACAAAGTCCATGATGATTCCAATACCTGCCTTGTGAAGAGCATTGACAAAATGCATCAATTCTATATTTGTTCCATAACGAGAGGTACTTGAGAAATATCCAGTACTCTGATATCCCCATGATCCATCAAATGGATACTCACTTAAAGGCATGACTTCTACATGGGTAAAATGATGTTTCTTACAGTGTTCAATCAATTCATCTTGAATTTCATTATAATGTACGAAATCTTCCCCTTCTTTTTTCCATGATCCTACATGCATCTCATAAATATTGACTGGAGAATCAAATCCTTTATTACGCTTTTCCATCCATTCTTTATCTTCCCACTTATCAAATTTTAATGAAGATATGATACTTGCGTTTTGTGGGCGAAGTTCACTATAGAAGGCGTATGGATCGGATTTATCGACAACTTCTCCTCCTTTTCGAATAACACGATAACGATATGTGTCTCCTTCTTTGGCGTTGCGGATCGTACAGCTCCAAATTCCTTGATCATCTTTTTTCATGACATTCTTTTTGTCATCCCAATTATTAAAAGATCCTATTACAGAAATACCTTCTGCATTTGGCGCATAAACATTAAACTCTACTGATTTTGGTTTAACATGCGCTCCAAAAATGTTATATGCCTTGATTTCATTCCCTTCAAAAAAGGCTTTTGTCTTATTATGGTTCATATCTAGAACCTCCTTTAACTACCTCTTTATTTTACAACATAAACGAATAGTATGAAAGAACAAAAATGAAAACGCTATACAAATAAAAATACATTTATGGTCTTTTTAATATATATATATCTTAAATGCTCTCATCAAAAATTGTTGTATTCCAACAAAAAAGGAACTCTTTAATTTAGAGGGGTATTCAATTTCTTTTGGGGTCAAAATTTTTGGGGTCAATTTTAGGGTCAATCTTGGGGTCGATTTTTGGGGTCTTTTAAACGACCTCTTTTCGTATTATGAAACCAGGAAGAAAAGTATTCTGGTTAATATAGAATTGTATAATGTAGATGAACAGATCAA
>NZ_JAQLXG010000021.1:0-17537 GCF_028321995.1 Faecalitalea cylindroides
TAGGGGTTCATACACATATAAAAAGGGACTAATAGTCCAAAGTAGTTCAAAAACTACTCAACTGTTAGACCCTCTTTCTTTATGGTATCATCGTTAGCTGTACTTTATGTTTTTCCTCATCAATCTTATATACCCAAACATCAATAATATCACCGACAGAAACCATTTCACTTGGATGTCCTATTTTATGATCTGCCATCTGTGAAATATGAATCAGTCCATCTTCATGTAGCCCAATATCGACAAACACCCCGAAATCTACTACATTGCGTACCGTTCCCTGTAATTTATCATGAATATGAAGATCTTCTAATTCCAAGATATCACTTCTTAAAATCGGACCATCGTTATTGTCTCGATAATCTCTTAATGGTTGTTTGATTGAATCTAAGATATCATTCAGAGTATATGAATCACATTCTATTTGTTTTAACAATTCCTCTTTATTACAAGAATCCACAGCTTTTTGAGCAATCTGGGTTCCCATTGCATGTTCATCCAGACCAAGAATATCTAAAACAATCTTAGCATACTTATAAGATTCTGGGTGAATACTTGTTCGATCCAGCATTTCCTTGCCATCTTCAATTCGTAAGAAGCCGGCAGACTGTTCAAATGATTTTGTCCCAATTTTAGGAATCTTTTTAATTTCCTGACGAGATAGTATCTTTCCATTTTCCTGTCGATAGGTAACGATGTTGTTGGCCATCGCACTTGTCAAACCGGCAACATGCTTTAAAAGAGTTGGACTTGCAGTGTTGATATTAACTCCTACCAGGTTTACAGCTTTTTCTACTGCAAAATCCAATCTCTCTTTTAAGCGTGCAGCAGGAAGATCATGTTGATATTGTCCAACACCAATGGATTGTGGATCAATCTTGATCAACTCAGATAATGGATCCATTAATCGTCTTGCTATGGAAATAGCACTTCTTTGTTCGACATGCAGATTTGGAAATTCTTCAATCGCTAACTTACTGGCACTATATACACTTGCTCCCGCTTCAGATACGATTGTATACTGCACATTTAATCCATATTCTGAAATGACGTTACTGACAAAAGTTTCACTTTCTCTGCTTGCTGTACCATTGCCAATCGCAATGATTGATACATTATAATCTTTGATCAACTTTACAAGTTTTGTTTTTGCTTCCTTGATCTTTGCATTTGGCTGGTGTGGATAGATCACATCTACACACAACATTTTTCCTGACTCATCGATAACGGCAAGTTTACAGCCTGTTCGAAAAGCTGGATCGAAGCCTAAAATGCGTTTATTTTTGATTGGTGCCTGCAACAACAATTTTTCAAGGTTCATCGAGAAAACATCTATGCTGCTTTCATGTGCTTTAGCACTTAATTCAGATCGTACCATTCTTTCAATCGATGGATATGCAAGGCGTTTTAATCCATCAACTATGGCTTCATTTACATAAACAGCACATGGACTATTTGGATAACGAACATATCGACGTTTGACAAAGTTTTCGATATATTCTTCATTAAATTCAATCTGCACATTGATTACTTTTTCTTTTTCAGCACGATCTATCGCCATGATCCTGTGACTGGCTAGATGAGATACCTTTTCAACACGATCATAATACATACGATATACCTTAGCTTGATCGTCATGCCCTTTCTTTTCTTTTGTTACGATTCTTCCATAATTCATCATGGAATCATAGATCTTATTTCGAATATCATGATCATCACTGACCATTTCCGCAATGATATCTTTAGCTTGCTGCAAAGCTTCCTGAATATTTGTCACCTTATCATTCAAATAAGCCTCCACATCTTTCTCTTCAAAATGTCTAGGTGATTTCAATAATAAATCTGCCAATGGCTTCATTCCATTTGCGATAGCAACACTGGCACGCGTTTTCTTTTTTTGTTTATAAGGACGATAAATATCTTCTACCTGGGACAATTTTGTACACTCTAGCACTTGTTTTTTGATCGTATCTGTCAATTTACCTAAAGTTTCGATACGATTGATTACTTCTTCCTTGCGTTTTTGTAAATTGACTTGATAATTATATTCTTCCTGGATGACACGAATTTGTTCTTCATCCAATCCTTTTGTCATTTCTTTACGATATCGAGCAATAAAAGGAACCGTACTTCCTTCTTCTAAAAGTTTCAAAGTATTTGAAACTTGATCCGCATCTATATTTAATTCATTAGCGATGCGTTTGATAATTTCTTTATCCATTCATGATCTCCTTGTCTAAGCTAGATTAGTATAGCATGCACAATCTGTAGACACAAAAAAAGAATTGATAGAAAACCAATTCTTTTTTAATACGCAATAATTTCTACACCTTTATCCGTAACCAAGATCGTATGTTCAAATTGAGCACTTAACTTACCATCTCTTGTATAAGCTGTCCAGCCATTATTTTTGTCGATATATAATTCGCTTGTTCCCTGATTGATCATCGGTTCGATCGTAAATACCATTCCTGGGGCAATGACCATACCTGTATTTTTGATTCCAACATGATGTACATATGGATCTTCATGGAAAGCATTTCCAACTCCATGACCACAGAAATCTCTAACAACACTATATCCATTAGCATGGGCAACTTCTTGAATAGCTGCTCCAATATCGCCAAAATGACCCCAAGGCCGAACCGCTTCAATACCAACTCTTAAACATTCTTTAGTGACTTCAACTAATTTTTTAGCCTCATCGCTTACCTGCCCAATACAGAAAGTTCTTGATGCATCCGCATAATGTTGATGTACGATTGTTGTGCAATCCACATTAATGATATCGCCTTCTTTTAGAATGATATTTTTATTTGGGATCCCATGACATACTTCACTATTGATTGAAGTACATACACTTTTAGGAAATCCCTCATACCCTAAACAAGCTGGAATAGCTCCATGACTTACAGTATAATCATAAACCATTTTATCAATATCTTCTGTACTCATTCCTGCATGAATCTCTTTTTCAACCAAATCTAGAATTTCATTGTTGATCTTGGCGGCTTTTTTGATCCATTTAATATCATCAGGACTTTTGATCAAATTATGACTTGGAACCTGTTGTCCCTGTAGTTTCAAGACATTGATCGTGTTATCCCATTCTTCATGACAATGTTTATACTTTTTACCAGAACCACACCAGCATGGCATATTCTTACTGATCATTCTTATCACTTCTTTCTACTTGTCCATTATACACTTTTCCAACCACAAAAATAAACTATTTAATCCAGTCTAAAATAAACAGTTACCAACATCGTTATAAAGCAAATCGAACCCCCAATAAAATTCGAAATAGGCTCCGCCATAAATACCCCCATCGTACCAAAACCTAAATATGGTAGAAAAAAAGTCAGCGGAACAACAATAACCACTTTTCTTAATAATGAAAAGAAAATAGCTTGTTTCTTCTTATTCAATGATTTAAAAACGGTCTGTCCACAGTATTGAAAGGCTTGAAACACAAAGGCAAAGAAATACATATGTATGGCAGGAATCGCAATCTGTAAAAGCTTGGAATCATCATTAAATATATGAATAAAAAAACTTGGAAATAAAAAGACAAATAACCATGCCACCAAAGTATAAAGTACACCGGCACATGTAATGATGCGTATCGCCTTCTTTACCCCTTTATAATTCTTTGCCCCATAATTATAGCTTAATATTGGACTGGATCCATCTCCAATCGCAAGAACAGGAACCTCCAAAATCTGACGCACTGAATTAATAACCGTCATACAGGAAACATAAAGATCTGAACCAAACTGCGATAGCATGCTGTTACAAGCAATTTGAACTAAGCTGTTTGTACACTGCATCACAAAACTTGAAGACCCCAGGCTTAATACATCGCCAACTTCATCAAAGCAAAATTCCACATCCTTTAGGCGCTGCAATTTTAATTCCGGTTTCTTTCCTGTCAAAAATAAAAGTACAAAAACCGCAGATATGATTTGAGAAACAACCGTAGCAATAGCTGCTCCTTTTACTCCAAGATTTAAGCCAAATATAAATACTGGATCTAATATAATATTAGTAACTGCTCCAATAAATATTGTCATCATTCCCGTACTGGCAAATCCCTGCGCATTAATAAAAGGATTCATACCTAAGGCAATCATTGAGAAAACCGTACCAAGAAAATAAATGCGCATATACGGTAATGCATATTGGATCGTTATATCACTGGCTCCAAATAAATATAATAAAGGTTCACTCAACACCAATCCAATCATCGTTAATATTACAGCGGTAACCACAAGCATATAAAAAGAAATATTCATGATTCGTCCTGCTTTTTCTAAATTCCTCTTCCCTCTTTCAATCGAGCAAAGAGGGGCTCCTCCGGCTCCAAATAAATTTGTAAAAGCTGTAATCAAAGAAATCACCGGGAAACACAAACCCACTCCTCCTAATGCAACAACACCGATATCTTCAATCTTTCCAATATAAATACGATCTACGATGTTATACATCAAATTCAAAAGTTGAGCCACCAACATTGGTGTAGCTGACATGATGATATTCTCTAAAATCTTTCCACTTGAAAAATCTATTTGTCTAGTCTTCATAAATCGAATTATACACCAACAAAAAGAAAACAGCACCATTTTATTTGTGCTGTTAAAGTTCGATTGTCAGCATACGATCTTTTTCTGCCATATCTTTATGCACAGTAATCGTTGCATCTTTAAAATACTCTTTTGCAAGATCAGTTAATGCCTCACCTTGTTGATATCCCATTTCAAACGCTAAAAATGCTTTTTCATTTAAAACAAGATGTGCTTTTTCAAAGACATCGCGATAAAACTTCAGTCCGTCTTCTCCACCAAATAAGGCAACATGTGGTTCAAAATCCACAACACTATGTTCCATCTTTTCTTCACTTGGTATATAAGGCGGATTGCAGACTAGGATATCACAATGTAGATCCCTGTCAACAAATGGATCTAACATGCTACCACAAATAAAGCTTACATTAGCATGAAGTGCATCATTATTCTCTTTGGCTACTTTTAGTGCTTCCATCGAGATATCTGAAGCAATTACATCCATTTTTCTTTCTTCTAGATTTAAAGTGATTCCAATTGCCCCTGAACCAGTTGCTACATCAAATACGCTCACATGCTCTCGATCAGAAAATTTATCATCAAACATACTTAGGACAAGACCAACTAATTCTTCTGTTTCCGGTCGAGGAATCAACACATCCTCATTAACTTTAAAATTATAGCCATAGAAACATTCATATCCTAAAACATAGCTTAATGGTTTACCCAGCTCCATCTGATGAATACCTTCAAGATAATCCGTGGCAATAACTTCGTCGGCTTCCTCTTCCATAGAAATATAAAGATTTATACCTCTATTTTCACAAAGCTCATTCATCAATAACAAAGCTGCCTGTTCGCCCTGATTGGCCTTATATAAACGCTCTTTTCCTTCTTTTACATATTCTCTGTATTTCACAGTTGTTCTCCTGCAAGTTTAGCCTGCTGATCAGCCAATTGTAACGCGTTCATCAAATCTTCCAAGCGCCCATCAATGATACGATCCAACTGATTAACACTATACCCAATTCTATGATCAGTTACACGGTTTTGTGGGTAGTTATATGTACGAATCTTTTCAGCACGATCTCCTGTACCAATTTTAGTACGTCTTTCAGCTCCTGCTTTTTCATCCAATTCACGTTGATGTTCCTCTTTTACACGAGCTGCAATTGTAGCTAGCGCTGTCGCTCTATTTTCATGTTGAGAGCGTCCGTCCTGACATTTTACCACGATTCCTGTTGGTTTATGCACGATACGAACTGCAGAATCGGTCTTATTAACATGCTGTCCTCCAGCGCCTGAAGCACGCATTGTTTCAATTTCAAGATCATTCATATCGATATCAAAATCTTCCTCATCCAATTCTGGATAACATAATACAGTTGCTGTTGAAGTCTGAATACGTCCCTGACTTTCCGTCTTAGGAACACGCTGAACTCTATGAGAACCAGATTCAAATTTTAAAGTACCATACGCATTTTGCCCCGTTACCTTGAATGTGATCAATGAGAAACCGCCAGCTTCGCTATCTTCTGAATCAGTAACTTCCACTTTCCATCCTTTGCTTTCGGCATATTTCGCATACATTCTAAACAAGTCACCCGCAAAGATATTGGCTTCATCACCTCCAGCTGCACCACGAATTTCCATAAATGCATTATGCGAATCATTTGGATCCTTTGGTACCAGCAATAGTTCAAGTCTATCTAGATACTCTTTGATGGCAGGTTCTAATCTTTCGATTTCTGCATTCGCAAGTTCTCTTAATTCCTTATCATCTTCTTTTTGAAGTGTTTTTGCTTCTTCAAATTCTTCTTTTGCCTGTTTATATTCTGCATATGTTTCAACGATCGGTGTCAGTTCATTCTGTTCACGTCCTAATTTTGCCATTTGTTTTCGATCTGACACAACACTGCTGGACATCATCAGTTCATTGATTTCGTTATATCTTTCAACAAGAGAATCCAGTCTATCTTCCATTTTTGACATATAATCACCCTTTCGCTAGTCTAATATACCATGAAAATGAAATAAATGACACCTCATTCTTGTTATGTTAGAATAATCATATGAAAAAAAGAAGGAAGCAAACCCAAAGAAAATTAAAAAGATCGATAATAGTCTTTTTGAGCGCTCTTTTGGCGCTTTTTATCATTGGCTTTATCGGTCTTAAAATCACAGAAAACGGAACATATACAGTATACGATATAAAAACTCAGGAACAATATGGGACCTACAATCATTTTATATTCGCTAAGTGGAAAATGCACTCACTTGAAGAAAATGAGAATATCGTCATTTCCAATCAAAACGGAAAAATTGTTGCCCTGCATAATGCCATCGTTAATTTTAACACAAAAGAAGTCACCGAAAACACATCTTATGTCGTTGATGGAACAAACGAAGATGGATATTTAAATGGCAGTTATGGGACTGATGGATTATATATTGAAACTAGTAACGATGGATCTAAAGTCCTCTTTATGATGAGTGGAGTTAAAGCCTGGGTTTCTATTGAAGATATTCAATTATTTTATTATGACGATTATCTTCAATCCTACTATTATGTAAATAACGGATCTTTGATTCATGCGATATTAATTGATGCCGACAGTGCACAATATCAAACATTGGCTATTGGAGAGGCTCCTGATTTCTTAAAAGAGAATACAACGTATTTCTCTTATGACGGAAACTGGTTTTATACCGATATGGATCAACTATCCAGCGATGTGCTCAATGATGTACACGATAACGCCATAAATTCTGAAGCTTATTTTAATTTTTATCAATATGTTCCACATCGCTCTTTAACGAATTTAGACGATTCAGACTATAACGAATATCTTAGCAGTGTTGGAATCAGTGCCACAGCCAATGCCTATCCATGTGCAGATACAGAAAGTGTTCTCTATGAGAATGGATCTATTTTTACCGAGGTGCAAGATCAAACCTATATCAATGCAACCATGATGTTTGCGGTTGCCTTAAATGAAAGTGGTTATGGTCAAAGTCAGTATGCAATTGAAAATCACAACTTGTTCGGTCATGCTGCATATGATTCAAATCCAGATAACGCCAACAGCTATGACTCTTTAGAAGACTGTGTATATCAACATGCCTATAATTTTCTTCAACAAGGATACGCAAATCCTGAAGATGAAAGATATCATGGATCCTGGTTTGGTAATAAAGCCAGTGGTATCAACGTTCAATACGCTTCTGACCCTTACTGGGGTGAAAAGGCGGCAAGTTTCTACTATAGCTTAGATAATGGCAAAGATCTAAATGAAATTCAAATCATCACACAAAAACTTAAAAACGACCTAAATGTATATGATGAAGTAGATGGTTCTGTCCTATATTCTTATGAAAAGGGTGATATCATCAGCTTTGTATACACCAACTCAGATAATGGATGGTATCAAATCATGAGTGAAGCCCCTGTTAAAGATGGTAAAATCGATATTAACAGCACTTATACAAAAGATAGCGTTGGCTACATTCAAGCCTCCGATTTAAATCAATAATTTGTCTATATATAAGACCAGGTTCAATCCTGGCCTTTTCATTTAGCTTTGTATCAATTCCTTGGCTTAATACCCTTTTGTTAATGTTCGCAAAGCACAAAATAAACTCTTCGCTTAAGCCTTTTTCCAACATTTCCTTAACCATTTTTAATAAAGTCTCTTTTTCCTATTTATCCAGTGACTCACACATATTTATCATTCCCTCTGTTTCTTTGACTACAATATCAAACAATCTTTCACTCCTGACCATTGATGCAACTACCATAGCTGCTTCTTTGCCTTTTTGAATCATTAATCTTGTGGTTTCAAAAACCAGATTTACTTCATCATTATCATAATTTGTTGAATCTTTACATAGTTCAACTTGTCGCATTGAATAATTATTAACGTGCTCATTTGTGTTGATAAACAAATCATACAAATCTTTATTACCTTTCCAAAAATGTTCTTCATAATAGATCACGATTATTATACATGGGATAATCTTTTCGCCTAGCTGTATCTTTGATAAGAAAGCTTCATTACGTAAATCTTTTTCTTTATCATGTTTTTTTCGCAAGTGCGTCCATCTGTTTTTGATACCAAAGAAAATCATATCTTAACACTCTAAACGGTATAGAATAATCTTCGTTCAATTGATTTTATATGCCTAAATAATACGTCCCATATGCACTATCCCAACGCATCACCACATCTCTTTCTATGTTTTAGATTGGATAACCAGATCTTCTTTCTTTATTAACCTGCTTCCGCCAAAAAGATTCGCATTCATAAAACTCTCAAAATGCTCTGAATCGCTCCAAAATTCATTGATCACATGATCAAACTTTTTTAAGTTCTGCATTCATGACCAATCCCACCTTCTAAATACCATTGTAGAATCATTTTGTCATTGAACCTGTTATTTATCATTCTTTAATACCTCCTGTTTTTTCAATACAATTCAATTGAAAAAACGACAAAAAAAAGATGATCATAATCATTAGATCATGACCATCAATATTTCTGTTACTTAACTTCTGTCTTGTAATACGCAACAAGGCTTTCCAACAATGCGATTGCTTGATCAACCTGTTCTTCTGTCATTTCACGTACATTCGAGTAATTTTTCATCAAGATTGTTTTAGAAACATTATACTTTTCTGCTAGATAATTTATCCAATCTTCACTCTCTTCCACCTGACGTTTTGAAATAACACCTTCAGAAATAATGACACCTGTTACTTCATTGATTCTTACTGGAACAGACCATTTAACTAAGCCAGCATGACAAGAATATGTCTGAACTTTTTTTGACTCCAAAGCCATAGTGTAGTTTTCTACTGTACATTCATCACACTGCTTTAAGGCAGATGCACTTGTTTTTAAACACTTACAGAAAAAATTTCTTTCTTTTGCACTATCTGTAATATCATTTTTGCTTTGGATAAAGTAACTATGTAAACCTGTAATATCATAGTATGCTTCGATCACTTTATCAATTGCCTGTAATTCTTTCATTCACATTCACCCCAATATTCTTTCTGATATAATTAAAGCACTTTTAAGCGTTACTTTCAATGCAAATGTAAGCCTTTACAATTATTTTCTTTGAAATTATCTTTATTCATATTATTTATCTAATGTCTTGATAAATCAAAAAAAAGAACTTACCGAAATCACGATAAGTTCTTTTACTTTATTTAGTGTTTGAAATGACGAATTCCTGTGAATACCATTGCGATACCATGTTCGTTACATTCATCAATAGATAGCTGATCTTTAATAGAACCACCTGGTTGAATGATTGCTGTAACACCTGCTTTGATTGCTTCTTGAACTGTATCTGGCATTGGGAAGAAAGCATCACTTGCCATAACAGAACCTTTAGCTTTTTCCTGTGCCTGCTCAATCGCAATTTTAGCTGCTCCGACACGATTCATCTGTCCAGCACCGACGCCAATTGTCATATTGTCTTTTACAAGAACGATGGCATTGGATTTAACGTGCTTAACAACTTTCCATCCAAATAAAAGCTGTTCAATTTCTTCTTTCGTAGGTTTGCGGTTTGTAACACAACGTAAATCTTCTTCTCGAACTACATGTGTATCCATTTCCTGAACCAACAATCCATCATTAACGTTTGTATATTTCAAAGCAGTAGATGTAGATAATGTAGTATCCAGTTTCATCAAACGAATATTCTTCTTACGTGTTAAGATTTCTAATGCTTCTTCACTAAAATCAGGAGCAATGATGATTTCTAAGAAGATCTTAGATAATTTTTCAGCTAATCCTTTTTCAACTTTATCATTTAAAGCAACGATTCCACCAAAGATAGAAACCGGATCTGCTTCATATGCCTTATCCCAGGCAGCTTCAATATTTTCACCAATACCCACTCCACATGGATTCATATGTTTCAAACCAACTGCAGCATACTGACCTTCAAAATCTTTCAAAACTTCGATAGCTGCATTCCCATCCTGAATATTATTGTAAGAAAGTTCTTTTCCATGAAGCTGTGTTGCGTTTGCCAAAGAATACTTAGGATTCATACCTTTATAGAAAGCAGCTTTTTGATGAGGGTTTTCCCCATAACGAAGATCCTGTACTTTATCAAATGTAATTGTTAAACTTTCAGGGAATTCTTCATGAGTGCGTTTTGTCAAATAATCGGCAATCATCGCATCATATCGAGCTGTATGACGGAATACTTTTGCGGCAAGATGTTCACGTGTTTCTAATGTCGTTTCACCATTTTCTTTGATTTCATTCAATACTTTTTCATAATCTTTTGGATCACAAAGAACTGGAATGCTCTGATAATTCTTAGAAGCACTGCGCAACATACTTGGTCCACCAATATCAATGTTTTCGATAATCTCTTCATGGCTTACGCCTTCTTTTTGTACAGTTTCTTTAAATGGATAAAGGTTTACACACACTAGATCAATATATTCAATACCTAGTTCTTTTAACTGTCTTACATGATCTGGATTATCTCTAACACACAAAAGAGCTCCATGCACTTTTGGATGAAGCGTCTTTACACGACCATCCATAATTTCTGGAAAACCTGTTACTTCACTAATTCCAATTGTTTTGATACCTGCATTTTCCAAAGCTTTTTTAGTTCCACCTGTAGAAATGATTTCATAACCACAGTCAACTAACCCTTGAACAAACTCCACTAGACCTGTTTTATCTGAAACACTGACCAATGCTCTTTTCATAAAATATGCACTCTTCCTTTCTCTATTCTTATTCTATCCTCACAATAATAACGAACTACCATAGGTAAGATCTTATGTTCTATCTCAAGAACTCTTTTTTGAATTGCTTCAGCTGTATCCAAGTCGGCAATCGATACAGCTTCCTGATAAATGATTGGTCCACCATCTACTTCTTCACTAACAAAATGTACCGTAGCTCCACTTACCTTTACTCCCTTGGCCAAGGCAGCTTCATGAACGTGAAGTCCATACATACCCGGTCCACAGAAAGAAGGAATCAAAGATGGATGAATATTAATGATCTTATTTGGATATGCTTTGATCAAATCTTCCTGCAAGATCGCTAGATACCCGGCTAAAACGATAAAATCAATCTTTTCATCCTGAAGTTTTTTCAAAAGTTCTTTTTGATCTTTTATACATGCTGTTGGAATACCTGCCTGTTTTGCTCTTTCAAGACCATATGCACTCTTACGATTACTGATCACAAGAGCTATTTCACAGTTGATATTTCCTTTTTTATGTTCATCAATGATGGATTGAAGATCCGTACCTCCTCCAGAAATCAGTACGGCAAGTCTTAACATAATTCAACTCCTTTTTGACCTTCAACAATATTTCCTACAACATAACAAGTATCTCCAGCTTTTTGAATTGCCTCCATAGCTGTATCCACATCTTCTGGATCTAAGGCAATGACCATACCTAATCCCATATTAAATGTGTTGTACATCATCGTTTCTTCTACATTTCCATTCTTGGCAATCAAATCGAAGATGGCAGGAACTGGATAGCTGTCTTTTTTAATAATAGCTTTTGCGTTTTCTGGAAGCATTCGAGGAACATTTTCATAGAAACCTCCACCTGTAATATGGCTGCATCCCTTGATCGTGACACCTGCTTCTTTTACATTTTTTAAAGCTTTGACATAGATACGTGTTGGTTCGATCAAAGCTTCTCCTAATGTCTTTTTAAGCTCATCATAATACGTATTTAAAGATTCTTCTGTCATATCAAATACAGAACGAACCAAACTAAATCCATTTGAATGGACACCGCTAGATGCAATACCAACCAACACATCGCCTTCTTTGATATTTGAACCATCAATGATATCTTTTTTATCTACGACACCTACCGCAAATCCAGCAAGATCGTATTCATCCACTGGCATCAAACCTGGATGCTCAGCTGTTTCTCCACCAATTAGTGCACATTCGCTTTGTTTGCATCCTTCGGCAACACCGCTTACGATCGTTGCGATCTTTTCCGGATAGTTTTTACCACATGCGATGTAATCAAGGAAGAATAGTGGTTCTCCTCCAGCACATGCAATGTCATTTACACACATTGCGACTGCATCGATACCGATCGTATCATGTTTATCCAAAACAAAAGCCAATTTTACCTTTGTTCCACATCCATCGGTTCCAGATAACAGAACAGGTTCTTCCATGCCCTTGATCTTTGAAAGATCAAAGGCACCAGCAAACCCACCAAGTCCACCTAACACTTCAGGACGCATCGTTTCTTTTACGTGTTTTTTCATCAATTCCACTGATTTATAACCAGCTTCAATATCTACACCCGCTTTTTTATAATCCATGTTTTTCTCCTTTATTTATGTGTGAAATAACGAACACCATTTTCGAAAATATTCTGATCTTTATTTCCGTAAATATTCTGCATCAAACCTTCTTCATATCGTTCGCTATGTCCCATCTTTCCAAAAATCTTTCCGTCTTTAGAGAAGATACCTTCAATAGCAATGCTAGAACCATTGATATTATCTAGCCCATCCATCGTTGGAACACCTTCTTCATTGACATATTGTGTTGCGACCTGACCATTCTTAACAAGTTCTTCTAACACTTCTTTTGATGCGACAAACTTACCTTCTCCATGAGACATCGCAACCGAATGCATTTCTCCTGGTGTCATAGACATGAACCATGGTGAAGCATTCGATGTAACACGAGTACGTGCAATATGACTTACGTGACGGTTAATATTGTTTCTGAACAATGTAGGATTTTCTTCATTTAATCCTGCAATATCACCATAAGGTAACAAGCCTGATTTGATCAAAGCCTGGAATCCATTACAAATACCTAAGATCAAACCATCATTAGCACGCATCGTATCAATGGCTTTTGAAATTTTAGGATTGCGTAGTACATTGGCAATGAATTTACCAGATCCATCTGGTTCATCCCCTGAACTAAATCCACCAACGATCATCAAGATCTGTGCCTTGGCAATTTCATCTGCCAATGTATCAATACTTGTCTTGATGTTCTCTACGGTCAAGTTATTGAATACAACTTGATGCACTTCAGCCCCGGCACGCTCAAATTTTGCCGTTGTATCATATTCACAGTTTTGTCCAGGGAAGATAGGAATCACGACAATTGGTTTTTCTACTTTCACCTTAGAATAAACAGGTTCTTTAACTGTTAGAGGTGTATCTAAAGTTTCTTTTCCAAGATCAACATTCATTGGATAGATATCATCATATCTTTCTTTCCAAGCTTTTAAAGCATCTTCAATCGTAACCACCTCATCATTGATAACGATCTTGTCTTCTTCATTCAAAATTCCTAACAATGTGAAATGAGGATCCATGATACTTTCGGTTGCCTCTACGATCAATGATCCTGTATTGAATCCATAAACATCTTCATCGCTTTGAATCGCAACACCTAATTTATTACCAAATGCCATCTTAGCAATCGCATATCCGATACCACCAAATTTAACGGCGCTTGCCGCAACGATCTTACCTTCCTGCATCTTTTCATGAACGGTTTTAAAATTATCTTTTAACTGTTCATAGTTAGGCACATGATCAGCTAATGCTTCATGTTTGACTAAATAAACATAATTACCGGCTTTTTTGAAAGAAGCACTGACAACGGAATCTGTTTTTTGAGTTGTGATGGCAAATGTGATCAATGTAGGTGGAACATGAATATCTTTATATGTTCCAGACATACTGTCTTTTCCGCCAATACTTGGTGTTTCAAAGGCAATCTGTGCATCGACTAGACCTAATAAAGCCTGCATTGGATTTCCCCATTTTTTAGGATCGTCTCCAACTCTTTCAAAGTATTCCTGATTTGATAAACGACATGTTGAATAATCGGCACCTAAAGCTGTTATTTTAGCTAAAGCTTCAACAACAGAATAGCTCGCTCCTAAATACGGAGAGTATTTTGCTAATTTCGGATCGTATCCATATGTCATGGTTGAGCATGTATTTGTCATCCCGAATACTGGTAATTTTTGAACAGACCCTTCTTCAGGAGTTAACTGGTATTTTCCACCAAATGGCATCAATACTGTACTCTTGCCAATCGAAGCATCGAACATTTCTGCTAAACCAATCTGGCAGGCTACATTTGGATCATGTAACACTTCCACAAGATTTGTGTCTTTTTTATCAAATGGTTTTTCATCATATTCACTTTCACAAACCTCAACAGCCTGATGAGCTCGTACCCCATTTGTATCTAAAAATGCACGCGACATATCGACAATTGTTTCGCCTCTAAATTTCATCACAAGACGATTTGTATCCGTAACAGTAGCCACTTTGATAGCTTCTAGATTTTCTTTATATGCTTCTTCTTTAAATTTCTCAAAGTCTTTTGCATCAATACAACAAGCCATACGCTCTTGTGATTCACTGATCGCAAGCTCTGTACCATCAAGACCCTGATATTTTACTGGAACGGCATCCAAATCAACATCAAGACCATCAGCCAATTCACCAACAGCTACGCTGACACCACCAGCACCAAAATCATTAGCCTTCTTGATCAATTTTGTGCAGGCAGGGTTTCTAAACAAACGTTGCAACTTACGTTCGATCAAAGCATTTCCTTTTTGTACTTCGCTTGAACATTTTTCTAGACTTGTTTCATTATGCTCTTTACTTGAACCGGTTGCTCCACCGATTCCATCACGACCTGTTGCTCCACCAATCAAAACGATGATATCGCCTGGCTGAGGCTTTTCTCTTTTTACATGAGATTTAGGCGCAGCTCCAACAACAGCTCCAACTTCCATTCTCTTGGCAACATACCCTTCATCATAAATTTCTTCGACAAAAGTAGTCGCCAACCCAATCTGGTTACCATAGCTTGAATAACCATGAGCAGCTGTTTTAGAAATTTTTGATTGAGGAAGTTTATGTTCCATGGTTTGTGAAATTGGTTTTGTGATATCCCCGGCTCCGGTAATACGCATTGCCTGATAAACATAACTTCTTCCAGATAGTGGATCTCGAATGGCTCCACCAATACATGTGCTGGCACCGCCAAATGGCTCAATTTCAGTTGGATGGTTATGCGTTTCATTTTTAAACATCAATAACCAGTTTTCATCTTTTCCATCGACATCTACTTTGATTTCTACAGAGCAGGCATTAATTTCATCGCTGACTTCCATATCATCTAACTTACCTTGTTTACGAAGATATTTACCGGCAATCGTTGCCATATCCATCAAAGTCTGTTCTTTTTTTCCACCATGTACTTCATTGCGTAACGCAAGATACTTTTCATAAGATTCTTGAAGCTGTTCTTTTAGCGTATCCAGCTTAAAATCAACAGAATCCAATACTGTTTCAAATGTGGTATGGCGGCAGTGATCTGACCAATATGTATCCAATACCTTTAGTTCAGTCATCGTACAATCACGTTTTTCCTGTGTTTTAAAATAATCTTGAACAAATTCAATATCCTCTTGTGACATAGCCAATCCTTCTTTTTCACGAAGAGCGGATAATTCTTCTTTACTCATATTAATGAATCCATTCAAGATAGGAACTGGTGCTACTTCTACATCTTGATCATCTTCCAATACACTTAAATCTTTTACTCTAGCTTCTACAGGGTTAACGATATAACCCGTGATTTTTTCTAGATCTTCTTTTGAAACTTGACCATCAAATACCAACAATGTTCCTGAATGAATACGAACTGTCTGTTTATTATTCAATAACATCAAACACTGCATAGCGCTATCAGCTCTTTGATCATATTGCCCTGGTAAATATTCATAGGCAAGATATTTTTTACCCTCAAGGTCGATAGAATCGTATACAACATCTGTTACCACTTCACTGCAGACATTCTTTTTCAAAAGTTGAATATCATTTTCATCTGCGTTAAAGATGTCATAAATATTATATAAAGAGACTTTAAAATCATCAGAAAGTGATAGAGACTGTCTTAATTCAGTGCCTAATGACTCGCTTTCAACTTGGAATTGTTCTTTTTTCTGAACAAAAATACGTGTATCCATTTTTTTCTCCTTTATTCTACAATAGATTGTGCCAAAACATTTTCAGCTTGTTCTTTTTTGAAATCTTCGATTGTTTTTTGAACGGCTTCATCAGCTAATCCAATCATCTGACAAGCTAAGATAGCTGCATTTCTTGCACCAGCTTTTCCAATTGCAACTGTAGCAACTGGAACGCCCTGAGGCATCTGTACCGTTGACAACAATGAATCCATACCGCCTAACGCACTAGTCTGCATTGGAATTCCAATTACAGGAAGTGGTGTCGAACTAGCAATTACACCAGCTAGATGAGCCGCTCCTCCAGCTGCAGCAATAATAACCTTGATTCCACGACTTTTTGCTTCAGAACTTAATTTAATTACTTCATTCGGTGTACGATGCGCACTCAACACGCGTACTTCATAACCAATTTTGAAATCATCCAGTTGTTTCATACAACCTTCCATTGCGGGTAAATCACTTCTTGAACCTATTACTACCAACACTTTAGTTTCCATTTTTATCCTCCCTTTGCATTAAAAAAAGCGCACCTATCAAGGGCACGCTTAAAACAGCCTGTGTTCTTTCAATTTTGTAAATCTTCTTAAGACCATAAGTAAGACCTCCAAAAACAGCAACAGAATTCCTTCTGCACATTTATTCTACATGAATCATTTTAACTTTACAACAGGCATTTTTATTTCTGATTCATAAAATGCAGATCTTAATTCATCAAGAGAAATAACAAGCGTTTTATACCCGGAGTTCATTGAATTTATTTATAAACCATACTAGTATATATGCACATAAACGACCTGGCCCTACATAAGTAGGCAAACAGAAAACGAGCAGCTGTCATTGCTCTTTTCGTATTATGAAACCAGGAAGAAAAGTATTCTGGTTAATATAGAATTGTATAATGTAGATGAACAGATCAA
>NZ_JAQLXG010000022.1:0-7947 GCF_028321995.1 Faecalitalea cylindroides
CAGACAAAAAGGACTGGAGTTTCCATTTAAGGAATTCCAGTCCTTTTTTAGATCTAACTTTTAACTGTTAGACCCCCGAAGTGCAGATACAAAGATTATATATCCATGATCATTCTTTGATTTCTTTAACAATGTAATCTACGGTTTTATCTAGTCCGTTATTTGCAAGATATTGTAGTAAATGATGAATGAGTTTATCAGTTTCGGGATGGATCATGATTCGATTTCTTCCATTTTCATAATATATAAGTGCGCTGTCATCTTTATATTTATCTTTTTGATAAATCATGCTGGCTGCAACACGGTCGCAAAACATTTCGATAACGTAATTTGTGGGCATTTTTACTGGCTGAATTCCATTTGGACCATTATCCAGCCAATATTCCCAGTGATGTTTATTTCTTCCTTTGTGGTGAAGCCAGGATAGAGAATACCCTATATCTTCTTTTTGCGCATCAATAGGAGAACGATAACCTTGGTAATATTTGAATCCTGTCTTTAATTCACAAATAGAGTATTTGCTGAGATCGTGCAAGATTCCTTGTTTGTATAAATGACAGCGAAAACAAAGTTTTGTCACCATATATTTATGTTTATTGATTGTCTTTAAATGTCCTATTACTTTATTCATAGTATATATTATAGTTTATTTTTTAAAAAACGCAGTTGATATTTTAAATTTGCATATTTGGAAATTTGATTCATATATTTTGAATCGTAGAATCCACTAATAGCACCAACTATTGGAATACCTTGGATAAATTTCAAATATAACAATTCAGAAGCTAGAGTCTTAGAAGTCTGTTTTATTTGAAAATCAATATCATATAAACGATAAGATTCAATAAATGAATCAACTCTTTCATTTACTTCATAGATGGATTCATGTGCTAAAGCGCCTTCAATTATCATCAGCATAAAATATTTTTCTTTATCATTATTAAAATCAATTCCATAAGAAAGAGATATTTCCTGAAGATTTTTTATGATCAAAGCGGTAAAAAGAAAGATATCAGGAATACCAATTCCTAAGATACCTAATGCGGTTGAAGAAATAGAAGTAAATGCAAGATTTTTTATATTGGATGATTTTGATATGTTTTTTTGTTTACGAATATTTTTACGAGTGATTCTAGAATCAATAGAATTATGTTTTTCTTTGATCTTGTCAGCATTATATGTTTTTTGAATAATACCGACTCCTTTATCAAAGACCAAAGTGAAAGCTTTTTGAAAAGCAGTATTTAATGTTTGTTCTAATTTAGGATCAACTTTACCTTTCAATTTACGATTAACAATATGATCTGAAGATATAGATTGTTTTCTCAGATACTTTTGTTCCTTCTTTTTAAGTACTTTAAATTCTCTTTTATACGTGAATTTCTCTAGTGTTTTCATATGAAAATTATAAGACCGTTGTTAAAAATTAACAAATAATTTGTCTTTATTATTAAAAACAGTTCAAAACTTAAATTTTGCTGAAAATCATCATTGAAAATAATCGAGGGGGAGGATTATAAAGACTCTAACTAAGACTATGTTGTTTTTTCTTATGCTTAGTTGTTTAAGCTATTAAGAATAAAACTATTGAATGCTTTATCTTAAAAGTTTTAATACGAAAGGGGTATTTATTATGATAGGTAAATGGATTCAAAAAATTAAAAAGAACAAACGGCAACTAGGAGTAGGTGCACTGGCTCTGTTTTTAGCAGGGGTAATGGGTGTTAATTTGTTGCAAAACAGTACAAGTACGGTTTATGCAGCAGAGTCACAAACAGTAGTTGATCCAGATACAACTAATGAATGGACTGATTATATTGCACCTGGAGGAACAGTTTCTACTCAAAATGTGGGTCGTATCTGGACAGATAAGAGTGTCACTAATCAAAATTACACTTTTACTGGATCAGATAATCTTCCTTCTATAAACAAAGGTGATTCTGATTTTATCGTTGCTTTATCAGCATTATCTTCTACATCGAATTTGAAAACCATGGTTAGGACAAGTGTTCCGTTAGACATTGTTTTGGTTTTGGATATGTCTGGCTCAATGGATGATTATTTTGGATCGGGTGGAAATAGGCAATATAGAATCTCAGCACTTAAAACGGCTGTTAATAATTTCATAGATGCGACAGCAAGTATTAATGATAATATTGAAAATCCTGATGAACGCCATGAAATTTCAATTGTTAAATTTGCGGGAGATAAGAGCAATAGTGTCGGTGATGATAAATATTGGGATTTTTTTAATAGATATAATTATAGTCAAGTTGTTACAAATCTTGCTTCGTATACTTCATCAAATGCTAACAGTCTTAAAAGAACTGTAAATGAATTGGATCCAGCAGGAGGAACACAAGCGGATTATGGAATGGAACTTGCTGAAGCACAGTTGAATTCTCATGGTAGAGAAAACGCTCAACAAGTTGTTGTTTTCTTTACAGATGGAGAACCTGGTGATGGTTCATATTTCAATCAGAGTGTTGCTAACGGTGCGGTACAAGCTTCAAGGAATATAAAACAAAAAGAAGATGCAGCATTAGTTTATACGGTAGGAATATTTGATGGAGCTAGTTCAACAAATATGAATTCTAATGCAAATCAGTTTATGCAGGCTGTATCTAGCAATTATCCTAATGCTACTGCCTATAACAATAGAGGTGAACGTGATCCAGATGGTGACTATTATAAAACCGCACAAGATTCTGATGAATTAAATAATATATTTGAAGACATATCTGACGAGATTCAACAAGGTGTTGGTTCTGGTTCCCCAATAGAAGAAACAACAAGCCAAGGAAATACAGAACCAGGATCTTTGACATTTACCGATACATTAGGTGCTTATATGCATGTTACAGGTATAGGTGATGGTGAAGATAAAATGCAGATTGCCTATGCAGATAAAGTGTTTACTAGTAGCAGAAAAACAACTTCAGGTAACATAGATACATATCATTTTGAAGGTGAAGTTGCAGGAAACACTGTATATGGTGCCGCAAATCTTTCTGATTTAACTGTAACAGTAGAAAGAAGCGATGATTTAGTAACAGGAGATATTGTAACTGTAACAATCCCTGCTTCTTTGATTCCAATGCGTCATTATGATGTGGATACAAATAATCCTTCTATGACAGTTACTTCTGCATATCCTGTACGTTTGTTCTATGGTGTAAGTGTAAAAGAAGAAGCTAAAAAGGCTATGAATGATTCTTCAAGTGATGTATATAATGAAATCGCGAAGAACAATTTATCAGATGATAAGAAAACAATAGATTTCTATAGCAACTTATATACAACAGGTAACGGAAATACAACAGCTGATTTCACTCCAAATATTGGAAACAAATTCTATTATTATACTGATGATACAGAATTATATGTAGATGAAAATTGCGCAACGAGAGCAACAACACGGAATATTGCTCGTTATGATACTCTTTATTATTCTGATCCATATTGGACACAGGGCAATGGGACTGTAACAGAATCAAATAAAGGTAATTCGATTAGCAGAAATAGGCTTGATTGGAGTGCTATTACTTATGATCAAAATGGTAATGCTTACATTCCTGCACATACCCAGCGTAGAGATCGTCCAAATACTTTAAATAGTAATAAAACAGCAAATGAAACAGGTACAGCTACAACTGTTCTTTCACCAGAATGGACAGGAGATAATTCTGTTACTCAACATTTAGGTAACAATGGTAAGATCTCTTATCCAGCTGCTGGTCAATTGGAAATCAAAAAAGGTGTTGATTGGGGAAATGCATCTGATGAAACAAAGCAAAATCAGAATAATTTTACATTTACAGTAGAATTAACCGATGAAAACGATGAAGAATTAATAGGTGAATTCCCTTATGATATTTATGATGAAAATAGTGATCAGCCTGTGGAAGTTGACCCACAAACAACGATTCAAAGCGGAAAAACAATCACCTTAAAAGCAGGTCAGCGTGCTGTTATATCTAATCTTCCTTCAGGAGCAAAATATAAAGTTACTGAAGAAGAGGCAAATGAAAATGGATTTACAACAACAGACACCTCTAGTGAAGAAACAAATGATCCAAACGATGGAATGGTTATAGGTGCAATCGTTGCAGGTTCTCAACAATCTGTATCATTCCAAAATGATTATAGTGCCGATAAATCAGTGTTGTTGAGTACAGAAGGAACAATACAAGTTAAGAAAGTCTTAGATGGTCGTGAATGGCGCGACGACGATGAATTTACTTTCTCAATCACAGCATCGAATGAAGATGCAGCACCATTACCACAAGAGAATAAAGTAACTATCACTAAAGATGACGAAAAAAATGACTTTACAAAAGCTTTTGGTGATATTGAATTTAAAAAATCCGGTGAATATAGATATTCAATCAATGAAATACAAGGTAATATAGTAGGTATTGATTATTCTACAGCTTTGTATAGAGTTATTGTAAATGTTGTAGATGGTGGTAATGGACAATTGAAGATCGATTCTATTAAATTAGATCGCATGGCAACAGATGATGGAGAAGATCTATCAAAAAATCCTCAACCTATTGATCCGGTTGATAAAGCTTATACAGCAACATATACAAATAAATATATAATGGATGGAACAGGTGGAGCAAATATTGCTGGAACTAAAACATATTATGATCATTCTGGACAAAATCCAATAGATGGATCTAAATTTTTGTTCAAGTTAAATGCTTTAGGTGGATATAAAACAGCCGATGGAATGTCAGGAGATACATATCCTATAGAGGCTGAAAATGTTCCAATGCCAAGAGATGAAGAAGGTAATATCGTTTCAGAAACAGGAAATGTAGTCAATGACTTTACTTTTGAAACAATTTATTTTGATGGAAATGATGTTGGAAACACGTATGTATATGAAGTAAACGAAATACCAGGGTCGGAAGCAAATATGAGTTACGATCAGACTGTTTATACAGTTACAATCGAAGTAGCAGAAGATACTTCAGAAGATCCAGAACATACGGGTCATGCTCATATAAATACATCTATTAGTTATAAAAAGACATTGAATGGAGTAACAGAAGATACTGGCTCAATTTCGTTTGTTAATAACTATGATCCAACAGAAGTTACATTAGGACAAGATGGAGCAGCTTCAATAACAGGTACTAAAACATTGACTGGTCGTAATATGACAGATCAAGATGTATTTAACTTTAAACTGACTCCATACGGTGATGCAACAAATACAGCTATTAATAATGGAATCATTACGGGTATTGATTCAAACGGTTTAACAGCTACTGTTACAGGTCCTGTTGATAAAGATGTTGCAAAAGAATTCTCTTTTGAAAACATTACATTTAAGAAACCAGGTACTTATCGTTTCTTAATGGATGAGACAGATAGTGGAATTTCTAATGGAATAACATATGATGAAAGCACATGTGTTGTTACTGTAACAATAGGATTGGATAAAGATTCAGGAAAATTAGTTGTCAATAGCATAGAATATGATAACAATGACAATAATTTTGTTAATAGTTACAATGCAACTCTAAATTATGGTGAAAAAGGTGGAATCAATGTAACAAAACAGATGTTAGATCGTCCAATGAAGGCAAATGAATTTGCATTTAGTATAACGGGTACTGATTCGACAAATGTTAGTGCTGATGAGGCAACTGAAAAATTAGGTGAATCTGATAAAAATTTCGCTAATTCTGCTGCAGCACAGAATGCAACTATTACGATGCCTAAATTACAAAATTTAACATTTGATCAAAATGATGCTGGTAAGATATTCAGTTATATCGTAGATGAACTTGAACCAGGCAAGGATCCAGCTCCAGGAGTCACTTACGATCAAAGTCAATATCAAATTGATATTGAAGTTATTGACAATGGTGATGGTACGATGCATACAGTAACTACAGTAACTAAGAATAAAGATTCAGATGCTGAGGAAGTTATTGTAGATCATGTAAATTCTGGTGTTGAAGGTTATGTTGCACCTTCGTTTGGATTTGTAAATGATTATAATCCTACTCCTACTACTATTGGAGAAGATGGAGATTATCAATTAACAGTAAATAAAACTGTAACTGGTGCTCCAAATACAGATGATTTCGCATTTAGTGCTACATTCAATGAAGAAGCTAGTACAGGTTCTATTGATGATATCGAAGGATTAACAAATGGTTCAACAACAGCAACTATTACAGAAGACTTTAATGATGGAGATAGTAAATCAGTAGACTTTGATACATTGACATTCAAAGCTCCGGGTGAATATGTATTTACAGTTAAAGAAGATACAACAACAGATAATGCTGGTTGGACTTATGACAATAAACCACAAAATATTAAGATTGTTGTGACTGATTTAAATAAAGATTATCAATATGATGGTAATTTATATATTGAAAGTGTAACTAATAATGGTTTAGTAGAAATTACAAACAGCTATTCACCAGACGAAATTATTATTGGTGGTGACGGAGCTAATCAACAAATTATGGTTCAAAAATCTGTCACAGGATCAAATACAGAATCAGACTTCACATTCCAATTAGAACCAATTATTGAAGAGGAAGACAAAGATAAATGGAATAGCGTAGAACCTGTGGATCCTAATTTTGATGGAACTGCAACTATTAATGATGGAGTAACAACAGATGCACCAAAAACTGTGTCATTTGGAGGAATCAAATTCAGCGAAGAAGGAACATTTGAATTCAAAGTATCTGAAGTAGGAGCGTCGGATTTCAATCAGGGTACTGATAGAAAAGGCTGGACATATGATGAACATACTTCAAAAGTAACTATTAATATAACAGATAGTAATTTTGATGGTTATTTAGAAGCAAGTATCGTTTATGACAATAGTGATGCAACTACAAGTGCTGATAAAGATTTAACTAACGCAGCTGCTTTCACTAATAAGTATTCAACTACTCCGGTAAAACTTGAAAAAGATACTGATAGTGGAATTGGTGTTCAGAAACAAGTAACTGGTGCTCCAAATACAGATGATTTCGCATTTAGTGCTACATTCAATGAAGAAGCTAGTACAGGTTCTATTGATGATATTGAAGGATTAACAAATGGTTCAACAACAGCAACTATTACAGAAGACTTTAATGATGGAGATAGTAAATCAGTAGACTTTGATACATTAACATTCAAAGCTCCGGGTGAATATGTATTTACAGTTAAAGAAGATACAACAACAGATGATGCTGGTTGGACTTATGACTCTTTAACTAAGCAAATCAAAATTACAGTTGTCGATAATGGTGACGGAACTCTAGTTGCTTCAGTAGATGGAAATGATCCATTGTTTGTAAATAAATATGAACCAAATTCGGTAACTTTAGAAGGAGAAGATACGCTAAAAGTTACTAAGAAAGTTATAGGGGCTCCTGCTACTGAAGAATTCCAGTTCACATTGGCATTAACAGAGGGTGATGCAAGCAGCGTTACAGGATTAGATGAAAATAATCAAATCACATTGTCTACAGATGAAATGACTGGAGAAAATGCTAAAACAACTGATACGGTTGACTTTGGTCAATTGACATTCAGTAAAGTTGGCAATTATGTATTTACAGTTAAAGAAGATACAACAACAGATAATGCTGGTTGGACATATGATAATGATCCTAAAACAATTACAGTTGAAGTAACAGATGAAGGCTTCGATGGAAAATTAGATGTAATAGTTAATGGAAACAATCCAACAGTAATTAATGAATATGAATCTAAGTCTGTTACAACAGGAACAGAAACCTTAGGAAATCCTCAAGTAACAAAAGTTGTTGAAGGCTCTATGGCTACTGAAGAATTCCAGTTCACATTGGCATTAACAGAAGGCGATGCAAGCGGAGTTACAGGATTAGATGAAAATAATCAAATCACATTGTCTACAGATGAAATGACTGGAGAAAATGCTAAAACAACTGATCG
>NZ_JAQLXG010000022.1:8042-12754 GCF_028321995.1 Faecalitalea cylindroides
GATACGGTTGACTTTGGTCAATTGACATTCAGTAAAGTTGGCGATTACGTATTTACAGTAACAGAAGATACAAAAGCTACTGTTGGTGGTTGGACATATGATAATGATCCTAAGACAATTACATATCATGTAACAGATGAAGGTTTTGACGGACAATTAGACGCAACGGTTGATGGAAACAATCCAACGGTGACTAACAAGTATGAAGCTGCTGACTTTACAGGTATTCCAACAGACTTCACGTTAACAAAAGTATTTGAAGGTAAAGAATGGTCAACTGAAGATGTATTTGAATTTACTTTGACGGCTGGAAACAACACTGCTGGTGTTGACACACCAATGCCTGCCAATACAACAGTTCAAGTAAATGCTCCAACCGAAGAAGACGGAAAAACAGCTAAATTTGATTTTGGTTCAATTTCTTATGATACAGTTGGTGAATATCATTACACTGTAAGTGAAGTTGAGGGAACGAATGTGGGTATTGATTATTCTAAGAATGTTGCTGAAATTACAGTTACTGTAACAGATAACAAACAAGGTGGTCTGGTTGCTAGTGCGAAAGTAGAAAATGGCATATTCACCAATACATATTCAAGTGAATTAGATTATGTTGGTAAAGGTGGAATCGAACTTGTTAAGAACTTAATAGGTTATGATTTAACTAAGGATAATCAGTTTACGTTCACATTAAGTGCAGCTGATGAAGCGTCTAAAGAAAAAGCTGGTATGCAAGATATGTCAGAAGATGTATTTAATACAGAAGACACAATGGATGCTAATGGTTTAAGTACATCAACAATTCAGTTGTTACCAAAGATGCAAAAATTCACTCAGGATGATGTAGGAAAAGTTTATAAATATACAGTTTCTGAAACATCTGAACAAAAACCAGGTTATACAAACGATACAACTGAATATACAATTCAGATTAGTACGAGTGATGATGGTAGTGGAACATTAACTGTTTCTACACGTATAACAGGAACTAATGGAACAGATATAACTTATGAATACACTCAAAGTAAGCAAAAAGCTGAGACAGGTGTTGCACAGGTTGTCTTTAATAACACATATACTTCTTCAACGAACACAGAAGGATATGATGCTTCTGTTAATTTGACAGGAACTAAGACATTGACAAACCGTCCGATGGTAGATGGTGAATTCCAATTCAATGTATTGAGTAATGGTAGTGTAGTTTCAAGTGGTACGAACACAGCAGATGGAATAGTTACATTTACTCCAATCAATTACACAAATGATCAGTTGATTCAGGATCATGCAAATGGAATAGCTTCTAAAGAAGGCAATACATATACTTATGTTTATGATGTTGAAGAAGTTACTCCTGGTAATGGCGTTTCAATTGTTGCTGGTAAATTTAGTGTAACTGTTAAGGTTACTGATAACGGCGATGGAAAACTGGTAACAAAAGTTATCTATCCAGAAGGTGGACTTGCTTTTGAAAATGCTTATGGACAAAGTGCAAGCGCTGAATTAAAGATCAACGGTAAAAAATCACTTGCTGAAAATGGAACAAATCATCCAGATATCACAGATAAATTTGAATTTACGATTACAGGTAGCGAAGGGGCACCAATGCCTGAAAAAACAACTGTAAGAAATGATGCAGCAGGAAATGTTGATTTTGGTAAGATCGTTTATACAATGCAAAATGTCTTTGGTGATGACGGACAACAAGCAATCGTAGAACAAGAAACACCGGTGACAGAAGAACAAACAACAACTGAAGATGGTTCTGTTTCAGAAGAAACTGAAGAAGTTGTTGGTTTAACAGAACAAGTTGAAACTTATTCTGAAAAACGTGAAAAGACATTTACATACACGATTACAGAAAGTGGTAGTCTTCCTGGTGTAACTAATGACAGTGCAAAAGTCATTAATGTAAAAGTCATCGATAATGGAGACGGAACAATTTCTGTGACTTCCGATACACAAGGTACATTCACATTTGTAAATACTTATGTGCCAGATCCAACGGATGAGACATCTCCTACAGATTCAGCTGTAACAATCAAGAAAGTTCTTGATGGCAGAACTCTTAAAGCAGATGAATTCTCATTTACGATGATGGATGAAAATGGAAATGGTGTACAAGCTACAAATGCGGAAGATGGAAGTGTAGTATTCCCTAAATTGACATTTGATAAAGAAGGAATCTATACATATACGATTTCTGAAACAAATGACAACAAAGGTGGAGTTAATTACGATACGACTACTTACAAGGCGATTGCTACAGTAACAGATGATACAAGCGGTAAGTTAAAAGTTGAATGGAAAGTAACGGATGCTCAAGGCAAAGAGATTAATGAAATCACATTCAACAATAAATACACAGTTCAACCAACAAGTTTAACATTAGGTGCTACAAAAGTTCTTGAAGGAAGAGAACTTGCCGACAAAGAATTCTTATTCGTATTAAGCGATGAAGAAGGAAATGTGGTTGAAGAAGCATATAATGATAAGACTGGTAAGGTAACATTTAGCGATTTGACATTCGATAAAGCAGGTACTTATAACTACACAGTAACTGAAAAGAATACAAACGCTAAAGGAATTACATATGATGAATCTGTTTATAACATCCAAGTTGAGGTTGTCGATAACGAAGACGGAACATTGAATATGACAACAACAACGACTAAGGATGGAGAAGTATCATCAATTGTATTTAAAAATAAAGCTGAGAAAGATAGTGTTCCAGAGCAGCCGGAAAAAGGTGACACTTCGAACACATCAACTCGAACATTTGCAGGATTGTTTACTTCACTCGCAGTCGATGCTGCTGCTTTAGCGGGCATAGCTACATTGTTGAAGAAGCGCAATGCAAAAAAATAAGATCAAGTGATCTTTGATTAGGAACTCTAAATGGGTATCCAAAATCATTTAGGGTTTTAGCGTAAACAATTGGGGTCTAATTTGGGGTCTGAAGGTTTCGTTAAAATTTGAGAAGATCAAAAGAGATGTAGAACTGTGGTTGTATAGACTACAGGAAATACATCTCTTTTTCGTTGTGTTTTCCTTGTTTTGATTGTTAAATTGTCAGTATCCTTTATTTTGAGCTTGATTGTTTTTTCTTCTTGTAAGGACCTCGTTCCTTACCTTCGTTAGTTTTGATCTCTTCCTTTGATCTGGGGATCCCTTTTACGCTGGGGTTCTCACGTGTAGCCCACAGGATGCGGTTTCGTGTATAATCGAAATCGGAGAATCCTCTTGATTCTCTTTTGAGGTCTTTCGGTTTTCGATTGAAAGACTCCATGGGTCCATTGGAAAGACGTGCATAATATTCTTTTTCACCAGATGCACTTTTTCTATGGACCTTTACTTTTATGAAGGAGTTTACGATCGGATCCGTATTGGCTCTGAGGAACAAGGCAAAATCACGAAATATAGATTGATCGGATCTTCTGTATTTGTCGATCAACGTATTTAGACTGGACAATACATCGAACTCGTCCGCATAGTCTTGTTCGTTGAACTCGATATATTCTTCTTTCAGATTGCGAAGCTTCTTGAAATTGGGATCCAGATCCAGGAACATCTTTTCGATGGCAAAGGTATCGACGTTCATGCCGAGCATCTTATGATAATAACGCTTTGTCGAATAGTTTATGTCATCCTGATTCTTCAGGATGACCCATTTATAATTTTGGAGCAGGATCACTTCCCTGGAAGGACGTATAGTCCGGCTGTCACGGTTTTCATCGTGATTTTTTTGTTTCCACCGTTCCTCGTCGCGTTTCTTATATCGCTTGAGCACTTTGTATATATAGGTGTTGATCCGGGAAATGATGAGCTTGATGACATGAAAACTGTCCAGTATGGTGAGTGCATGAGGAAAGAAATCTTCAGGCAGCTTAAGATAGGTCCTGTAGGCATCGGAAATGACACCTTTGACATTCAACCTTTCTTTTAGGGGGATGGACAAAAAATAATCTTCGATGGTCGAACGCCAGCGGTTGTGAACGATATCGATGATCTCGCCGGAGACAAAGTCCATGATGACGAAAGCGTATTTATCTTTATTACTGATATTGAGATATACCTCATCCACGGATATATATTCCGGCAGGGGAAGCCGGGGAAGATCCACATAGCGTTTGAAGACCAGGCGTGCGCTGGAGTCGGAGATATTGAACTGGGCAGCGATATCCGCTGTCGATCGGGAAAGGTTCCTGAAAGCATCGAGGATGAGATAGGGAGTGATATTGGAGGAATGAGAATATTTATCCAGGAAAGGAAAGGAATCGTTCTCCGTATGTCCGCACGATTTACAGATCCATCTGCGTTGATGGACGATCAGATAGATGTTCATGGAATCCTGTGTAATGGGATGATTGACCCTGCGGGTATAGATGCCCTTGGAATGCATGCGGGCATTACACGAAGGGCAGAAAGTCGGTCTGAGATGTTTTTCGATATGGATGAACTTGTCTGGACCGTTGATCTCAACGTGGGTGATTGAATAAGTACCGTCATCCGCCAGGTTGAGAAGGGCAAAATAGACAGCATTTGAATGATCGTTTGTGTTATGTTTCATGATTGAATAAACCTCCTAAAAATGATCAAGAAAAACACAACACAAAGAGTATAAAGAAAAAAAAAGGAGAAAAAAATTAGATAATAAAAATCAAGCCTAATTCATAAAATTTTGTGTCTTTCCATGAAGGACACATTTTTTGATG
>NZ_JAQLXG010000023.1:0-12435 GCF_028321995.1 Faecalitalea cylindroides
AGATCTCTTTTTTGCACCGTTTCGCGTGCCTGATTATATTACCACAACTTGGTGGACTTTGCAAGCTTTTTTTTCAAGCTCTTTTTGTTCAGATCCGCTCTCCCTTGGCGCCCGTTTATATTAGCAAATATCCCCCTTCCATGTCAAATACTTTTTTTACTTTTTTATTTTTTTTATAAATATCCATTAAATATTTAGATTTTTTCAGAATTTAGCTTTTATTAGACTTTCAAAAAATATTTTTTGCTAACTCCTGACAGATCATTAATGGTCTCTTTTATTAATTAATATATTTATAAATCTATAATCTTTAAATAATAATCTCAAAATCAACGTTGGTTTTTTACACTTTGAAAAGTTTGCACAATAATCAAATCTATCGCTTTCCAAGATTATCAGGATTATTTTATATATTAACTAATCCCCTTTTCTATATATTATAGTATCTATTTCTAATTGATACCAAATGTTACATCATTTCATTAAGCTTTTCTTTATTTTCATATTTTTGAAAATTTTTATGAAAATTACTTGCAAAAAAGATCTTTTTGTTTATAATACTTGTATACGTGTTCACGGTTTGAACACTAGAGGGAGAGAAGTATATGAAAAAACTAAAATTACTAGTTGCTTCTGCTTTAACTGCCAGTATGTTGGTAGGTTGTGGTAGCAATCAGCTTGAAGGCAAAACGTATACATATTCTGCTGAGTTAGATATCAAAAACCTTGATTCATCAGATGCTGATGACGGTATGTCTTTTAGCGCAATGCACGCATGTATCGATGGTTTGATGGGCTTGGATGAAGAAGGCAACATCGTTCCTGCAATTGCTGAAGAGCATACAGTCAGTGAAGATGGTTTGACTCACACATTCAAACTTAGAGATGCACAATGGTCTAACGGTGATGAAGTAACCGCAAACGACTTTGTTTATGCATGGCAGCGAATCATTAAAAATTCAGGAAACTATGCATACATGTTAGGATCTGATGGAGCTAAGGTTAAAGGTGCTGATGAGTTGATGGCTAAACAAGCTGAACTTGGAGAAGGTGAAGAACTTACTCAGGACGATCTAAACACACTTCAGGCAGTAGCTGTTGATGATAAAACATTCCAGGTTACATTAACAAGTCCAGTTTCTTATTTTGAGGAATTAATGACATTCCCTTGCTACTATCCAATTAATCAGAAATTCTGTGAAGAAAAAGGCGCTGAATATGCTAAGAGCGCAGAAAATGTACTATCTAACGGTGCATTCATCATGGAAACTTGGGAACCAGGAAGACAGGCAACTTTCTCTAAAAATGAAAACTACTGGAATGCCGATGCTGTAAATCTTGATAACTTAGTTCTTAACTTAGTTCAGGAACCAGAAGTTGCTGCTACAGCATTCGATAATGGCGAAACACAGTTTGCTTTGATCAACTCTGAATTGGTTGACAAATATAAAGATTCTGAATCTTATAAGAGAATTAAAGAAGGTTACCTATTCTATCTACAGTTAAATTTTGGTAACTCTGATTTACAAAATCTTAACTTAAGAAAAGCTTTATCTTATGCAATCAATCGTGAAGACTTCGTTAACAATGTGTTGAAAGATGGTTCAACAGCTGCTACAGGATTTGTACCAAGCGGATTATCTACAAGTCCAAGTGGAACAGATTTCCGTTCAGATGCTGGATCTTATACTTCTTATGATTTAGAACAAGCACAACAATATTTAGATGCTGCTAAAGAAGAATTAGGAAAAGATACAATTTCTCTTCGCCTACTATACGGTACTGATGAATCTCCAATGGATCAGTTAGCAACATATCTACAGGATGCATTCAGTCAGTTAGATGGTTTAGAAATCGAAATGGTTGCCACTACAAAACAAGATAGAATTTATACTAAACAAGCTAACCAAGACTTCGATATCGCATGTACTCGTTGGGGTCCAGACTATGGTGATCCAACTACTTACTTGAACTTATGTATTTCTGACAATACAAACAACTATGGTAAATGGTCTAATACAGAATACGATTCAATCATGGATCAAGCTGCTGTTGAAGCGGATGTAAATGCTCGTTGGCAGTTAATGATCGATGCAGAAAAGATTATGATGGATGATCTATGCTACATCCCTGTATTTGAAAAAGGAAGTTCAACACTTCAAGACACAAGTGTTACTGGCCTAATACAAAAACCAGTTGGTGTACCTTACACATTCAACTATGTTGACATTGCAGAATAGTTAGTAAATGAAAATTATAATGAACACAATATGGTTTTCGCTATATTGTGTTTGTTTTTTTAAGGAGAGTGAAGATATGAATAAATCGACTTTGAAATATATAGGTAAACGACTTATTATTTCAGCTATTACTTTATTTGTAATTCTCGTTGTATTGTTCTTGATGGTTCGCTTTTTACCTGGTTCTCCAATCAATAACGAAAAATTAAGCGCAGCACAAAGAGCAGTTATCGAGGCAAAATACGGATTAGACAAACCTTTATTTACTCAGTTTGTTATCTACGTAAAAGATATGCTTACAGGTAATTTCGGCGTATCTATGAACTTGTATAAAGATATGCCTGTTGCTTCTCTGGTAGGAAATGCTGCTAAAATCTCATTCCTGTATGGTTTAGCCGCTGTTATCATCGGTACGATCATCGGAATGACTTTAGGTGTATTCGCTGCTTTACATAGAAACTCAATTTGGGATACACTTGCAACAGCTTTATCCGTAATTGGTGTTTCAATCCCATCTTTCGTATTTGCATTATTGATCTTGATTTTCTTTGCATCTTATTTGCGAATTTTACCTACAGCATATAGTTCCAGTCAACCAATTTATTCTTCCATCATGCCGGTGGCTGCCCTTTCCACAGGTGTTATAGCCAATGTTTCACGTTTTACTCGAACCGAAATGATTGAAGTGCTTGATAGTGACTATATGATCCTTGCAAAAGCCAAAGGTCTTGATCGTAAAACATTAATATTCTCACATGCTTTACGTAACGCCTTGATTCCAGTTATCACGATCTTAGGACCAATCTTGGTAAACCTTATGACAGGAACAATGGTAGTTGAATTGTTATGTAGTGTTCCTGGTTTAGGAAAATTGCTTGTAAACAGTATTTTGAGTTCAGATTATAACATTATTTTGGCTTGTGCATTCTTATATGCTGCTATGTATATCATTATGATGCTTGTTATCGATATCGCATATGGAATCATCGATCCAAGAATTCGTTTAGGAAAGGATGAGGGATAATGGAAGACAATAAATTTTTACCAAATGATTTTGAATTTGTTGGAGACAAAAGAGATATCACAATTGATGAAGTCATCCCAACTACATCCGCATGGAAAGATGCTGTAAAACGCTTCTGCAGAAATAAAGGAGCTGTCGTTGCTGTAATTTTAATTTTGATCATCACGTTGTTTGCAATTCTTGCTCCAATGTTTTCTTCATGGGACTATGCCGAAATCAATACTTCACTAAAAAACATTGCTCCTAATGGAGAACATTTATTTGGAACCGACTCTTATGGACGAGATCTATGGACTCGCTTATGGTATGGTACAAGAATTTCTTTATTCGTTGCCGTTGCGGCAATTATCATCGATGTTGTCATCGGTGTTACATATGGTTTAATTTCTGGTTACTTCGGTGGAAAAGTCGATTCCATTATGCAAAGAATCCAGGAAATCATTAACTCGATCCCTACTCTAGTTGTTCTTATTATATTATTAATGTTCATGAAACCAAGTCTTGGTACAATTATTATTGCCCTTGCCTTTACAGAATGGATCGGTATGTCACGCATCACACGTGCTCAGGTCTTAAAAGTAAAAGAAGAAGAATATGTCCTTGCATCACGTACATTAGGCGCTAAAGATTTCTTTATCATCTTTAAAGAAATTCTTCCTAATATTTATAGTCAAATGATCATCATGGTCATGATGTCCATTCCAAATGCTATCTTCTATGAAGCGTACTTGTCTTTTATCGGATTAGGTTTGCCTATTCCAGAAGCTAGTTTAGGAACTTTGATCAATGATGGTTATAAATCATTCTTAGTATATCCATACATCATGTTGATCCCAGTTGCGATCTTCTCATTATTAATGCTTTGTTTCAACTTATTTGGTGATGGATTACGCGATGCACTTGACCCTACGATGAAGGAGAGATAATAGATGGCTGATAGAGAAAGAATTTTAAAAATCAGAGATTTAAATATCTCATTTAAAACTGATAACGGAAATGTAAAGGCAATTCGTGGTGTAAACCTTGACCTTTATAAAGGAGAAACCATCGCAATCGTTGGTGAATCTGGATCTGGAAAATCTGTTACGACCAAGGCTATCATGGGCATCTTGGCAAGTAACGGAACGATCGATAGCGGAACGATTGATTATGTATGGTATGACGAATATACTGGCGAAAGACAAGAAAGAGACATTGTGCAAATGTCTGAACGCGAACTTCAAAAAGAAATTCGTGGTCGTAAGATTGCCATGGTATTCCAAGATCCTATGACTTCCCTAAACCCTACAATGACAATCGGGCGTCAGGTCATGGAACCAATGATGTATCACTATAAAAAAAGCAAACAGGAAGCTTATCAAAAAGCATTGGAATTGTTAGAGCTTGTGGGGATTACAGATGCTGAAAAAAGAATGAAAAACTATCCACACCAGTTATCTGGAGGTATGCGTCAGCGTATCGTTATTGCCATTGCCCTATCTTGTGATCCATATGTATTGATTTGCGACGAACCTACAACAGCATTGGACGTAACCATTCAAGCTAAGATCTTGGAATTGATCCAGGAAATTCAAAAGAAGAAAAACTTATCTGTAATCTATATTACACACGATTTAGGTGTCGTCGCTAAAGTTGCAGATTATGTTAACGTTATGTATGCTGGAAAAATAGTAGAAACAGGAACGATCAATGAAATATTCTATGATCCTAGACATCCTTATACATGGGGTCTTTTATCCGCTATGCCTGATTTAGACACAGACGATGATGAACTTTATACGATCCCTGGTACACCACCAAACTTAATTTACGAAGTAAAAGGTGATGCATTTGCTCCTCGTAACAAATATGCCTTGAATATTGATCTAAGACTTGATCCGCCAACATATTATGTTCCAGGTTCAAAAACACATAAAGTTTCTAGCTGGTTAATGCATGAAAATGCACCAAAAGTTGAAATGCCGGAAGCTTTAAGAAGACGATTAGACAAGATGAAGAAGGAGGGGGTATAGCATGTCAAAAGAACCTATCCTTGTTGTTGAAGATTTAAAACAGTACTTTAAAGTAAGTCGTAAATTCACTGTTAAAGCAGTTGATGGTATTTCATTTAAGATTTATCCAGGAGAAACATATGGTCTTGTTGGAGAATCCGGTTCAGGTAAATCAACGACAGGACGAAGTGTTATTCGTTTATATAAACCAACAGGCGGGAAAATAATATTTAATGGAGCAGATATCTCCGACAAAATGTCCAAAGAAACTCAAGCCATGCTGCATACTAAAATGCAGATGATCTTCCAAGATCCAATGGCTTGCCTAAATCCAAGAAAAAAAGTAATTGATATCGTAGCACAAGGGTTAGATATTCATCATTCTTATGAAACGATTGAAGAACGTAATCAAAAAGTCTATGACATTCTTGAAATGGTGGGTTTATCTAAAGAACATGCATCAAGATATCCTCACCAGTTCTCTGGTGGACAAAGACAACGTATCGGTATTGCAAGAGCTTTGATCATGAACCCGGATCTTGTTATTGCCGATGAAGCAATCTCTGCACTGGATGTTTCTATTCAGGCTCAAGTTGTCAATCTAATGAAGAAGATCCAAAAAGAAAGAGGTTGTGCTTACCTATTTATCGCACATGATCTTAGCATGGTTAAATATATCTCAGATCATATTGGTGTCATGCACTTAGGACATCTTGTTGAAACTGGAACAACAGATGAAATCTTTAAAAATCCAATTCATCCATATACTAAATCATTATTAAGCGCTATTCCTAAGCCTAATCCAGTGGTTGAAAAAACACGTACTTCTATCTCCTATGACTACGCAACCAGTGGAATTGATTATAGCAAAGGAAAACAAATCCATGTTGAAGGCGAACATTATGTTTTAGCAACGGATGAAGAATTTGCTAAATGGACAAAGTAGACGAAATGTCTACTTTTTTTGTGCAAAAAAAGATGATCACTCGATCACCTTAATATCATATTGTTTTAATTCTTTATGCAATCCTAAAGATAAATCTTTATCGCAGATCAATCCATAAAAATCATCAATCTTTGCATATTGATAGTTTCCAATTTGATTGAATTTTTCCGATTCACATAACATATACGTTTCTTTTGAATGTGAGAGTACCAATTTTTTCGTTTGCGCATCAGCTGGCATATATGTCATAACTGAATTATCATTGATATCAACGCCTACAACCCCTAAGAAAGCCTTGTCAAAGCGAAATCCATCAATCATTTGATTTGTCAAAGAACCAACAAATCCATCGTGTCCATAATCCAGTTCTCCACCAATAAAAATTACATTAATATTTGAAGAAACTAAGATATTAATAACCTCCAACATGTTTGTTATAACCGTCATTGGTTTTTGTTCATTGATCAAAAGCTTGGCCATCTCTATAGAACTTGTAGAGATATCTAAGAAAATGATATCGCCCGGTTCTATGATATTTATTGCCTTCTTGGCAATATTCTTTTTTGCATCTAAGTTAATATTCTTACGTTGTGAGGCCAGTTTTCTTTGCACATTTTCTTTCGCCAGTACAGCCCCACCATAAATTTTTCTTAATTTCCCTTCTTTTTCCAGAACATTAAGATCCTTGCGTATCAAATCTTCACTTACATTAAACTTTTTACTCAAATCTTTAACGCGAACCCTGCCATTTGATTGCAGCTCTTCATAAATCAAGGCTTGTCTTTCTTCTACAAACATATTATCACCTGTTATTATTATATCACATTTCTTATTGATTTTTATTAATGATCAAAAAATCACTTGTACCATAAACATATAAAATAAAGTTCCCAAAAGAATAGATAACAACGTATTATGTTTCCATTTATGCAATACAATAACTAATATAGTAGCAGACACTTCTGCAACACCATGTGAACCTGATAAAAAATCTGTATTTCTTAAACAATAGACCACCAGCATCGCCATAATGGAATATGGTAAAACCTTGCCCAAGTATAAGATTGGACCTGGTGTATTATTTGAGAACACAAGAAAAGGAAAAAAACGCAAAATCATTGTCATAACACTCATTATGATAACTAAAACCAATGAATGAATCATACTTTCTTACCTCCTAGTATCCTATTTTTCAATAGAAATAAAACAATCGTAATGATAATCATAGTTGGAATCAGAAAACTATCCGCTCCAAACACGATCAAACAGATAACAGAAACCAAAATTCCAATACTTGCCGGTATATGATTATCAGCACTCTCCCATTGTTCTACAAAGATCACAACAAATAAAGCGGTCATTGAAAAATCCACACCTGTTGTATCAAAAGAAAATGCACTGCCTATCAAAGATCCTAAAACACTTCCTATGACCCAGTAACATTGATCAAATAATGAAACTAAAAAATAATATTTATTGATATCCATTCCTTCAGGAATATGAGCATCACAAACTAAAGAATACGTCTCATCTGTAAGTGCATAAATCAAATATGGCTTATATGGTTTCGTATCTTTATATTTATCAACCATTGAAATACCATAGAATAGATGTCTTGCATTTACCATCAATGTCATTAATAAAGTTGTTAAGACTGAGGCACCTGAACTTATCAAATCAATTGCTACATATTGCATGCTTCCTGCATAGATGGTAATACTCATCAAAATGGCCCATAATACAGAATAGCCATGATCATATAGAAGAATACCAAAACCCATTCCTAAAACTAAATAACCTGCCATGATAGGAAGAGTCTGCATGAATGCATATTTAATTAAATCCTTGTTCATATTGTCATCTCCAAAACATCTTAATTTTACCATAACATTTAATGATTCAAAAATAATGATTTTTAAAACATTTTAGTGTATTATAAGTACTATTATTAGGAGAAAAGATATATGAAATTTATAAAACGATATAAAGAGGCTCTGTCTATGGAGTTAAGAGAACACAGAAGTTCTTTTCTTGTATACATGGTTTTACGGCTATTGGTCATCCTTGTTTTAATTCATCAAATATTTAATCAAAACTGGGAAAATGTTTTCTATGCACTTTTAACTTTACTGTTATTGATCGTACCAAGTGTTGTTCAAATGACATTTAATATCGAATTGCCGATTACATTGGAAATCATAATTCTTTTATTTATATTCGCTGCAGAAATTTTAGGTGAAATTGATGATTTTTACCTAAAATATAGCAATTGGGATACAATGCTGCATACAATGAATGGATTCTTGGCTGCTGCCATTGGATATTCCCTAGTTGATATTTTAAATAAATCCAAAAAAGCAAAATTTGAATTATCTCCAATTTTTATCTGTATCGTAGCTTTCAGTTTTTCTATGACAATCGGTGTCATCTGGGAATTCTTTGAATTTTCAATGGACACATTCTTTGCGATGGACACACAAAAAGATACGATCATTCATACAATTAATTCTGTTTCCATCGACCCAAGCGGTGCTATGACATCTATTTCAGACATAAAAAATGTAATGATTGATGGGCGGGCATTGAATATCAATGGATATCTAGACATCGGTTTAATTGATACGATGGAAGATTTATTTGTTAACTTCATAGGCGCAATTATCTTCTCAATATTTGGGTTATTTTATACTAAAAACCAAGATAAGAAAAATATTGCCGCTTTATTTGTCCCAAGACAAAAAAGCAAAGAGAGAGATTATCTTGAAATCGTCAAAAAAAATGAGGAATAACCTCATTTTTTATTCAGATAATTGAGAGTCAATATCTTTGATTTGAGCTTCAAGTTCTTCGATAAATTTTTTCTTATCTTCGATTCTTTGTTCTAATTCACTAATTGCTCTTTCTCCAAGAACATTACCGATATCTTCCTGCATGCGTTTGATCTGACGTTTTTGTTCCTGCATCAATTCATCTTTTCTTGTACGAACTTCCATCATTCTTTGTTTCCATTGAATATGTTTTTGTTCATTAGCCTGTCTTAAGCCATCAAAATACTGATCCATTTGTTCCTTGAAGTTTTTCCAAACCGCTTCTTCTTTTTCTTTTCGACAAGAACCGATTTTCTTCCATTCAACACCAAGTTCTTTCATTTGTTTTGTATTTTCTCTTGAATAAGATTTCGTTTCATTAATAGCTTTAGCTCGAGCAATTAACTCATTTTTAGCTTCTAGGTTTTGATCTTGAAGGACATGAAGCTTTTCATAATACGCATTACGAGCTTTATAGAATGTTTGACGGTATTCATTAAACTCATTCCATAAATCATCTTCTTTTTCTCTTCCTGCGCTTCCTGCAGCTTTCCAGGCATCCATCAATTCTTTAAACTTAGTAGATGTCTTTTGCCATTCTTCAGAATTTGCAAGCTCTTTTGCCTGCTGGATCAAATCTTGTTTAGCAGCTGCAGCATCAGAGAACTTAGTCTGCATCTGTTCCCATTGTTCGTGTTTTTTATCAAAGAAACTCTGACGAATCTGGTTGAAACTTTCCCAAAGAGCATCATCATCTTTACCTGCAGAACCGGCTTTTTTCCACTGATTCATTAACTCATTCATTTCTTCAGTAGCGTGTTTAAGATCATTAGATGCAGCTACTTTCTTTGCTTGAGCGATTAACTCCTCTTTGATTCCAGAAGCATTTTTATATACTTCATTACGTTTTGCGTACAACGCATCAATATAAGATTCAAATTCTTCATTCAGAGAATCTTCATAAGCTGATTCCCAACTTGAGATTCGTCTCCATTTTCTTCTTAAATCAGAAATCTGACGATAGATTTCATTCCAATTTTTATCGGCATTGATATTTTTAGCTTCTTCGATGAGTTCTTTACGTTTTTTGATATCCTCATCCATATCACTTACTAAATACAAATTATCATTATCTTCATACATAATACTTACCTCCAACTATGCACTGCAATATACATATTTTATCACAATATGAAACATAATGACGAAAAATCTACGTAAAATATAAATATATTTTCTACAAAAATTGCTCTTTTTTCGTAACGAAAAAAAGCCAGAAACCTGACTTTTTTCATCACTTATAATGCTAGATAAGCTTCGTCATCCACTGGTTCGCACCATTCATTTGAAGTGTTTTCTCCTGGTGCTTCAAAGGCGATATGACTGAACCAACTATCTTTTTTTGCTCCATGCCAATGTTTTACTTCGGGTGGAATCACTACAACAACTCCAGGTTTTAATTCAACTGGATCTTTGCCTTCTTCCTGGTACCAACCTTCTCCTGCAGTACAGATCAAAATTTGACCTCCACCACTTGTCGCATGATGGATATGCCAATTATTTCTGCATCCTGGTTCAAAGGTTACATTTGCCAAAGCAAGACCACATTCTTTTGGATTTGTTAATCCATTTAAATATGAATTCCCAATAAAATATTGTGCAAACGCATCGTTTGGCTGACCTAATCCAAATACATTCTGTTCATCAAAAACTTTTTTATCCATTGTTTTCATACTATACCTTCTTTCTTACCGGATATTCTTTCCCATTTCAAATGCTCTTTTCAAAGATTGATGGCCTTGTATCTCACCTGGATCTGTCACTCCACCAGCAAATACAACACCTGAAAGATGTGATTTTTCAAAGCAATCGATCCATCCTTCTAAACCATTCACAGCTTTTGCCCATACATGATCTCCATCTTCTGCAGCCGATGCAATAAAATAAATATCTCTAAATTTATAGTTCGCATTAAATAATGGATTGGCTCGATCTAATAATGTTTTCATCTGGCCGCACATTTCGTAATAGTAGATTGGTGTTGAAAAAACAAGAACATTCGCCTCTTTCATCTTCTCAACTATTTCATTAACATCATCGTGAATCACACATTTTTGTGTTTTAACACAAGATAAACATCCTTTACAAAATTGAATTGTCTTATCTCTAAGTGTAACTCTTTCAACAAGATGTCCCGCTTCTAGTGCACCCTTTTCAAAACTTTGTGCCAGAAGATCTGAGTTGCTGTTGAATCTTAGACTGGTTGATATGATCAAAATATTTTTGCTCATTTTTAACCTCCTATCTTAATTATAGGATTCTTTTTTATAAAGTATAATACTTATATCACATAACATCTTATGCTTGATAAGCATTTCTATCCCACGTAAAATAAAGATAAACAGGAGGACATATGGAACTTAGAGTATTAAAATATTTTCAAGAAGTAGCAAAAGAACAAAACATTACCAAAGCAGCAGAAAATCTGCATATTACCCAACCCACTCTTTCTAGACAATTAAAAAGCCTGGAAGAAGAATTAGGACAACAGCTATTCGTTCGAAGCAGTCATAATATTCAGCTAACTAACGAAGGTAAATTATTGTCTAAAAGAACAGCTGATATTTTAAATATGGTTGATAAAACAACCAACGAATTTAAAGCTATGCACGATTTTACTGGTGGCTATGTCGATCTAGGGTGTGCTGAATCAAAAGGAATTACATACATTGCCAAAACCGCAAAGAATCTCTTAAAGGAATATCCAAACATCCAATTAAATATGTATAGTGGAAATGCCACAAGTGTATGTGATCAATTAGATAAGGGATTGTTAGACTTTGCGGTCATAGTGCAAGATTTAGATATTTCAAAATATAATTCTATAAATATACCTTTTCATGACCGATGGGGATTGATCATGCGTAAGGACTCTCCATTTGTTTCTAAAAAATCAATTCATCTTGATGATCTTTACGATATTCCCCTTCTAGTTTCTCGCCAAAGAGGTTATAACAAAATGGCACACTGGTTAAATCAAAACGAAAGTAGACTTAATATTGTTGCAACTTTTGATCTAATCTATAATGCAGCTATTCTTGTCAAAGAGAATGTAGGTTATGCCTTGGGATTTGACAATCTTGTCAATACAAGCTTAGAAAGCGTTCTTTGTTTTAGACCTATTGAACCAGAAATACAAGCTAATATGTATTTGATCTGGAAGAAAAATCAAATCTTGTCAAAAAGTGCTACCCTTTTCCTAGAACAATTACAAAATCAAATGAAATAGTAAAAAAAGACACATTCGGCATAATAGAAATGTGTCTTTTTAATTCTTGACGTAAATAAAATGATTATTACGGAGTGAGAAGTCCACTCAATACGGCAAAATAAGTCCATGTATTACGGTGACGAAGTCCACTTGATT
>NZ_JAQLXG010000024.1:0-9289 GCF_028321995.1 Faecalitalea cylindroides
AAGAAATAAAAAAGATGTTTTTATAATGCCAAAAAACCAGCACATCAAGAGATGAACTGGGGATTTTTATTATTTAGAGGTTCATACACATATAAAAAGGGACTAATAGTCCAAAGTAGTTCAAAAACTACTCAACTGTTAGACCCTCTTAAATATAAACAACGATAGCTTTGTACAATTAAATCTTTTATGATAATATGTTTGCGAAAAGGGGTTTGTTATGAGAAATATATTAGTTTTGATAGGTATTATCGTTTTTGTAGCGGTATTAATATCGTTCGTACTGCAGTTTTTACGCAATTCCAAACAAAAACAATTCATGTATCTTTTACAGAATAATGAATTTGATACGTTATATAAAAAGATTGATTCTTTTTATACCAAATCGATTTTTCCAGAGTATAATCGAGAATATGTTCGTTTGAACGCATTGATCATGCAGGATCGTAAAGAAGAAATTGATGCGACATTTGATAAATTAATCCCTATGGCAAAAGATAAGAATGCCAAAATAGATATTTTAGATAAAGCTTTTGAATATTATGTATATGATGAAAATCAAGAAAAATGCGATCAGATCATTAAAGAAATCGAGAAACTTGATGATGAAAAAATGTTGAAATACGCTAATACGATGTACGATATCATGATCTTAAAAAAATCAAATCATATTAAGGAACTTGAGAAAGATTTTGATAAACAACCAGTTATGCAAAGGGTAATAAATGCCTATTTATTAAGTGTGCAATATAAAAATAAAGGGAATGAAGAAAAAGCTCAATATTACGAAAATGTATCGAAGTCATTGGTTGAGGGGAGTAAAGGGTAAGTGGAAACACTTACTTTTTCTTTTTAGTCCACAATGGACTAAAAACGTAACCAAAGTCATAATATATCGGACTAAGTATGATATAATATCAAGGGTTTGAAGGAGGCTTTATGGAAGAAAAATATATAACTATAAAAGGAGCTCGCGAAAATAACCTTAAAAATATTGATTTACAGATACCAAAAGATAAATTGGTCATTATGACCGGAGTTTCCGGAAGTGGAAAGACTTCTTTAGCTTTTGATACGATATATGCTGAAGGACAGCGCCGATATATGGAATCATTGTCAGCCTATGCAAGACAATTTTTAGGAAACAGTGAAAAACCAGATGTGGATCAGATGGATGGATTATCACCAGCAATAGCAATTGATCAGAAGACAACATCGAACAATCCTCGTTCAACAGTTGGAACTGTTACGGAAATTTATGATTATTTGCGTTTGATGTATGCAAGGATCGGAGTACCATATTGCCCACATCACCATGAGCCAATCACAGGATCTACGATCAAAGAAATGATTGATAAGATCATGGAACTTCCTGAAGGAACACGATGCACGATCTTAAGCCCGGTGATTTCAGGTAAAAAGGGAACACATAAAGATTTGATCGAAAAATTGATCAAAGAAGGATATGTGCGTATTCGTTTGGATGGAGAAATCGTTTATCTTGAAGAAGTGAACCAATTAGAAAAGAACAAAAAACATTCTATTGATGTCGTAGTGGATAGGATCGTAAAAGGGGATAATCGCTCTCGTTTTCATGATTCTTTAGAAACTGCCTTGAAATTAAGTGATGGATTGGCAATCTTGTTGACAAAAGAAGAGGAAATCCTTTTTTCCAGCAATTATGCCTGCAAGATCTGTGGATTTTCTGTACCTAAATTAGAACCAAAACTGTTCTCATTTAATGCTCCTTTTGGTTCTTGCCCTGAATGTAAAGGATTAGGATTTACGCAGAAAGTAGATTTAGATCTATTGATTCCAGACTGGAATAAATCTATCAGTCAGGGAGGAATTCATTTTTATAAGAATATCGTTAATACGGAAAATCTAGAATGGCAAAGAATTCATTCTTTGATCAAGTATTATGATATTGATATGGATATGCCTATGAAAGACATTCCAAAGAAGAAGTTAAATTATCTTCTATATGGATCCGATGTACCAATTGCCTATAAACTTGAATCAAGAAGTGGAAATACTTCCACAAAACTTGAATATATTGAAGGAGTTTGTACATTGATCGAAAGACGTTATATGGAGACAACATCTTCTATGTCTAGAGAATGGTATGGGTCTTTTTTAGCGGATTCACCATGTCCAGTATGTCATGGAGCCAGATTAAATGAACAGGCATTAAGCGTACAGGTGGCTGGTAAAAATATTTATGAATGGACGTGCATGAGTGTTAAAGAGGCACTTGAATTCATGGATAATTTGCAGTTAACACCAACACAGGCCAAAATAGCTGATTTAGTAACCAAAGAAATTCGCAATCGTCTTTCTTTCTTAAACCATGTAGGGTTAGGATATCTAACTTTAGATCGTTTGGCTTCTACACTCTCAGGAGGAGAAGCACAGCGTATTCGTTTAGCCACACAGATTGGTTCGCGTTTAACGGGTGTTATGTATGTCTTGGACGAACCAAGTATCGGTCTTCATCAAAGAGATAATGACAGATTAATTGACGCCTTGAAGGAAATGCGTGATTTGGGAAATACTTTGATAGTTGTTGAACATGATGAAGATACAATGCGTGCCAGTGACTATATTGTGGATATTGGCCCAGGTGCAGGTGTTCACGGAGGAAATGTCGTTGCAGCAGGAACGCCGGAAGAAGTTATGAAGAATGAAAATTCGATCACAGGAGCTTATTTAAGTGGTCGAAAGAGAATCGAAGTACCTAAGACACGTCGTAAAGGAAATAAAAAGACAATAAAAGTTGTAAAGGCAACACAAAACAATCTTAAAAATGTGAATGCAACATTTAAGCTTGGCGCATTTAATGTTGTAACAGGAGTTTCTGGATCTGGGAAATCGTCTTTGGTTACTGAAGTATTAACACATGGAATCCAGCACTCGTTAGGAAGATTACGTATTAAACCAGGAGCCTGCAAAGAAATTAAAGGGTTGGAAAACATAGATAAGATCGTTGAAATTGGTCAGGATCCAATTGGTAGGACACCTCGTTCCAATCCAGCAACATATACAGGTGTCTTTGATGATATCCGTGATTTATTTGCCCAGACCAAAGAAGCAAAGTTATTAGGATATGATAAAGGACGTTTCTCCTTTAATGTAAAAGGCGGACGATGTGAAGCCTGTCAGGGAGATGGTATTTTAAGAATATCCATGCATTTCTTGCCAGATGTTTATGTTCCTTGTGATCAATGTCAGGGAAAACGATACAATGAGCAGACGTTGCAAGTGGAATATAAAGGAAAAAATATTGCGGATGTCTTAGATATGACCGTAGAAGAGGCATTGGAATTTTTCTCGAATGTATCTAAGATCAAGCATAAACTGCAAACACTAAATGATGTGGGGCTATCGTATATAAAATTAGGACAGAGTGCGACAACACTTTCGGGTGGAGAAGCACAACGTGTCAAATTAGCCAGCGAGCTGCAGAAAAAGGCGACTGGAAAAACGGTCTTTGTCCTTGATGAGCCAACGACAGGACTGCATTCAGATGATGTTAAGAAACTGATTGAAGTGCTTCAAAGACTAGTTGATCATGGAGATACTGTGATTGTCATAGAACATAATCTTGATGTTATCAAGTGTGCCGATTATATTATTGATATGGGACCTGAAGGAGGAAATGATGGCGGAACGATTGTTTGCCAAGGTACTCCAGAACAGGTGGCAGCATGCGAAGAAAGTTATACAGGACAGTATTTAAAGCCATTATTGGAAAGGAAGTGAGTCAATGAATAAAGTATGTGTAAAACACTTAGCACAAAAGTTCATGTGGGAGATTGTATGTGGAGATGCAGAATCATTAGATCGCCCTATTACATTACCGGATACCAATCGTCCTGGACTTGAACTTGCTGGATATTTTCCGGACTCACAAACTAAACGCCTTGTTATTTTAGGTGAAAAAGAAATGGGATATATTGATGAAGTAATGGATGAAATATCCCAAAGACGATCATTTGAGTTTTTAACAAGTGAAAACACGCCATGTATCATTGTTGCACATGGATATGATTGTCCGAAAGTACTAAAGGAAATTGCACAAAGAAAGAATTTCCCAATCTTTAAATCACCTCAAAAGACAACAGCTGTTGTTGTTTCGGTGACAAACTATTTAGATGAATGTCTTGCGGAATCTGTAATCTTACATGGAGAACTTGTACGAGTGCATGGTGTTGGTGTTTTGATTACAGGTAAATCGGGGATGGGTAAAAGCGAAATTGCTTTAGAATTGATCAAACGTGGCCATCAGCTGGTTGCGGATGATCGTGTCGATTGTTATGCGATGCATAATATGTTGATTGGTAAAACAGCGCCTCTTTTAGAAGGTTTTATGGAACTAAGAGGGGTTGGAATCATTAATGTGGGTCGTATGTTTGGAGTAGGTTCTTATGCTAGAAGAACAGAAATTGAACTGCAGATTGATTTAGAACCTTATGACAGCAATCATGATTATGACCGTGTCGGAATTGAAGAAAAAGAGTATGCAGAAATATTAGGCGTTAAGATCATGCGTATTCGTATTCCTGTCAGCTCTGGACGTCCAATGTCTACGATCATTGAATCCGCTGTTACAAACTTCTTGTTGTTGAAAGAAGGTTTGGATTCCGCAAAGGAATTTGAAGAAAGAGTATTAACGCAGATTGCAATGAATAAAGAGGAGACAGAGTAATATGCATTTTTTTGAAAATTCTAAGATCTTTGTCTCTTTTGGTACTTTAAAGATTACCTGGTATGCTGTCTTGATTTTGACGGGGGCTTTCATTGGCTACATGATTGCTCAAAAAACAGTCAAGAAATGGGGTTATGCCAAAGAAATGTTAGAAGATTACATTATTCCAACATTTATCATTGCGATTTTAGGGGCAAGAGTTTATTATGTGATCTTTGAATGGGGATATTATTCAACGCATTTGAATGAGATCATTGCGATATGGAATGGTGGTTTGGCTATTCATGGAGGATTGATTGCCGGTCTTCTTTACAGCATCTATTTCTTTAAAAAACGAAATGTCAGCTGCTTAAGAATGGCGGATGCGATCATGCCGAGTGTAATGGTTGGTCAGGTATTTGGCCGATGGGGAAATTTTATGAACCAGGAAGCTTTCGGTCGTATCGTTCCAGAGAGCTTTTTTGATCATTTCCCATCTTTTATCAAAAATCAGATGTATATCAACGGGGCTTACCATGAACCTACATTTCTTTATGAAAGTATAGGAAACTTGATTGGATTCTTATTCATCTATTTTATATTTCGTAAAAAGTTTTATAAACGTCATGGTGATTGTGCATTTATGTATTTGGTTTGGTATGGCGTGGTGCGTTTCTTTATTGAAGGATTACGTACCGATTCATTGATGCTTGGCCCAATTCGTGTGGCACAGCTTGTTTCTTTGATCATGATCGTTATTGGAATCTTAGGTTTATCAGGTATATTCCATAGAGTTTTCCATTTATATCAAAAACCGGTCGTACTTTTTGATTTAGATGGAACATTGATTGATTCAAGAGAATTGGTTTTTGAAACATTCATACAAGTATTCAAAGAAGAAAAACCCGATTATGTTTTATCAAAAGAAGAGCTTTATTCTTTCTTTGGGCCTACGTTAGAAACAACATTTTCAAAATACTTTGAAGAAAAAGATGTCGACAGAATTATTGAAAGGTATCAAACAATTAATAGACAACTGCATGATAAACTTTTAAAACCAATAGATCATGCCAAAGAAACGGTAAAGTGGCTGCATGATCAAGGATATAAAATTGCGGTCGTATCCAATAAAAGACATGCCATGGTTGAAAAGGGGCTGAAAACTTCAGCGTTATATCCTTATTTTGAAGTGATCATGGGCAAAGAAGATTTACCAAAGCCAAAGCCGAGTGCATCTGGCTTGATTGAAGCGACAGTTTTGTTGCATACTGGACATGACAATACGATTTATGTAGGTGATAATGCAGCAGATGTCATGGCGGCAAAAGATATGGCGGCGTATTCAATTGGTTTCAGTAACGATGCTAAACAAATTGAAAAGCTTGAAGAAGCCAAGCCATGTCGTATCATCAAAGATCTAAGTGAGTTAAAAGAAATAGTCAAGGAGGAACAATCATGGAGCGACAAGTCGATTTGGTAGTAATTGGAGCTGGACCAGCAGGTTTGACTGCAGCATTATATGCATCAAGAGCAGGTTTAAAGACAATGATCCTGGAAAGTGGAGCACCTGGAGGAAAACTGGTAAAAACACATCAGATTTCGAATTATCCTGGTGTTAAAACACTAGCTGGAACAGATCTTGCGATGTCAATGCTGGAACAAGCAACAAGTTTTGGAGCTATGTATGAATATGGAGATGTCGAAAAAGTTGATGCCGATAAGAAAGTGTATTTGAGCGATGGCACGGTTGTAGAAGCGAAAGCTGTTATTGTAGCTACTGGAACGAAAGAACGCTTATTAAATATTCCAGGGGAAAAGGAGAACATCGGTCGTGGTGTTTCATTCTGTGCTGTATGTGATGGAGCTTTCTTTAAAGATAAAGATGTTGTTGTGATTGGTGGCGGAAATTCAGCTTTGGAAGAATCCCTATATCTAACCACATTTGCTAAGAGCGTAACGATAGTCATTCGTCGTGATGTGTTTAGAGCTGAAAAACAGATTCAGGAACAAATTGAGGCAAACGAAAAAATTCATATCATCAAGAAACATATTCCTAAAGAAATTCTAAGCGAAAAAGGAAAGGTTTCTGGTATTTTGTTGGAAAACGTAGATACAAAAGAAACTATGACACTAAACTGTCAGGGTATCTTCCCATATGTAGGGCAGGATCCTATGAGCCAGTGTCTAGAAGGTTTAGATGTATTGGATGAAAGAGGATATGTTTTAGTGGATAAAAACATGGAAACTAAAGTTAAAGGAATTTATGCTGCTGGTGATGTGCTTCAAAAAGATCTTCGCCAGGTTGTTACCGCAACCAATGACGGAGCTATCGCAGCTCAGCATATCTTCCATGAAATAACAGGTATGTAAAAGAATCAGAGTAATTTCTGATTCTTTTTAACTATATTCATATTTTATTTTCTAATAAACTTTAACCAAGTAAGAAAAGAGGTTGTATATGATTCGTTTATTTGCCAGTGATCTTGATGGAACATTATTGAATGAGCATCATGAATGTGATGAAAAGATAGAAAAAGGTATTCAAAAAATTATCGATGCAGGAAAGATATTTACTGTTGCAACAGGGCGAGGAATAAAAATGGTCAACTTAAAAAGAGCAGGAGATATCAGTTATTATATTTGTTTAAATGGGGCAGCTGTACTCGATCCAAAAAAACAGTTGTTGCATTGTGAACCAATTGATAAAGAAGTTTTATCCAAAATCATGGATGTATTTGAAGATTTGAATCTAGAATATGTTTCTTGGAACAAAGTGTACTCTAGAATTGATAAAGAGTCTGTGTTGCGATATCGTAAAAATGTATGGAAAGAAGAAGCAAATGATTCTTGGTTAGATAGGTTTTTGAATAATATCATTGTTAATTTTGAATGTTTACAAAGTAAAGAAGAAATTCTTCAGAAAGATATATGTAAGATTAATTATCATTTTTCGGATGATACAGATACATCAAGATTGGATGATTTTTTAAAACAATATGATGATAAACTGGTCAATGCACCGAGTGGTGATGGCATTTATGAAATTACAAAAAATGGAGTAAATAAAGCCAGTGCTGTTAGCTGGTTGGCAGATTTTTTAAACATTTCAAAAGAAGAAGTGGCAGTATATGGAGATGGGGGAAATGATATTATGATGCTTTCCTCCTTCAAACACTCGTATACACCAAGTACAGGCAGCATAGAGGCGAAAGAAGCGGCATCACAAATTATAGGACCTTACGAAGACTATAGTGTGATTGAGCATATATTAAATACAATTGAAGAAGATAAAAAAAGATAGAATGATCTATCTTTTTGCGGATTGAGCCATCTTGAAATATGTATGTCGAATTCCTCGGATCGCAACAGACATTGCCATGATATTTTCTGGGAATGCCATGCCTCCCCATCCTGCATCACCGATATGTTGGATATCGATTCCAGAACGTTTACTAGAAAGGGCTAGTTCACGAATCGTATCGGTATCTGAAGTTTCCTGGCTGGTTCCTATTGCGCTAAGGGATAAGCATCCTGCTTCTTTTATGATCTTGCAGGCTTCTGTGATCGTGCTTTCTTGAAGACCAGGAACCGTACCGGCTGCCGGCATTAAAATAACATCTGCACCTGCTTCGATAAATTCTTTGATTGTTGGAATATCTACAACAGGCTCATCTACACCAGCTGCATGCATTTTTCCAGCGATGATCAATCCACTAAAGTTTTCTTTACATTCTTTGATAGCTTTTGCGATCATCTTGTTTGTAACTCCAGTTCCAGGATTTCCTGTAAGACAAATAAACTGAAGACCTAATTCTTCGGCTGCCTTAAATGTTTCGACTGTTGCCTTTCTTCCTGGGACGATTTCAATTTTTTCAGACATTAAAGAGATAGAATCATCTACTGGCTCTAGATTGGCTCCGACTGGTCTACCACAAAGTTCTCGTAATAATTTAATTGGTTCGTCGGTTTCTGGTAAGCCAGGGATCACAGGATCAAAACAATCCAATCCATTTAATAAGATCATGTCAGATCCAAAAGCAGATGCTACTTCGGCGTTTGTGATATTTCCTAAAAGGCATCCATTAAATACGGTCATTTCTGTCAATACTGTTCTACCTTCACTGGCAAGAATTGCTTGTTTTAGTTCTTTGCCATTCATCGCAAGAATTTCACTTGCTTGACAACTTAATAATCTTTTCATATGTTTCTCCTTTGTATGTTTATATTTTAAATTAACAAGGATGATTCATAACATAAATTCATTTCCTAACAGAGTGGATATTTTGTATTTGCCATCAGACTTTTGTCACAATTGGTAGCTATAGTAGAAATTGAAGGGGGTTTAGGCATGCAAAACCGACTTCTATTCCATGAATTTTTCATGGCAGAACGTTTATATTGGTGTCGGGGCGTCTATGACTCTCGAAACGATACTTGGATTAATACTTATTTTGATGATGCTTAAAGAATTAAATAAATAACCATATTATTTTTAAAAGGTATCAGATATGAAAACAATATAGTCGAAAAAAATTAGATAATAAAAATCAAGCCTAATTCATAAAATTTTGTGTCTTTCCATGAAGGACACATTTTTTGATG
>NZ_JAQLXG010000025.1:0-7557 GCF_028321995.1 Faecalitalea cylindroides
GATTAAGTGGTTCTCTAGATTGGAATAAGTGGCTCTATTTTGTCGGATTAGATGGCTCCGCCACTTTGGAATATTCATTATTGTTGCATTTCACGGGACTACTACTATTCGAACTCGACTCCTACATCCTATTTTCGTTTTATTGGTTAATCTTTCTTCAATTTCATCAATATGATACCCTTCTCCTAATGATTTTAGACAGATTGGTTCATTACAATATGTGTACAATATACGTTGTCACATAAAATGAAATCAATTGAATTATTGCAGAATGAAGGAGTATTACTTTTTTTAGACCACGAAAAGCTTTTAAATCAGTATTATCTTGTTGCTGTCTCGTCGTTACTCTTTGATATTTTTCATAACAATAAAAATATATCTCGAACCAATTGACAAGTAAACTTGGCAACAATATAATAAAATTGAAAAGAAAACTTGGCATAAAAGGAGTCTATTATGAACAAAGAAGAAATACTAAAAAAAAGTAGAGAAGAAAATCGTCACGGAGATGAATTAGAAAAGACAAAAAAAGAAACGGCACTTAATACCGGATATTTTATTGCATCCTTATTTTTATCATTATTAGCTATATCTTGTTATTTAGGCATTACAAATGGAAATATCATCATTTTTTCAAAGAGAATTGATTTAGCAGATGTGCTATGGTTCATTATCTTTTTATCAAGTGCAATAGAATACGGCACTAAATATGTTTATCTGAAACAAAAAAGAGATTTGTTTATTATGATATTTTGGTTACTTGGTCTAGCTGGATGTCTTATGTCTATAGCGAAATCATAGTCAATGTAAGTCTGAATAATCTATTATTAACAAATAAATATGAAATAAATAGAATGTCTAATATGAATCATTAACAAAATCATTGGTATAATTGATAACAAAACATTTCAAATTTATGAAAAAGTATACTTGTCAACAATATTTATTGTTGAACAAAGAAGGTATATTGAAAAAAACTTTCATGAAAATGATATTTCAGATAAGCGGACAAAATATTTTGGCCTAAAAGGAGCTAATTTTATTATTGGTGTATCGGTTTCTTATGAATTATACTTTCTAGAGTATTGAAACTAGATGACACACTCAGTACGTCATAGGACTGTTCGTTACAGTTGCCTATTTTTATGATTTTCGTTTCAATCTATGCTGAATCATACAAGAACCGTTATTTTCTTTCTAGCTAAATTTCTAATTGTAACAGTATTTAATTTTAAAATTCATTCTTAAAATATATAAACGAATAAATCAATGGTGCTATATAGGTATAAAAAAATTAAATTAAACTAGGAGGGTCTAATAATGAAAAAAGAAGAGATATTACAAAAAAGTCGACTTGAAAACAAAAATGGTGATGAAAGACAACATTTTTTAGCAGAGCAATCATATACAATTAGTTTTGCGATATTAGCTGCAGTATTATTGGTGATATCTATATTATCACGTTTTAACTTCATAACAGGTACCATTCATATTGCGAAAGCTAGTTATACACTATATGAATTTACATTATTCTTATTATTAATATTTGGAATTGTATTTGGGATCTCTCGCTTTTTATTACTAAAAAACAAGTACTCTTTAATTTGGGTGTTTATTTGTTTAGTAGGTTTCTTTATGTTGTTTTGTGGTGTATATGGCTATGCAGGATGAGTTAATCTTAAAAAATAATTTAAAAGAAGTCCGAAAAGAAAAAAAACTATCTCAATCTGCATTGGCAGAGATGATAGGTGTGTCTCGTAATACTATTAGTTCCATTGAAACAGGACAATTTAATCCAACTGCTAAACTAGCACTGATTCTGTGTATCGCACTTGATAAAAAGTTTGAAGATTTGTTTTATTTTTAAATAATTAAAGAAAGAGATTATTTTAGCTTAACTATAAGCATCGTATTAATATGTTGGAAGTACAGGAGGTTTTTTCTTAAAATGATTATAAAAATTAGTGATTCAAACATTAGTGTATTTTTTTTAGATTGTTTTCGATTCCAAGTTTGTGGAAATGAATATAATGTGTTATTAAATAAAAGAGATATTGATTTGTATCATTATGAAATTTGGAAAAAAGATGGCGATAATTTAGTTTTTGTAGATGATGTATTTCTTTCGTTGGATAAATTTAGGGAATATTATTTTGCGGATGAAAGATCAACAAATTTTAAAATAATAAATGAATTGATAATTCCAACGATAATTAAAAACGATAATTAAATAAAAATAGTTTATATTAACTAATACAAAAGTATATCTACCAAATGGGAATTATCTATGATAAGTTCCCATTTTTTTGTATAAACGTAAGGATATGTCGCATTCACTTATTAATAGAATTAAATCAATACAATATTCCAATGCAAATATTTCATATGTGCATCTTATTATGATATAAAATTAATAATTAAACAGATTGAAACTATATAGAACTAATTACTAGCTTTACTAGAAATACATTGATTTAAATATGAGACAGAGTCCTTTACTTATATTTTGTATTTTAGTATGAATAAAGATAAATCTATTTTATTTAAATCAACCATTCCTTTTACAATGTCTTTTTAATACGATAATATGCATATCTCTAAATGCACCCATATGTTTTTTGTATATGAAATTTATTACATCATCATGTTGCTTTTGTCATTAAAAAAGAGTTTAAAAGTAAGCTCTTAAAATAAGTCTTTTGAGCATACAACTTTATTTTTTCTCAATATCTAAAAATTATAATACTGAAAGTTTTAATATAATCATACAAAAAAGGTCGTAATTTTACGGCCTTTTTATCATTAAGTAAGTGTTTATTTTTCTTTTGGTTTTGGTAATATTAAGTTAAGTATAATTGCGGTAATGGTCGCAAGAACTACTGGAGACTTACCAAATACAGTTGTTACCCATAATGGGAATGTTTCTAATGAAGCGGAAGCTTGCGTAACACCCATTCCAAGTGCAACCGCAAGACCTACGATTGATGTATTACGATAATCCAAAGGTTGAGATGCAATTAGCTTCATACCTGTCATCGCAATTGAAGCAAATACTGAGATCGTAGCACCACCTAAAACACATTGAGGAATTGTTGTTAGTAACGCTGAGATAACCGGTACAAAACCAGCAATCAATATAATACAAGCAGCAAGTCCTAATACGCAACGGTTTACGACTTTAGTTGTCGCAACGATACCAACATTCTGTGAGAAAGTTGCTGTTGGAAGACCACCAAAGAAAGATCCAAGAATGTTAGTTATACCATAGGCAACGATTCCGCCCTGTAATTCATCATCAGTAGGTTGACGATCAAGACCACCAGATGTTGTTGCAGAAAAATCCCCTATAGCTTGAATCGAATTAATTGTGAATAAAATAATAAATGTTAAAATGGCAGAGAATTCGAATTTCATACCAAAATGCATAAATTGAGGTACCTGGAACATTGAAGCTTGTGTAACGGATGAAAAATCAATCATGCCAAAACATGCTGCAATGATATATCCGGCAATGATACCGATTAAAATTGAAGATAGTTTCCAAATTCCCTTTGCAAAATGGTTTAATCCAGTTACGATTGCAAGAACAATAAAGGCTATTAACCAATTCTGCCATGAACCATAATTTGCTGAAGAAGCACCTCCAGCCATATAATTTACGGCTGTAGGATACAGTGACAATCCTATGGTAAATACAACAGTCCCTGTTACGATTGGCGGGAATAATTTACGCAATTTTTTAATAAAGATTCCAACCAAGATAGCTGCAATACCACCAATAAGCTGAGCTCCCAATATTGTCGCAATATCATAGGTGCCGGCAATTGCCTGCATGCTTGGAAGATACGCAAAGCTTACCCCCATGATCACAGGAAGTCCAGATCCAATCTTGCGACCAATTGGAAACAATTGGATCAATGTTGAGATACCGGCAATGACCAAGGCTGCTTGCACAAAAATAACTTGATCATGGACACCAAGTCCTGCAACTTGTGAAATGATGATGGCTGGAGTTACACAACCAACGATCATCGCAACAACATGCTGTAATGCTAATGGAAATGCTTCTTTAAGCGATGGAATCCCATTTAGCTCAAAAACGGATGCTTTTTCATTTTTTGTCTTCATAATCTCTCCTCTTTCTCGTTTGATACTCAATACAGTTTAAGGTAATCTCAGATTTTTAGATTTTTTATCCTTCCCTTCTCTATTCTCTAATCTGTCCATTTCCTTTGATAATATATTTATATGTACACAATTCTTCCAGTCCCATAGGACCTCTTGCGTGAAGTTTCTGAGTACTGATTCCCATTTCACATCCTAGACCAAAAACGCCTCCATCTGTAAAACGTGTACTCGCATTAATATAAACGGCCGCACTATCGATCGTACTGGAAAATTTGGTTTGTGCTTGTTCATTTTCAGAAATGATCGCATCACTATGATGTGTTGAGTGTACTTGAATATGTTCTATAGCTTCCTCAATAGAATCCACTACTTTAATAGCTAATATATAATCTAAAAATTCAGTATCAAAATCCTCATCGGTTGCTAGTGTTCCATCAATAATTTGATGAGCAATTGGATCCAAACGTAATTCAACAGGTATTTTATCTTGAGCTTTTCTCTGTTCTACCAATACTTCTTTAAGCTTTGGTAAGAAATCCTGGGCAATATCTTTATGGACAAGACAAACTTCTTCTGCATTGCAAACACTTGGTCTTTGTGTCTTTGCATTTTCGATGATTTTGACTGCCTTATCTAAATTGGCATCTTTATCTACATAGATATGACAAATACCAGTACCGGTTTCAATACATGGAACGGTCGCATTTTGAATGACAGATTGAATCAAACCTTTTCCTCCGCGAGGAATCAAAAGATCGACATATCCGTTTGCCTTCATAAGATCATAAGAACTCTGTCGTGTTGTATCTTCAATCAAATGTATGCGATTTTTACTCATACCAACATTTTCAAGCCCTTCCTGCAAAGCTTTTACGATCGCATTCGCGCTGTTCCAAGCTTCTTTTCCGCTTCGAAGGATACATACACTTCCCGCCTTGATGGTTAAAGCAGCTGCATCGCTTGTAACGTTTGGACGACTTTCATAGATTATGGCTATTACTCCCATTGGTACGGAAATCTTATTCACAATAAGTCCATTCTCTAATGTATGGGTAGAGAGAATTCTTCCAGTTGGATCTGGTAATTTAGACACATCTAAGATTCCCTTAGCCATATCTTTTATTCTGGATGCATCTAGATACAAACGATCGAGCATAACTTCTGAAATCTTATTTTTGGCATTTTCAATGTCGATTTTATTCTTCGATAAAATGTCATATGTATGATCAATTAAAGCTTTTGCCATTGCTCTCAAGGCAGTGTTTTTTTCTTCTGTTGAGTAAGGAGCTTTATTGCTTTCACGTTTTGCTTGAATCAATATCTCTTGTGTATTCATGATTTCACTGCCTTTCCCATAAAGTATGTTCCAATTCGTTTCCCTTCCAGAATATCATAAAGGTTTTCAGGTTTTGAACCATGGCAGATGATCATATCGATACCATGATCTGTAACGATCTTGGCTGCCTGCAGCTTGGTAACCATACCACCAGTACCTAACATAGATCCTTTATCTTTTCCTAGATGCATGATATCTTCATCCAAGTTTTGTACGATTGGAATTAATTTGGCATCTTTATTTTGATGCGGATCATCTGTATATAGACCTTCGATATCACTTAAAAGGATCAATAAATCAGCTTTTATGCAACAAGATACAATAGCACCTAGTGTATCATTATCACCAACGGAAATCTCACTGGTAGAAATCGTATCATTTTCATTAACGATTGGTAAGGCATTTAGTTCTAATAAACGGTATAAGGTATTTTGAAAATTTACTCTTCTTGATTCTTGCTCGACATCTTCTTTTGTCAATAAGATCTGGGCAACCGTATGATTATACTCACTAAATAGCTTATCATATGTATACATCAATTCACATTGTCCAATCGCTGCGGCCGCCTGTTTTGTTGGCATATCATTAGGACGCTTGGCTAACATTAATTTTCCGACACCCATTCCAATTGCACCGCTGGAAACAAGAATAATCTCGTGTCCACTATTTTTAAGATCACTAAGTACTTTTACTAATTTTTCAATATGACGGATATTCAACCTGCCTGTTTCATGGGCAAGGGTTGATGTTCCTACTTTAACAACAATTCGCATAATCAATCTCCTAGCTAATATGAAATTTCAAATGTAGTCGTACTTCCAAAGCTATTGGAGATCAAATTGATCGTGAATACATTTGTATCTTTGTCTGAAAAATCGATTCCAACATTTTCAAAAGTGAATTCAATATTACATGTCATTTTCTTTTGTGGTTCAAGAAAATAAACGATATATCCTGTGGCTGTTCCTTCATAATCTTCTGTCTTTGGAGCAAGTCCATCGTTTGAAAAGTCAATCTTTTTATAATCCTCTAAAGACATGCCAGAGAAATCTCCTTTATCACTATATTGAGTGAGATCAAGACCATTTAAGATACCATGCGGTTCTAGATATGGAATTACAATATTGTGATCGGTTTTATTTATATACGTGATTTGAAGATTTGAAAGCTTTGTGGTTCCGTTTGAAAAATCAGCTTTTGTTTTTGATGCATCTACTTCGATTGCCATGGCTCTATCTTCAAATAAAGTGAATTTTTCTTTTCCCTGCTCTTGAATTTGTGTATTATCGGCTTCTCTTACATCAGCTGCATTAAAGGATAAGAAATCCTCAGTTTTAGGAAAATAGAAACCAATATCTTTTTGATTATTATTTGGGAAACCTACATATCCATAAACATAGGTTGATTCATTACTGGCAATGGTACTTGATGGTGTAGACATATAGCGATCGATCGCATTGATATTTTCATCTTTATCATCGGTCAATGAATAAGATAAAAGTGAGGTATCATAACTAGAATCAGAGTTATTTTCGATGATGGCCATATAGTAATAGTATATTGAATTCGATTCTTTATTTTGGATCTTCATAACATCTTCCAATCGAAAAATAACGTCTTCTTTAAGCGTAACAGACGTATTTTTTGAACACCCACAAAGACCTAAGAATAAAAAAAGACTTGTAATGACAGAAATAATTTTTTTCATATGAATCCAACTCCAATACTCTTTATAAAATGTATCAAAAATATGCCTACTATGCAAACAAAAAAAAAACCAGGCGACAATGAATGTCATCTGGTCATATTATTATTTCCCCATTTCATTCATACTGATCGCAGAGAAGCTCAGAGATTCAAGCACCTTGATCAGCGCGTTGGCCGTATCCAGGCTCGTCATGCAGGAGATATTGTTCTCCGCCGATACCCTTCGGATCAAGAAGCCGTCCGCTCTGGTATTCTCCTTGCTGGACATCGTGTTGATCACGAAGTTCACCCTTCCGTTGCGGATGATGCCCACCACGTTGTTCTTCTCGCCCTCTTCGATCTTGCTGGCTCTATGTACATACAGTCCTTCCTTCTCGAACAGGTCC
>NZ_JAQLXG010000026.1:0-7140 GCF_028321995.1 Faecalitalea cylindroides
TGAAAATTAAAAAAATTTCTCTTTTTTTCTTTATAAAGAGAAATTTTTTATCTTATTTTTTATAGAATGTTTTCGATAATAAAGTGATGTTTCTTATAACACAAAACGTATTAATTATTAAAAAAATATCATTTTATCCAAGAGAGATTCTCCCTCCATATAACTCTTTTTCTTTAAATTAAAATTATCCAAGATTGTCATTCCAATCACGCTAAAACTATCTGCTTCTTCTAAAACCCCATATTCTTTCATAGTTTTAGAAAACATAAGGCAAGGCACACATTCTCTTGTATGATTATAGCCTTTGAATGTTGGATCATTTCCGTGATCTGCAGTTACAATTACTAATGTATCATTAGATATAGTATTTAATAATACTTGTAATAAAGAATCAAATTTTTCTAATTCATTAGCATAACCACGTACATCTCTTCTATGTCCCCATTTTGAATCAAAATCTACTAAATTTACAAATAATAAACCTGTAAAGTCTTCTTTGGCCTGTTCAATGGTTTGCAACATGCCTTCAAAACTTGTCTTTGAATGTGTTTCTCTACTAATACCATTGCCACAAAAAATATCATTTATTTTTCCAATGCTCCAAACATCATATCCATTCAGTTTCAATATATCGAGAACTGTTTCTTGTGGAGGTTTGATAGTAAAATCGCGACGGTTAGCCGTTCTTTCGAATGTGTTTTTATCGTTTCCAATATAAGGTCTGGCAATTACTCTACCGACTTTATATTCTTCTCTCATTGTTAACTGTCTAGCAATTTTACAACAACGATATAACTCATCTAGCCCAGTAACTAACTCGTGTCCACATATTTGCATGACAGAATCTTCTGAAGTATAAATTATCAATTTCTTACCTTTGGATCTTATTTCCTCTTCTCCAAGTTCTTGTATAATTGATGTCCCACTAGCATTTTTGTTACCAATAAAAACATGATTCGTTAATGACTCTAATTCTCTGATCAAATCAACAGGGAATCCTGTATCTGTAAAAGTTTTTAATGAGACCGTTGTTTTTATTCCCATCATTTCCCAATGCCCTGTCAGCGTGTCTTTAGAATAACTGCTTTCATTTAGTTTTAACGAATATCCCATCTTTTGTTTATAATTTACAGATGGATGTAATTCACCCAGTCCCAAATCATATAAAGTTGGTAATTTGATATTCGGAAACTGTTCGAAAATATGACCAAAAGTATCAGCTCCTTCATCATTGTAAAGAGCAGCATCCTTTGCTTGTCCGATGCCAAAAGAATCAATAACAATAAGTATAATTTTCTTGAATTTTAGATTATCCTTCATTTACAAAGACCTTATACTTTCTAAAGCTATCTCGATCATGTTTAAAAATACTGTTTCTCTTTCTTTACTAGTAGTTTTCTTTTTAGAAACCATGCTATCAGAAATTGTTAATATACATGCCGCTTGCTTGTTAAGTACATTTGCATTATGAAATAAAGAATATGATTCCATTTCAACACATTTGCATTCTTGCTTTTCTATTATCTCATTCAATAGTATCTGCTGTGCATTTTGTTCCCTTTTATAAACATCAGTACAATATACTTTTGCAGGCAAGATATCTTTTTTCATTTTTTTAGCGGTAGCTAAAATAATATCATTCAACTGTATAGAAGGTTTTTCAATATGACCTTGTTTTAGTGATTGAACATAGGAATAGTTTGAATCACTGAAACATTCAGTGACCAAAACAGTATCAAATATATCCAATTCTTTCGTATATGAACCTGCTGTCCCTATTCTGATTATATATTCTACATCATATTTATCAAATAGTTCATAAGAATAAATCCCCATACTTGGAATACCCATTCCACTTCCCATCACAGTCACTCTAATGGTTTTATAAACCCCTGTATATCCCAACATATTTCTAACTGTATTGATTATTTTTACATCACTTAAATATGTTTCAGCTATCATTTTCGCACGCAATGGATCTCCGGGCATTAATACAATATTAGCTATTTCATCTTTTTGAGCTCCGATATGTGTACTCATAACATTAATTCCTGCCTTTCATTAAAATCGAAATAAAAGTTGAATAGTTAGCAGATTCAATTAATTGATTGTATTTGTCTTGATTATCAATAGTATCTAATATTAATTCATAGAGCTTCGGTATTTGATCAAATGTTTTATCTAGAGCGAATAAAAACACCAATCGAACATTATATTCGTTCCAAGTTACAGGTTGTTTCAGAATAGCTACACAGACACCACTTTTTAATGCAGATTTTTTTATACTATGCGGAATTGCAATTAAATCAGAAAAACATGTTGGTGCTATACTTTCTCTTTTATACACTTGCTCTATAAAATCTTCTCTTACAAAACCATTTTTATATAAATTTTCACACATTATATTTATTAGGTCATTTTTTGAATTTACTGAATCTATACGCAAAAACAAATTTTCATCAAAACATTGCATTATAGTTAAATTACGATATGCCGTATTAATTCGAATCTGCTTTACTAATTTTTCAATCAATTTATATTCATTTGGATTTAAATAATCTTCAATCTTATATACCTCATATGGTTGATACAAATCTAAATTTACTAAAGTTAATATTAAATCTGGTTTATCTCTAGTAATCCCTTTGGTATCAAGAAAAGAATAGTTACCACAATACTTAACATTTGTAATATTTGAAAGCTTGTCAACTATAATTTTTTCAACTGCTTTTCCATATGGACTAACTAATACTACCTTTAATTTTTCTGTATTCAGTTTTTGAAGTGCTCCTAATAAATGCATTGCAATATAACTAACTTCATTTTCATTCAAATGTAGAGAAGTTTTATCTAAAAACTTCGCAGATATATAGGTTGCGATATCATAAACTAAAACATATTTTTTTTGAAATTCTTTCAACAGAGGATTTTTTAGCTGCATGTTCATTTTGCATCTTTGAACTGCATATTTTAAATGTAAAGCTAAACCATTAATTAATTCATTATTGTTACTAAAATCTATTGAATAGTCTTTCTTTATTTCATCAAATACACTAATCAGAAAATTTTTATAATCTAGACAATCGCTTGCAAGATGATTGCCTAGACTTAATTTAAATGATTGATCAATCCTTGATGCAACTTCTTTATTCAAAAGCATACCTGTTTCAGAATAAAGATACTTCGAAAATCCATCCTCTAAATCATACTCTTGAAATTTTTGATTCAATTGAGCTGTAAGTACATGCAACAAAATAGACATCAACTCAAAATCAGTAACAAATATTTTGTTTTCACTAACATATTTATAAATTGTATTTCTGATAAACTGAACATCTAATGAAGAAAAATAAGACTCTAAAATTGCTAGATTAAAATTAGAAGTTTCACTTTCTTCTAACAAATAATAGACAACTACTTTCTGCTTATTTACGTTCTCCCCTTTAAAATATAGCTTATTCATTTTTCTCATTATAAATACATTAAATCTATCGGAGATTTCTTTATTCAATTCTTTGATATGTTTGTTAAGTAAAGAAGTACTTATAGATAATTTGTCTGCCAATTCATAATAATCAACTTCATTTTGCATGATCAACTCTTTGACAATAGAAATTTTTCTATTATCATTCATTATTCTTTTCTGTTCATCATTATAAAGAATAGACTTGTCTTTAAGCCAATATCCTTTCCCTTTTTTAGATTCTATTACTCTTTTTTTATACTTTTTATTTATATCTAATATTTCGTTTTGAACTGTTTTTGAACTTATTAAAAGTTTTTTTGCGATTTCATAAGAAGTTAAACATGACTCTTGTCTCTTTAATACTTCAATAATTTTAAATTGTCTATCATTCAAAATAACTTTCATATTATTCAAGTCCTTTCCAGATATAAATAAATTACTATGTATTTTATAACAATCAATCAATAATAGATAACGCTTTCCCTTTATCTAGTAGGAATGGGCGATAATATGCAACCATATTTGATAAAGGGCAAACATCTTCATGAAGTTCAATTCCTAGTTGCTCCTTTATATATTGCCTTCTAGTTTCAAATCTTCTCCACATTTCGTAATCTTGATTTTTTATTCTTTCTCTTAGTTGTTCATTCGCTAATAGTATTCCATTCTCACAACATGGCTTACTATATCCCTCAACACTAGGGATAATATCTATCTGTAATATCATGCCGCTTTCTAATGATTCATTGCTGTCTTTATATATTGGTGAGCATAACCATTCCTCATCGGCAGCCAAATGTCCTGGATTTAAACTCCATCGATATATTTTTTTTGGTAAACACCGATCAATTATAGCATATAATTCTTTCCCTGACATTCCAACATGAATATTCTCTAACCAAGTTCTTACCGCATTAAAATACGGAGCAGCTACTTTTTCAATATAATCACTTTCTGTTTCTGATAACTGATTTTTATCAGAAACTAAATAACCTGTTCTGCTAGATAAGCCTCCTTTATAGCCTACTGTCATCGAAATTGCATCCCCCAATATCATTTTTTTCATTGAAGGATACAGATTTGCTTTTGCAAAACGTTTTCCAGTTGAAAATATCGTTACAACATTATTGCGCTGACCTTCGGACTCAAGAATTGATGCCATCTCAATTTCTGTTTTGCCTATTTGTAAAGAATCTAAAGCCTTCAACATATTTGAAGCCGCTAAAACTTGTCCATACTCATAATGTCTAATTTCATCCACTGTGTTTATTCGTCTTACGCCTACTTCACCAATCATAATATTTGTAGCATTCGATACAGATAATGCAATTGTTTTGATTGCTTCAACTATATAGTGAGGAACATCAAACATATCTTTATTGATTTTATACAAAGCTTTCCAACCAATAAGACCTACCTTTTTATTTGTTATTTTTGCTTCTTTAAAATAATCGACCATTTCTTTTTTTCCTTCTAATGGTTGATCAGGCAAAGAGAACTGTGGCACATGTAATGGCGTATTTTTTATTCGGCTATGTTTTGACATTCCAAGAACTTCATTTCCTAATAATAGATAACAATCTCCATTTTTGTGAAGAACAAGACAAGCTTCTTCAAATCTTGGAATAAATCCTGTTAAATATTCAAAATTTGCAGAGTGCTCAACATCCGCATATATGATAATGCAGTCGTACCCTTCTTGAACAAATGTCTTAATTACTTTCTCTTTCCTTATTTCCATTGTTTCATCGCTTAAAATTTGGGGAGAAATGTACTCAATTTGTGGACTTTCTACATTTTTTAAAACTACTCTCATTTAAATTACCTCACTTATTAAAGGAATAGTCTTTTTTTCTTCAGTCAAAACGATTCCTTCATCTGATATTTTTACATATGGACAAACTAATAAAGACAATATTGTAATACGCGATAAAGGGTTCTCAATATATATATTACCCAGCTTTACATTTGCCTCATTCATATTGTTAATTTCATTAACAACATCGGCAACATTTTTATTAGACATTAATCCTGCGATTGATAAAGGCATAGAAGCTATAACACAACCACTTTCTACTGCACAAAAGCCTCCTTTTTGCTTTTTAAGTTGACGTAAAGCTACAATTGCATTTTGTGGATTGTCATATACGACAGTTACGTTATGTGCATCATGACCTACTGTGCTCGCTATTGCACCATGATTTATTCCAAAGTTTTCAACTACTCCTAAAGTATGAGTTCCCTTATTATATCTATTAATAACAGATACAAACATATACTTCCCCTTTGGAGACAACTCAACTTTTCCATTCTTGATTGGAAAAGTTTGTTGAATCAAATTTGTTATTGAAGAAGAAAAGCTTTCAAACTTTATAACATTCATTGTAACCTTACTACCTTTAGAATAAACCAAAAAATTCGTCTCGTCCAAATCTGGTATATTAACAGTTTGATTCAATGCCTCTCTAGTATCTTCATAATGTGAAATCATGTCGCCATTTTTTACAACACATTTTCCTTCAAAGTACACATCTTTGACATGAACATTTTCTATATCATCTAAAACATTAAAATCAGCAATATATCCTGGTGCAATTGCTCCTAAATTTCCTATATTCGCTTCTAAACAAGGCCTATATGTAGCACTAATATATGCCTCAATTAAAGGCATTCCACAAGAATGAGCATGACGTATAATTCCATCAATATGCCCTTTTCTTGAAATCACATCACATCTACGATCATCGCTACTAAAAGAAACTCTATCATAATTGCCAATTTCAGATAAAGCTTCAATAATCTTAGGCATATTATGATTAGTATTTGCATCTCTTATATCTATCCACATACCTTGTCGATACTTTTCGATTACTTCTTGAACGCCTCTAGCTTCATGGTCACTTTTGATGCCATTACATAGATAAGCAGATAATCTATTTCCTTGCAAGAGTGGAGCGTGACCTTGAATATATACTTTTTTATTCTTTGCTTCATCCAAAATTTTAGTTATTCTTTCATCAGAGCATAATACTCCTTCATAATCCATAACTTCACCAAGTCCAACTACATAGTCCTTTTCTAAATATGTTCTATAAAGTGAATAATCAAATGTTGCACCACTATTTTCTAAATTTGGAACAGAAGGTACACAAGAAGGTATTGTCAAAAGTTGACGCATTGGTATATTCCCGTTACTTTCTAACATATATTTCAAGCCTTCTTCTCCGCATACATTTGCTATTTCATGAGCATCTTCCAAAACCGTTAACGTTCCGTGTGGAACAACTAATTTTGCATAATTTAAAGGTGTTAACAAACTACTTTCTATGTGAGTATGTGAATCAACAAAAGCAGGCGATAGATATAAATTATCGCCATTTATTATTTGTTTGCAGTCTAATATTTCCTTATTGACGTCATATTCAACATGAGATATCCATTTTTTATATACATACACATGTGCTAAAATCCATTGTTTTGTAAAAACGTTCAAAATTTTTATATTTCGAAAGACTTTATCATTAACAATTTTCCCTAAACTTGCCTCGGATAATCTCTTTCTGTCATTGCAACTTAAATCAACCATTCCTATTCCTCATCACTATTTTCCAGTTTCAATTGTTGTTTTTCATACATCTTCAAGAATGGATAATACAAGATCATGTCAATGATCA
>NZ_JAQLXG010000027.1:0-5272 GCF_028321995.1 Faecalitalea cylindroides
AAAAAGGACTGGAGTTTCCATTTAAGGAATTCCAGTCCTTTTTTAGATCTAACTTTTAACTGTTAGACCCCCTTTTATACTTTTGTAGAAAATTAATATTTTACAGAAGTGTGTCGATATGCCATTTTGAACTTTCACTTTGCAAATCAACCATATGATGATAAAGTCCGTTTTGTTTATATAATGATTCAGGTGCTCCCTCCTCTTTGACTCTACCATTTTCTAAAACAATGATCTTATCGGCAGATTGTACAGTTCGCATACGATGAGCGATAACCAATACTGTCTTATTAGCTAACAAGGTTGATAAAGCTTCTTGAACTTTTGTCTCGTTTTCAACGTCAAGACTGGCTGTTGCCTCATCTAATAAAATGATAGGAGCATCTTTTAAAAGTGCTCTAGCAATCGAAATTCTTTGTCGTTCCCCTCCAGAAAGTTTGGTCCCATTTTCTCCTATGAGTGTATCATAACCGTCTGGAAGCTTATGAGCAAATTCATCACAATTAGCCGCTTTTGCAGCTTTATATACTTCTAAGTCTGTTGCGTCTCTTTTACCTAACCGAATATTTTCTTTTATACTATCATCAAATAAAACGACATCTTGAAATACCATAGAATAATCACTTAATAAAACTTCAGGATCAATTGTATTAATATCAATACCACCTACTTTTATAGAACCTTTATTAGTATCCCAAAGACGTGCGGCTAATTTTGCACAAGTGCTTTTTCCAGAACCAGAAGGGCCAACCAAGGCCGTTACCTCACCTTCTTTAGCTATAAAACTAACATCTTTTAAAACATCATGATTGTCATAGGAAAATGAGACATGATGGAATTCAATGTCATACCCTTTTGGCTCAAAAGTTTCTTTACCTGATGCAATAGGAGTGTCGTAGATTTCCATCATGCGATTTGCTGATACTTGAGAGACAAACATCTCTGCAATTAATGCCAAACTCTGATCAAAAGGAGCGTAGATTCTTGTGATAACAAGTAAAAACATAAATAAAATCATGAAATCAATTTGGCCATGAACGATAAGGTTTGCACCAACTAAGATTGTAGTTGCAACACCTAAACGCATGATAACACTTGCAGCATTTACAAATATACCTGATATAAGTTCTCCGCGAATCATCACACTCTCGTGGGCATCAATTTTTTTATACAATCCTTTAAGATAAGTATCTTCTTGGTTTGTAGCTCGGATTTCTCTAATATTTTCTAATGTTTCCTGAATTTCATCTGAAACTCTTATAGCAGATTGTTTAAGCATTTCTGAGGCGTTCGAAGTCCATTTTCTTGAACCAAACAAAAGGCCAAATGCGACAGGCACACCCCAAAGACAGGCAATTGCCAAACGCCAATCATAAATGAACAGGAAAATAGCAATGATAGCAGTAGAGATATAAGAACCATATAAATAACCCAGTACATGTGACCAGACATGTTCCATTCGATTGACGTCGCCCATAATTGTTTCTGTCAAATCTGCAATATCTTTTTTGTTGAAATATCCCAAAGGTAATTTACGAAGTTTTTCAGCTAATGCTATTCGGGTAACCTTTACTTCTCCATAAACAAGACCATAAGTGGTTTTATATTGTTGTAGATGTGTAATAAAAGATAAAATGACAAATAAAGTCAATAGAACTAGGATTGTTATTGTGTTTACTTTGAACTGATTACCTTTGATAAGATTTACAAAATTATTCATTAATAAATACAATATACTGATACCACTCATAACCACAAGATTAACTATAACTGTCCAAAATGTTCCCTTTTTAACATTTTGAACACCTTTGTCTGTTAAGGCATACTTGCGTTTAAATTCCCTTCCGAACATCTATAAAGCCCCCTTTTCTACACTTGTAATTTTCCATTTTGCTGCTTGATTATAATCAGTCCACATTTTTTGATATAAACCCTTTTTATTTAATAATTCATCGTGAGTTCCTTCTTCAATTACATATCCTTTATCTAAAACAATGATTTTATCCGCGTTTATAACAGTGGATAGACGATGAGCAATCATGATCACTGTCCGATTTTGACATAAGACGTTTAGAGCTTTTTGAATTAAAACTTCATTTTCAGGATCTGCAAAGGCTGTAGCTTCGTCCAATATCACAATTGGAGCGTTTTTTAAAATGGCACGAGCTAAAGCAATCCTTTGTTGTTCACCTCCAGATAAATAAGTGCCTTCACTACCGATGATGGTATGGATGCCATTTGGAAGTTTCTCAATGATATCTTCACATCTAGCTGCTTTTAATGCATACATAACATCTTTGTCTGAAGCATTGGGATTAGAGATTTTAATATTTTCTAAAATTGATGTTTTAAAAAGTTTTGTATTTTGGAAAACAAAAGCAACCTTATCCATTAGAACATGCTGATCAATGTCTTTAACATTGACGTGTCCAATTTCAATAACACCTTTTTTTACATCCCAGAAACGAGGAATCAAGCTAGCAACTGTTGTTTTACCACCTCCTGATGGACCAACGAGTGCAACAGTTTGACCCGGTTTAACTCTAAAAGATATAGATGATAAGGCAGGTGTACTAGATCCTTCATAAGTAAAGCTTACATTTTTGAAAACCACGCTATTATCTATTGGTGTTTTTGGATGAATACATTCTTTTAGCGTAGGGGCTTTCATAACTAGATCAATACGATTTAGAGCTGTGTTCGCTAACATAATACCTGATGAAGCAAACATAATCTTTGCGAGTGCAGTTGAAATGATTGCAGAAAAAATAGCATAAAATACGAAGTTTGTAACAAAATTATTAAAATTGCCATTATTAAGTGCGGATGGAGCTAAAAAAATAACAACAGGTACTAGAAAAATAAAAGCTCCTTCTGTAAATGTTAAGTTAATTGATTGAGGAACACGACAGATTTTTCCCTGATAATATTCAGCTTTATCACTGTATTCTTCAATAGATTTTTTAAACGTTTTAAACGAATAGACTGTCTGTTGAAAAATCTTAACCACAGGAATTCCTCTTACATATTCTGTGCCAGCTTTTGTCATTTTATCTTGTGCAGCTTGATATTCGGCCATAATTTGAGCGTTTTTGCCACCCATCATTGAAAACATTGCGATTATTGATATTATAGATGACAATAAACAAGAAGCTCCCATACGCCAATCAAAAATAAACATTAAGACCACCATTCCGGTAAACAATACAATGGTTCCAACGATATCTGCCAAATTGTGAGCTAATAGTGTTTCTGTGTCATTGGCTGCACTATCTAGTCTTCCTCGAATAAGTCCTGAAGCATTATTGTCAAAATATCCTAATGGTGCCTTCATTAGATGATTCATCCCTATTTTTCGAATGTTTTCAGCAGTTCTAAAAGCTGCCAAGTGTGTACATAATAATCCAATAAAATAAATGATTATTCCACATACAGAAAAACTAAAAGCAACCCAACCGTAAGTTTCTATATTTTTGATATTTGAAAAGTTAGGGATAGCCTCAATCAAATCTCTAACTACAAGCCAAATACAAATGTACGGTACTATACTACAAAGCATTGAAATCGCAGATAGAGTAAGACCGATATAAGTCAAAATTCTAAAGTTTCCTGCATAGTTCAGTAAAGTAGTAATTGCATTTTTTTTCTTTTCTTTCATCTTAACCCTCCTTTTTACGAATGACGATATAGTTAGTTATAACTAACTTGAGAGGCAAAAAAATTGCAGTCAGCAGCATCCATTTATTTTTCTTCAATTAATGCTAACCAACCAGCAGTATAAAATGCACGAAGCTGTCCTACATCACGCATAGCTTGTTTTTTAGGAATATCATGGATGACAACCTCAAAAATACCACCAAACATACCACTTGCAATAATGTGACACAGAGTCTTGTCTAATCTAGGCACAGTATATCCGAGTTCTCTAAGAACATCCATATACTTTAGAGTGTATTCTACTTCGACCTCAACAATATTGTGGACAAAATTTTCGTAGCTTGTCCCTTCAGCCTTCGACAATAATAGTTTTATTGGATCACGGTGCTCACAAATATAGTCAACCATCCAATCTATACAAGAACTCGATTCAATCCCCATATGAGAAGGTTGTTCATTTTTTGGCAAATCGGCAAACCTTAATTGCGCTTCCATAAAATTAGCCATTATAGCCTGTGCATGCGGTTCTACAATTGAAGCAAATAAGGCTTCTTTGCTGGAAAAATATCCATAAAAAGCTCCAGTTGTTACACCGGCGTGTTTTACGATTTGGCGAAGTGATGCCCCACGAAAACCTTTTTCTAAAAATTCATCAATAGCAGCTTGTTGAATTTTATTGAGTGTTAAATTAGAAGTATCTTGCATTTTTTATCCTCTCATAACATTGTTATATAACACTGTTATAATATACTTAATTTATTATCGTTGTCAATGGATTCTTATAATTAATGTGTTTTTTATGGATTAACATTATAAAATATCATTATTAAAAAAGGCTACATAATGATATAGCCTTTTTATACAGGTATCCAATCGGTTTCCCAACGTCTTTGAGTTGAATTCCAAAGTCTTTTGTAGAATTTTCCATTAATAAATTTATACTTCCATTCTTTGATGTCGGCACGAACTTCAATATCGGTGTTTTCTATTGATGAGATTTCATTAGCTGCAATAGGGGTAGGACATAAAAATGTCAACATACATAATAATAAAATAGTCTTTTTCATAATTAATCACTCCTTTATAATTGGAATTTCAGAAAAAGGTGAAACAGTAGGATCTTCAATACTACCTTCTTCGCCATCTATAAATAAGGTATATGTTCCATCTTTGTGTTGGATAATGTATGCGTTGTCGATCGTATCTTCAGAAATTGTAACATAGGGTGTTTCTTCGGATGGGGCTGGAAAAGATGCTTCGAATATGATGCTATTGGAAAAGAATACCAAACTACAGATTACCACTAATAGCAAGTAATTGGTTTTTTTCATGAAGGATTCTTCTAAAATATATCTAATTCTATATTCTAGTACATTGGAACTATCGTCAATTAAGAAACTGTAATATTCTTTTGCAAACGGATCGGTTTTATCCACAAGTAATTTCTGTACATGAATCAAGAATTGTGCATAGTTTAATCGTTCTCTTTCGCTCATTTTCTTTACCACTTTTTCATCAACTCGAATTTCTAAAAATAAATTGAGTATTCCGTTAACTGAAGTCCATCCTGTACGATAGAGAAGTCCACTCAATCCGCTTATGAAGTCCACTATTT
>NZ_JAQLXG010000028.1:0-1549 GCF_028321995.1 Faecalitalea cylindroides
AAAAAAAAGGGACCCGGCGGCAAGCTATCTTCGCAGGGGCAGGCCCAACTATTTTCGCCGATGAAGTGCTTAACTTCTGAGTTCGGTATGTATCAGGTGTTTCCACTTCTCCATCGCCACCGGATCCGTCTTGAAGGATCGCTCCCTCAAAACCAAACAACATCCTTTCCAAAAAGACGTCCTGATTAAGTCCTCGACCGATTAGTACCAGTCAACTCCATGCATCGCTGCACTTCCATCCCTGGCCTATCTACCTCGTCGTCTTCAAGGGGTCTTACTTCTTGCGAATGGGAGATCTCATCTTGGAGTAGGCTTCGTGCTTAGATGCTTTCAGCGCTTATCCCTTCCCTACTTAGCTACCCAGCTATGCATCTGGCGATACAACTGGTGCACCAGCGGTAGGTCCACCCCGGTCCTCTCGTACTAAGGGCAGCTCTCCTCAAATCTCCTTCGCCCACAACAGATAGGGACCGAACTGTCTCACGACGTTCTGAACCCAGCTCGCGTACCGCTTTAATGGGCGGACAGCCCAACCCTTGGAACCGAATCCAGCTCCAGGATGCGATGAGCCGACATCGAGGTGCCAAACCTCGCCGTCGATGTGAACTCTTGGGCGAGATCAGCCTGTTATCCCCAGGGTAGCTTTTATCCGTTGAGCGACGGCCCTTCCATTCGGCACCGCCGGATCACTAATCCCGACTTTCGTCCCTGTTCGAGTTGTTGCTCTCACAGTCAAGCACGCTTCTGCATTTGCACTCGCCGATTGGTTTCCATCCAATCTGAGCGTACCTTTGGGCGCCTCCGTTACTCTTTGGGAGGCGACCGCCCCAGTCAAACTGCCCACCTGGCACTCTCCCTATGGCCGGTTCAGGCCACCAGGTTAGAACTCCGATCACACAAGAGTGGTATCCCAACGGCGACTCCTCGTACACTGGCGTGCACGTCTCACAGTCTCCCACCTATCCTGTACATGTCTGACCAAAATCCAATACCAGGCTACAGTAAAGCTCCATGGGGTCTTTCCGTCTAGTTGCGGGTAACCTGCATTTTCACAGGTACTAAGATTTCACCGAGCCTGCTGCCGAGACAGCGCCCAAATCGTTACACCTTTCGTGCGGGTCAGAACTTACCTGACAAGGAATTTCGCTACCTTAGGACCGTTATAGTTACGGCCGCCGTTCACCGGGGCTTCAACTCACTGCTTCATCTTGCGATTGACAGATCCTCTTAACCTTCCGGCACCGGGCAGGTGTCACCCCCTATACTTCGTCTTGCGACTTCGCAGAGAGCTGTGTTTTAGTTAAACAGTCGCTTGGGCCTATTCACTGCGGCTTATTTTCATAAGCGCTCCTTCTTGCGAACGTACGGAGCCATTTTGCCGAGTTCCTTGGCAACAGTTCTCTCGCTCACCTTGGTATCCTCTACCTGCCCACCTGTGTCGGTTTTGGTACGGGCCGCATGTGCATTGCCAGAAGCTTTTCTTGGAAGCCGGCCTCATGTGCTTCGCTACTTGCCAAAGCGTTCGCTTCCCTGTCACGTCTTCGCGTTA
>NZ_JAQLXG010000028.1:1647-3501 GCF_028321995.1 Faecalitalea cylindroides
TTGCCGACCGGATTTGCCTGGTCGACCGCTACCCCGCTTCGCCCTCAATCCGTTAAGAGGGTCACATTAGCCGTCTCCGTCACTCCATCGCTCCACATACGGGTGCAGGAATCTCCGCCTGCTTTCCATCCACTACGCCTTTCGGCCTCGCGTTAGGTCCCGACTTACCCAGGGCGGACGAACCTTCCCCTGGAATCCTTGGGCTTTCGGTGTGTAGGATTCTCACCTACATCTCGCTACTCACACCGGCATTCTCACTTCTATACAGTCCACCGCTCCTCACGGTACGGCTTCCACCCGTATACAACGCTCCCCTACCAATCATTCGATTCCGCAGTTTCGGTATCAGGCTTAGCCCCGGTACATTTTCGGCGCAGGGTCACTCGACTAGTGAGCTGTTACGCACTCTTTAAAGGGTGGCTGCTTCTGAGCCAACCTCCTAGTTGTCTGGGCATCCCCACATCCTTTTCCACTTAGCCTGCATTTTGGGACCTTAACTGGCGGTCTGGGCTGTTTCCCTCTCGACCATGGACCTTATCACTCACAGTCTGACTGCCGGACATCCCACATGACATTCGGAGTTTGATTGTATTCAGTACCCCGGGATGGGGCCATCACACATTCAGTGCTCTACCTTCACATGGGTTCATTCCGACGCTAGCCCTAAAGCTATTTCGGGGAGAACCAGCTATCTCCGGGTTCGATTGGAATTTCTCCGCTAGCCACAAGTCATCCGCCAACTTTTCAACGGTGGTCGGTTCGGTCCTCCATTGAGTTTCACCTCAACTTCAACCTGCTCATGGCTAGATCACCCGGTTTCGGGTCTACGGAAGTCTACTCTCGCCCTCTTCAGACTCGCTTTCGCTGCGGCTCCGTCCTTTCCGACTTAACCTCGCATCTTTCCGTAACTCGCCGGTTCATTCTACAAAAGGCACGCCATCACCCTTTAACGGGCTCTGACTTCTTGTAGGCATACGGTTTCAGGTTCTCTTTCACTCCGCTCCCGCGGTTCTTTTCACCTTTCCCTCACGGTACTGGTTCACTATCGCTCACTCGTTTATATTTAGCCTTGGCGGATGGTCCCGCCTGCTTCCGACAAGATTCCTCGTGTCTCGCCGTACTCAGGATCCCGCTAGACTTCCGGACCATTTCGACTACAGGACTTGCACCTTCTTCGGTCGCGCTTTCAATCGCGTTCGTCTATGCTCCTTCTTGTCATCCCGCGGTCCTTCAACCCCGGTCCTCAGACCGGTTTGGGCTTCTCCCCTTTCGCTCGCCGCTACTCAGGGAATCACTGTTGTTTTCTTTTCCTCCGGTTACTTAGATGTTTCAGTTCACCGGGTACCTCCCTGCACGGCTATGTGTTCACCGTGCGGTGACCGGCTGTGTGGCCGGCCGGGTTCCCCCATTCGGAGATCGGCGGGTCTTCGCTTCCTTACAGCTCACCGCCGCATTTCGCAGTTTGGCACGTCCTTCTTCAGTTTCGAGTGGCAAGGCATCCTCCGTACGCCCTTCCTTACTTAATCAGTGGTTCTCTACTTTCTCGTGTTTTTTTCGAGATGTTTCAAAGAAAACTGTTATAACTGTTTCGGTTTCATCTTACAACTTTTACGTTATAGACCTTTTCTGTTATGTCTTTTCTTTTGATGTTGTTCAGTTTTCAAAGATCGATCCTGAGGTATCCAAACAGATCCCTCAAAACCAAACAGAATATCTCCAAGTCCAAAACCTTTTTTACTTATACACTCTTTCTCCTTAGAAAGGAGGTGATCCATCCCCACGTTCCCGTAGGGATACCTTGTTACGACTTAACCCCAGTCATCGATCCTACCTTCGACGGCTCACTCCCTGAAA
>NZ_JAQLXG010000028.1:3599-5153 GCF_028321995.1 Faecalitalea cylindroides
TGGGTTATGCCACCGGCTTCGGGTATTACCAACTCCCATGGTTTGACGGGCGGTGTGTACAAGGCCCGAGAACGTATTCACCGCGACATGCTGATTCGCGATTACTAGCGATTCCAACTTCATGAAGTCGGGTTGCAGACTTCAATCCGAACTGAGACGCACTTTGCGAGATTCGCCTGCCCTCACGGGTTCGCTGCTCTTTGTATGCGCCATTGTAGTACGTGTGTAGCCCAGGCCATAAGGGGCATGATGATTTGACGTCATCCCCACCTTCCTCCGGTTTGTCACCGGCAGTCTGATATGAGTCCTCATCTTACTGGTAGTAACATATCACAAGGGTTGCGCTCGTTGCGGGACTTAACCCAACATCTCACGACACGAGCTGACGACAACCATGCACCACCTGTCACCGGGATAGCCTCCGGCGTATCTCTACGCCCTTGCCCGGGATGTCAAGGCCTGGTAAGGTTCTTCGCGTTGCTTCGAATTAAACCACATACTCCACCGCTTGTGCGGGCCCCCGTCAATTCCTTTGAGTTTCACACTTGCGTGCATACTCCCCAGGCGGAGAACTTATTGCGTTAACTGCAGCACTGAGTTATTCCCCCAACACTTAGTTCTCATCGTTTACGGCGTGGACTACTAGGGTATCTAATCCTATTTGCTCCCCACGCTTTCGTGCTTCAGCGTCAGTTGCAGACCAGGCGACCGCCTTCGCCACTGGTGTTCTTCCATATATCTACGCATTTTACCGCTACACATGGAGTTCCATCGCCCTCTTCTGCACTCCAGCCCGCCAGTTTCCAAAGCGTACGACAGTTGAGCTGCCGGCTTTGACTCCAGACTTAACGGGCCGCCTACGCACCCTTTACGCCCAATCATTCCGGATAACGCTCGCCACCTACGTATTACCGCGGCTGCTGGCACGTAGTTAGCCGTGACTTTCTGGCGAGATACCATCACCCACGGATCATTCCCTATCCGTGTCGTTTTTCTCTCGCAACAGAGCTTTACAATCCGAAGACCGTCTTCACTCACGCGGCATTGCTCGTTCAGGGTTCCCCCCATTGACGAAAATTCCCTACTGCTGCCTCCCGTAGGAGTTTGGGCCGTGTCTCAGTCCCAATGTGGCCGTTCGCCCTCTCAGGTCGGCTATGCATCGTCGCCTTGGTGGGCCGTTACCTCACCAACTAGCTAATGCACCGCAGGTCCATCCATGTTCAGGGCCGTAGCCCCTTTAATAGAAAGTTCATGCGATCTCTCTACCTATCCGGTTTTAGCACCCGTTTCCAGGCGTTGTCCCGGGCACATGGGCAGGTTACCTACGTGTTACTCACCCGTTCGCCACTGACTTCAGGAAAAGCAAGCTTTCCCTTCGGTCCGTTCGACTTGCATGTATTAGGCATGCCGCCAGCGTTCATCCTGAGCCAGGATCAAACTCTCCATTTGATTTTAGCTCACGATGTCATCTGACATCGATTGTTTCTTCTTTCCAGAATTGACGTTTCGTTCTTGGTTTCTTCTATTCTGTTCGGTTTTCAAAGATCTCTTTTT
>NZ_JAQLXG010000029.1:0-5051 GCF_028321995.1 Faecalitalea cylindroides
AAAAAGGACTGGAGTTTCCATTTAAGGAATTCCAGTCCTTTTTTAGATCTAACTTTTAACTGTTAGACCCCCTTTTTATAATATTTTTTTGAAATATAGTAATTAAAATATAAGCATAGGGCCCAGCAAATTTCTATAATTGTTAGTAAGATGTAGGCTAATGAGTTTATAGGATAAAATCTTATAAAAATCGCATTAACGCCAATTAAAATATAAAAAGAAATTCTGCCAATTATATAACTTACTTTTTCCTTATGGATAAAATAATTATTAATTGATTCTAGTAAAGATTTAATAGATTTCACTTTTTATTACCAAACTTTCTATTCATCTATAGAAGAAGCAAAATTCTATTCCCATATCATTTTAATATGGCGTTTATTTTTCATACAGTCTTTTAAATACATGTTAATCAAAGTTTGATATGGTACGCCTACATTATCAGATTCTTGTTTAAAATATCCGATGATGTTTTCATCCAGATTAATTGTAATGGTCTTTTTCAATGACTTTGCATACGGATTTTTAACAGCTCTACTAAAGTCAAATTCTTTTTCTAAAAATTCATCTCTTTCTTTCATGGTTTTAAACTCCTTTCATAACCGGCTTTTTCATTTGCAGTAGCCCTTCTCGAAGAAATAATTCGAATGATCGATTCGTTGCGAATACAATGAACAACAAGAAGAATATTTCCTTTATCGCTGCAACCTAAGATACGAAATCTATCCTCATCTTCTGAATGCAGCTCATCATATTCTAATAATGCTTGCTCGTCGTAAAATACTGTTTGTGCTTCTTCGAAAGATACACCATGCTTTCTCTTATTGGTTTGGTTCTTATTTTCATCCCACTCAAATGTCATTATCATACCGCCTTATTTATATTTATAGTATACATATAAAATAAATATAAGTCAAGATAGGTTAGTGATTAATAGCTCCGTTTGTCGGCACGGAAGCCTACCCCTCAGAGAGCCTACGGAGTACGCATGCACTTTTGATGGTACGTCAAAAGTGCAAATGCGTTACTTTTGGAAAAAGTAACAAAACTATGGTATAATTATATATATCAAAATCAAAAAAGATATATATCAAAATTAAATTGATATATATATCAAAATAAAATGATATATACCAAAATTAAATTGATATATATATCAAAATTAAATTGATATATATATCAAAATTAAAAAGATATATATCAAAATAAATTGATATGAGGAGGTAAATATGTCTAGAATTGTCTATTTTTATGGTAATGAAGAAGAGGTTAAAGCGTTAGTTCATGGTTTTTCCTTTTACTATAATGTGAACTATGAACAAGGGAAAAATTCTTGGAAAATTGAAATTGTATCACCTAAAAAAGTTTCCGAGATACTTAATGGAATGCCCAATAAAGTAAAAAAAGCTATGTATCAAATGCTTAAGCCAAAATTTGCATCTTCTGCTTCATCTGGCAGAAAAAAAATAAATCTTCCGTCCAAAGAAGAACTTCAAGCAGAACGTCAATCTTTATCAGTTGCTCAATTAGCCAAAAAATATAACTGTTCTGTGACAACGATAAATCGACGCCTTGGATTGATTAAAAAGAAAGGGTGATGATTATGCCAACTGTATCAATTGCAAAGGGAAAAGGGTACGCTCGACATAACGATAGGTCCATTAAAAATAAATCATTTGATGAGCGATCTTGGAATCCAGAGCTATCTGCTCAAAATATCATTTATAAAAATGAGCCTATTCGAAGTGAATATGACAAAGTGTTCGGTGAAGCGTTAGAAAAATATAATCAACAACAGATTGAGAAAGGCAGACCAGACCGTCAAATCAAAAACTATTACGAAAAAATCAGTCGCTCGAAACAAGAAAAAACAAGCTATGAATTGATTATTCAAATTGGCTCAATGAAAGATAAACAAAATCCAAATGAATATGAGCGTATTCAAGCTGCATTAGATGAATTTAATCGTACATTTCAAGAGAAAAACCCTAATTTTCACGTATGCCAACAGATCACACATCGTGATGAAGAAGGTATGGATCATACACACATTTTATTTTTTCCGGTTTCTACCGGAAATAAACGAGGTCTAGAAACAAAAAATTCATTATCTGGTGCTTTAAAATCAATGGGATATGATCGTAATGGCTTCGATCAGTGGCGTGAATCACAGTTAAATTCACTTCGTGAAATCATGAAAAAGCATGAACTTGAGTTTGAATTGGGAGATGGGCGTTCAGAACATCTCAATGTACGTCAATATCGTGAGTTCAAAAAATACGAGACATTGTCTATTGAAAAACAAAACACCCTCTCAGAGCTTCAAAAAAGCGTTTCTGAGGCCGAAATTAAAATTGACGAATTAAAACATCAAAAAAATGAAATTGACGCTCAAATCGCTCAAAAAACGGCTCAAATCGAAAGTCTAGAATCTAGAAAAAACCTTATAATAAACAATCCGATAAAAACATTGCAAGATGATCTTAATCAATATATCGATAAAACAATAGCGATAATCGAAAAAAGGCCAAAAGAACCAATCGAACCAGATGAATATGTCAAATTACAAAATCATGAATATTTAGATGATTCAATGGTAACGATTAAGGGACTCTCAAAAAATAAAGTTGAAATGTCTCTTGAACAATGGAATGGTCTTAAAAATAAGCATAATAAACTTGTAGACAGATATAATGTACTTGTTGATGTCTATCATAAAATCAAAAAAGAATTGCATGATTTTATATTTTATAGAGCCGATCGAATGAGGACATTGATTGACAAAGTTGCGAAACATCCATACGTCAAAGAAATAAACATGGCGATTGATTGGAAAAACAAAGCGATAAAAGCAGAAGATAAATACGATCAATTAAAAAGATATTATGATTCTGATTTAGAAAAAGCTACTAGAGAAATTTCGAATAAATATAAAAACTTAGAAGCGGAATATGACAAGCTAAATGCAGATTATAAAAATCTTGAAGCTAATTTTGATGATATTATGGTTGGAACTGCACGATACATCCATTCAATTGATCCAGAACCTAGACATCCTCGTCTGTTAGAAGATTATGCAAAAACTGTTGATATCAATCGAAAAGCATTGATTTTAAATTTACCTAAAAACGAACAAATCAAATATAAAGGTTTTTCGAGAGACAGAGGTATTGAGAGATAGTACGATCAATTTAATAAAAATCAATTGAAGAAGTTAATGAAATGATCGATGAAATCGATTATGAATATGAACAAAAAAAGTGACAGAGTTTTGTCACTTTTTTTGATAATCCATAACACAGAATTTTTGAACAATTGTTCAAATTTAAAGGTGTAAAATAGAGAGAAAATTTATCAAAAATTCTTATTATCTTTTCTTTTAAAGTATCTTTTATTCTTTTAGGAAGAAAAAAAGCCTTTATTTATGGGCTTTTTGATGGTTAAAGGTGTATTTTTTTAATGTTAAAGGTGTACTTTTTTAATGTTTAAAGGTGTACTTTTTTAATGTTTAAAGGTGTACTTATTGAAAAATAATACGCTTTATTGTATGATTGTTTCTGGTGATTTTATGAGTGATTTTGATATTAAAAATAAAGTAGTTCAATCGAACGATTTGATTCAACTTTCAAAATGGAATATGAGTGTTGTTCCATTTAAAATTTTTAAAGCTTTAATTTCTTGTATTGATACTAAAAAACCTCCTGAAAACAATACTGTTGAAATTTCTAGAAAAGAACTGGGTGATCTGCTAGAAATCAAAGAAAACGACGAATACATGAAAAGACAAGTTAAATCTTTGCAAAAACAAATTGTAGAATTGGATTTAAAGAATGGAAATACTATGATGTTATCCATAGTTCCAAAGGTGATTTATCCAGCTAAACAATCTAATGACAATATACAATGTACCTTTTCAGAAGAATTGATGCCTTATTTAATCGATTTGAAAGAATTCTTCTTACAATACGATGTCGCAGCATTAAAAAAATTTAAATCCAAATATGGATTGATTCTTTATGAATATTTGCTTTCCAGAGAACGCCAAGAACGTCAGTCGGAACATAAATATTCGATTAGTGTTGAAAATCTAAGACGATTAACTGATACAGAAACAAAATTTAAAAATTTTAAAGAATTGAATCGTAAGGTGATTTCTCAAGCAGTGGTAGACATTAATGGAGCAGGTGTCGAATTTTTGGCTGTGGCAAAAAATAATGGTCGTCGAGGGGTTAAAGCGACACACATTGAGTTTACTCTTAGAAAACGAACTAGTTATAAAGAAACAGAATTTGATGTTGTAGATCATCCAGAATGGATTAGAAAATCAATTTAACACCCTCCCCCTTACATTAAAAAAGTACACTATTAAAACGAAAAATTTATTTATTGAGGTATATTATGGCAAAAACAATCAAACAAATAGCTGATGAATTGGGTGTTAGCAAGACAGCAGTAAGAAAGAAAATCGAAAACCTTGGTTTGCAGTCTAGTTTGCGAAAAAACGGGAATCAGTTTGCGATTGAAAAAGAGCAAGAAGAGCTTATAAAATCTACGTTTTCTCAAAATCAAACGAAAACTAAAAACGAAAACCAAGTTTGCGAAAATCGATTACTTATCGATTTAGTTTCCACTCTGCAAAAAGAGTTAGATGCCAAAAATGAGCAGCTGAGAAAGAAAGATATCCAATTAGCAGAAAAAGATAAACAAATCGAAGTTGCACAGAAGCTTGCAGATCAGGCACAACAATTACAAGCAATGGCAGAAAACAAAATTAAAATGCTGGAACAGAAAGAAACACCACCAGAACCAGTAAATGGTTCTCCGTCAATTGAATCTAAAAAAGGCTTTTTTGCGAGATTGTTTAGAAGGTAATCATTTCCATCAAATGAATCGAATCTTTAAAAATGTTATGGTGATGGATGATAAAAATATGTACAGAAGGCAAATGGTTGTAGCATAGACATAGATCGTTATAAAAAGAGGGTCTAACAGTTGAGTAGTTTTTGAACTACTTTGGACTATTAGTCCCTTTTTATATGTGTATGAACCCC